>JANOFL010000200.1:0-7751 GCA_031405895.1 Planctomycetota bacterium
GCTAGTACCGCAAACTGGAAATTCTATGCCACCAACGCGATAATTTGCTCAAACTTCCTCGATTGCGTCTTTTCGCGCCAGGTGCGGGGCCGGGTGTAGCCGGTGGTTTGGGTTGGTCGACCGGTGTAGGTCCATTGAAACGGCTTGGCGAACGTCCGGTTGAAGTACTCGATGAACGCGAGCAGCTTCGACTTCAGATCGTCCGTGCTGGTGAAGCTGCCGTGACGCATCACCCGTTTCGAGATGACTCCGAAGACGACCTCGATCTGGTTCAGCCACGAGCTGTGCTTGGGAATGAAAACGAACCGGATGCGATGGGTCGGGTCGTTGAGAAACGCGCGCCGCGACTGGGTGGAACCGAGAATGCCGCGCTGTTTCCGCTTGTCGCCCAGCGTCTCCTCAGCGATGCCGTTCAGCCGGGCGGTCATCCGCACGACTTCTTCTCCGTAATGGGTGTTCAGGTTGTCCATCACGAAGATCCAGTCGGTGTCCGGATCGGTCTGAACCGTTTGCTCCACATGGTTGGCAAAATCCTGACCGTTCCGGGTGGCACCGATCGTGGTGTGGATCATCTGGCCGAGCATCACGTCCCAGCTGCCCGTCAGACTCAGCGTGCCGTGACGGGTGTACTGGCATTCGCGTTTGCCGGGCTGTCCGGGAAGCGGGAGCAGGGTTGCCGCGCGCCGCTCGTTGGCCCCCAAGCTGGTCATCTCGTCCGTGCAGACCGTGTGCGTCCGGGCCTTCTGAAACGCAGCCGGCGCGGTGAGGTAGGTCTGGCAAACCTCCCGCACCTGAGCCTCAAACAACACCTGGTTTTTCTCGGTGGTGAAACACCAGCACTTGCGCCGTTGGGGCTGCAGGTCCATCGCCCGCAAGAAGTCGTTGACGCGCGACACGGAAATCGAGTCGATGATCCCGCGTTGCCGCAGCTCGTCGACCAACTCACGCCCCGTCCAGTCGTCGACCGGCCGCCCGCTGTCACGCGGCGATTCGCAGGCCGTTGAGACCAGCTGCACGATCTGCTCGGCCGTGAACTTGCCCGGTGCTCCAGTCCGATGGGCGTCGCTCAGCACATCCATGGTCGCGCGCTCCAAAGCCGCCCGGGATTCATTCATTTCGATGGCCAGCAAGGCCTTAAACGACTGCTGCCACCGCCTCCGCCAGCGACCAACAGAATGCCGCTCCAAGGGAACGGCGGGCGCGATCTGACGGTTGAGCTGTCTGTGGTACGCCAGCAGAATGACCTGCGCACGCTGACCGATGCGCTTGGGGGCCGTCGCTGACTTGGTCACCCGCGTCAGCATTTGGTACATTACCTCTGTCAAAAACAATCTTCCCCGCCTTGCCGCTCATAGCTCTTCCCTTGGTTGAGTGGAGTCGTGAGAAAACACACATCAAACAGGGGAAGAGCGTTTTTGCCATCGTCAACCAGGCAAACTGGCAAAGCCCGGCTGACTTCCGCCTTGGTGGAACAAGACTTCCAGTTTGCGGTACTAGCCGATTCCCTTGTGTGTGAGTCGATGGTTGAATCAGCGTTCTCGGCTAGCGCCTCAGGCTCACTTTTTATCAGCCCAGCTCTGCTCTGTCCGGCGGGTGGCGACGAACACGGGGAAGGCGCGAAGGCGGGAGCCTTTGGTTCCCGGCGCGCCGGGATTCCACGGCGGGAGCCGTGGAACGAGTAAAGCCGTGGAACGAGCAAAACGGGTAAATGCCGGATAGTCCAGCGGCGCGTTCTACTTTCGCCCCCGCCGCATCAGCAGCAGTCCGGCGATGATGATGGTGCCGCCGATGATCTGGGCCAGCAACGGTGCCTCGCCGAGAAACAGCCAGCCGCCGACCACGGCGATGAGGGTCACCACGTTCTGATAAACGGCCGCGTGCGAGCCACCCAGAATTTTGACGCCAGTATTCCAGAGCGCGTAGGCTATGCCGGTTGAGAGTGCTCCGCTGTATAAAATCGCCAGCAGCAGCCATGGCGTGACGGTCAGGCGGGCTTCGCCAGACGCGATCTGGTCAGCGGTCGGGAGCGGCGATCCAGCCGACCAGCCGGCAAACTCCAGCGAACCGAGTTGCGGCAGGATCCAGAGCAGGTGCAGCGGCGTCGTCAGCAGGCTGGCGATGAAGGTCAGCTGCAAAGGTGTCATTGTCCGCAAGATCGGCCGGCTGAGCACCGTCCCCACGGCCCAGGTCAACGCTGCGCCGAGCATCAACAGGTTGCCAAAAAAATGCTCGCTGGCGAAGCTGACCCGGCCGCCAGCCAGCGTAACGGTCAGCGTTCCGGCGAGGGTCATCGCCAGCCCCGCCCACGTGACAGGCCGCAGTCGCTCATGGAGCAGAAAAAACGAGAACACGGCCGTCCACATCGGCATCGACGAAAGCAGCAGGGCTGTGTTCCCCGCCGTCGTACGCATGATGCCATTGAGGTAGAGGACGAGATACAGCCCGCCAGTCAGAGCCGAAAACAGGGCCACACTGCTCCAGCGAATGGGCTGCCCGGCTGCCGAACGGGGCCAGAGCGGAGCATTCCGCCAGCGGCTTTCCAGCCAGACACAAACCAGCAGGGCCAGCCACGAAAAGACCAGCCGGCTGGCGTTGAACACAACCGGATCGAAAATCCCGATCGAGTACTTGAACGTCAGGATATTGACGCCCCAGATCAGGGTCGTGGCGAGCAGGCAGACATCGGCGACCCAGTGATGCCCGGTTGCGGGGGCTGGAGCTGGCCCCGGCAATTCGCCAATGGCCAGGCCGGTTGCCGGTTTAGGCGTGCCAGCTGTCGAGCGCGACATCGAATCAGTCATTGAGAGCCTGATTCTTCAGGTTGCTTGTCCGGGTGTCTTCTTCAGGGTCGCCTTTCGCTCCGCGAAAGGACTGGACAGCCGGAACAGAATCCATCGCCCGAAGACTTTGGGGGAGCTAAAGGCGACACTGCAAGCGACATTGAAGCCCGGCTGCGAGGAGCCAGCCCGGCACCACCGGTTCAGTCTCCGCCTGGCGCGACGAGCGATCCGCCGCCCGCGCCCAGTTCGCCTTGCAGCGCGATCGCCGCGTTGCGGTAGAGGAAGAGGTTGGTCGAGGTCAGCGCGGTTTCCAGCAGCTTGATGGCGTCTTCTTTCTTGCCGATGTGCTGCAGGAAGCGGGCGAAGTAGTAGCCCGCTTCGGGCGGCAGGTTCGGTGTCTGGGCCGCGCGACTGAACCAGAGGTTGGCCTGTTCGTAGTTCTTCTGCTGGAAATAGACCCAGCCGAGGATCACGGCGGCGTAGGCATTCTGCGGCTGCCGCTGCAGGTTCTGCTGGGCCGTTTCGAGGGCCAGAGCCAGCTTGTCGGCCGACGAACTTTCGGCCAGCGACATCGCCCAGAGATTGCCGATCTCGGGATTCTCCGGCTCCAGCTTGTGCAGTTCGGCAAAACGGCTTTCGGCCAGCTCATAGGACTGCTGGGCGAAGGCGATCTTGCCCTTGAGCAGCATCGCGCGCGGCATGTTGCCGGCCAGCTGTTCGATTTTCGCCAGCGCGAGGTTGGCGTCGTCGAACTCTTCCTGGGAAACTTTCCAGCCGGCGTACTCGGTCAGGACGGGAATCTGGTCGGGGTATTTGGCGTAGGCTTTTTCCACCCACTCGCCGACCTGTTCGGCCTTGCCCGTCCGCTGGAACAGCCCGGCCAGCAGGATTTCCGGAGCCAGCGCTTCGGGCGTCAGGGCACCGTATTTTTCAAGATGTTGCAGCGCTTCGTCGAGCTTTTCCTCGCGAAAACTGACTTCGGCCAGCCGCAGTTCGGCGTTCGCTTTCAGCTGTTCATTGGCGAGAAGCGTTTCGAGCGCGGTCCGGGCTGCAACGCGATCGTCCTCGATCAGGGCCAGGTCGGCGGTGGCGTCGAGTACCGCGGACTGGAACTGCTGCTGCTGGGCTTCGGGCCAGGTGCTTTCGCCGGCGACGCGGCTGGCTTTTTCCAGCAACACGCGAGCATCGGTCCGTCGTGACTGGGCGAGGGCAATCCGGGCGAACGACGTGTAGACCAGCGGATTGCCGGAGGCGGCCTTGGCGGCCTTTTCCAGGAATTCCATTCCGGCCGCCGGATTGCCGCCGGCATAGAGCATCGCCGCGACCAGCAAATCGGCGGGCGGCATCATCGGGAATTTTTCCGCCGCCGGGGCCAGCAATTCGCGCGCCGCGTTGGCGTCTTTGTCGACCAGGGCCGCCGCGGCTTCCTGATAGACGGCTTTCGCGTCGGCGTTACTGGCCAGTTCGCCGACCGAAAGTTCCATCAGTTCCTTGACGAGAAAATCGATCGCTCTTTGCCGGTTGGCTGGCAAGTCCTTCATTTCCTCAGCCGTCGCCGGGTCCTGGGCCGCAGCTGGAGCTGCTTCACCCGTTACGGCTTCCTGAGCCGGTAACCAGCCGGAACCCGCGATGGCGAGCAGTGCCCAGGCCAGACCGGTCAGGCGGACGCGATTCAGGCTGACATTCATCACGTTCATGCTCCCCGCAAGGCTGCGGCGTTGAGGTTGGTCAAAATCCGGATCGTGGCTGGCGACTGGTTGAGCACATAAAAGTGGATCCCGGGCACGCCCCCTTCGATCAGCTCTTCGCACTGGCGGGTCGCCCATTCCACGCCGACGTCAAACTGCCATTCGGGCTCCGGGCGCTCACCCAGCCGGGCAACAAACCGGTCCGGCAACCGCGCTCCGCAGAGTGCCGTGATCCGCTGGATCTGCTGCAGGCTCGTGACCGGCAGGATGCCAGGCACGATTGGCACACGGATGCCGGCTCCCCGACAACGCTCGACGAACCGGAAGAAGTCGGCGTTATTGTAGAACAGCTGGGTCACGATTGCATCGGCCCCGGCGTCGGCCTTGTGCCTGAGGTTTTGCAGGTCGGCTTCGGGACTGGGGGCCTCGCGGTGCGTCTCGGGATAACCAGCGACCAGTACACCAAAACCCGGGAACTCGCGCCGCACAAGCTCGACCAGCTCGTTCGCATAGCGCAGGCCACCGTCCACCGCTTCAAAACTGACCGAGCCGGCCGGAGGGTCTCCGCGCAAGGCCACGATGTAGTCCACCCCCTGCCGCGCCGCCAATTCGAGGTACTGTCGCAGCTCATCGACCGTGCTGCCGACGACCGTCAAATGCGAAGCCACGGGCAAACCGGCCAGCTGCTGGACCCGGCCGAGAATCTCCAGCGTCTTCTGCCGCGTGGAACCGCCAGCTCCGTAGGTGCAGGTGATGAAGTCCGGCGCGAATTGCAAAAGCTGCCCGACCTGCTCGACCAAGTTGCCTTCACCCTTTGCCGTCTTCGGCGGAAACAGCTCGTACGAAAGCCCCAGCCGGCCCGGCGCGAAGAATTCGGATAGCGACATGCAAAACCTGAATCGTCGTTGTATTTCTGTGCTGCGAAAACCCGGTTGGCTCGGGCGCTTTTACACGGACCAGCGACCGGCCATGGTTTCCACTAAACTGGAATTTTCTCCAGTATACCGACAGCGGGCTTCCGCTCCAAACCGCCGCCTTTTTACGCCCGCACGATGGCTTTTCGTGCCGCCAGCGCCAGTTCCCTGGCGAGCGAGGAGCTGTCCGCACAGACCGTGATGTGCCCCATTTTCCGCCCCGGACGGGGTGGATGCTTGTCGTAGAGATGCAGGTAACACGACGGAAATTCCGCCAGTCGCTCCCACATCGGTTCGCCGCCCGCCCAGAGATCGCCCAGCAAGTTGACCATCGCCGCGGGGCGAACCGGTGTCGCGGGCGCGACCGGCAAGCCACAAACGCAGCGGAGCTGCTGCTCGAACTGGCTGCAGGCAAAGGCTTCAATCGTCAGGTGCCCCGAGTTGTGTGCCCGGGGCGCAATCTCGTTGACCAGCACTTGACCAGCGCGAGTCACGAAGAACTCGACGCAAACCAGGCCGACCAGCTCCAGCCGCTGCGCCACCCTGACCGCGAACGCACAGGCCGCCGACTCAACCGCCTCGTCGACGCCAGCCGGGCAAACCGTCAGGTCGAGAATGTGGTGGGCGTGCTGGTTCAGCAGCGGGCCGTAGGTCACCGTTTCGCCCCGCCAGTCGCGCGCGACGAGGACCGAGATTTCGCACTCGAGGTCGACCAGCTGCTCCAGTGTGCAAGGCAGTCGGCCCAGTCGTTGCCAGGCGTGCTCCAGCTCGTGAGCCGAGTGCACGACAGCCTGGCCCTTGCCGTCATAACCACCGCCCGCTGTCTTCAAAACGGCGGCCGGCACAGCGACTTCGTCCCAGACCCGCGCGATATCGCCGTCGTGGCTGATCAAGCCGAATTTCGGCAGGGGCAGTCCGCAGGCCGCGAGAAACGTCTTCTCCGCCGCCCGGTTCTGGGCCGTTTCCAGGACCAGCAAACCCGGCCGCACGGGAACCAGTTCGCAGATTTCCTCGACCCGCAAAGCCGGCAGGTTCTCGAACTCCATCGTCACGACATCGCAGGTCTCGGCGAAGTGGCACCACGCGGCCCGGTCGTTGTCGGCCGCAACCACGGTCTTGTGCGCGAAGTGACTGGCGGGCGAGCCGGCTTCGTCGGCCAGCACATGCACGCGATAGCCGCTCCGCCGCGCGACCATCGCCAGCATCCGCCCCAACTGCCCGCCGCCCAGAATGCCCACCGTCTGCCCCGGCAGAATCGCCTCGGCCAAAGTATCAAATCCGCGCTGGCCCGCTGCAGGCAAAACCGTCCCGATGGCACTGGCGTCGCGCGACTTGCTCACAGCCCCGAGTCCTCCAGCACGGCCCGCGCCTGGCGGCGCTGGAATTCATCGAGCGCGTCGGCGAGCCTGGTATCGTTGAGCGCGAGGACCCGGATCGCCAGCAGCGCCGCGTTTCGCGCCCCGGCCCGCCCGATGGCAAGCGTTCCCACCGGCACGCCACCCGGCATCTGGACGATTGAAAGCAGCGAGTCGATCCCGTTCAGTGAACGACTTTGCACGGGCACGCCGAAAACCGGCAGCCGCGACTGGCTGGCGACCATCCCCGGCAAGTGCGCCGCGCCCCCCGCCCCGGCGACGATCACCCGCAAGCCCCGTTCGGCCGCCCCCCGCGCGTATTCGCACATCCATTCCGGAGTCCGGTGGGCCGACACGACCCGGCACTCATGCGGCACGTCGAACTGCAACAGCACCTGGTGGGCTTCGTGCATCGTCTCCCAGTCCGACTTGCTCCCCATGATCACACCCACCAGCGGCGTGTCGGAATTCGGGGCGGCGGGCGGGAGGACGGGGTCTTCCATGGCGTGGAGCAAATCGGAAATGCGACTCTGTCGGGACAGCCTGCGGGAACCCAGCCAGTTTACCCGCCGGCGCGCAAAAGCGTCGACGCCCGGAGGCCGCTCCCGCCCAACAGCGAACCAAATTGCGGTCGAATGGGTCCACTGGTTACGTTCACAGCGGTGCTGAAAAACGCCGGTAGACGCCGTCTCACCCGTCCAAAAGCCCTTGCTTCCTGCGAAAATCTGCGCTAGATTGCCCAGTCCAACGTGACGGTCCGGCCCCAGCCCATCCGGCTTTGGCGTCCGCGGCAATCAACCATATTCCCCTGTAGCTCAGTTGATAGAGCGAGTCCCGGCGCGCCGGGATTAACCGCTGGGCCGCAGGTCAACCACCAGGCGTTTGCACATCACCACATTCCCCTGTAGCTCAGTTGGTAGAGCGAGTCCCGGCGCGCCGGGATTAACCGCTGGGCCGCAGGTCAACCACCAGGCGTTTGCACATCACCACATTCCCCTGTAGCTCAGTTGGTAG
>JANOFL010000232.1:0-28856 GCA_031405895.1 Planctomycetota bacterium
GCTTCAGGCCACGATCCTGGTTTCGGTGATCGAAGACACGACTTACGAGCCGGACGAGCAGTTCTCCATCGACGCCGCCGCCTCCGATCCGTCAACGGTGAGCAACAGTGGTGGGTCAGCTGCGGGCACTGGCACGATTGAGAACGATGACAGTCCACCCACGCTGAGCATCGATGACATCTCGCTGAGCGAAGGCGTCAGCGGGACCACGGCGTATACCTTCACGGTTACGCTTTCCGCCAATCCATCGTCGAACGTGACGGTCATGGTTGACACGGCCAACGGCACGATTAATCCAGCCACCACCGCCGACGGTGATTATTCGGCGATCAGCGGTCTGCTGTTGACGTTCGTTCCGAATGGTCCACTGACTCAGACCGTGACGGTCGATGTCGCGGGCGACGGAAAGTTTGAACGGGACGAGACTTTCTTTGTCAACCTGTCCAGCCCGACCGGCGCGACGCTCGCCGATGGCCAGGGTTTGGGGACGATCGAGAACGACGATCTGGCACCCACCCTGTCCTTCAGCACGACCAACTCCGTACTGGAAGGGAATGTGGCGGCCGATGACCGCAAGGTGCCCTTCACGGTCACACTGTCCGCGGTCTCCGGCGTCGATGTGACAGGGACGATCAACACGACTGGCGGCACGGCGGCCGAAGGAACCGATTTCGAGACGGCCGACGGAGTCGCTTTCGTGATCCCTGCCGGGCAGCTTCAGGCCACGATCCTGGTTTCGGTGATCGAAGACATGACTTTCGAGCCGAACGAGCAGTTCACGATCCAGGCCACGATGTCCGATCCTTCCTCGGTGAGCAACAGCGGTGGTACAGCAAGCGGCACAGGCACGATTCTGAACGACGATACCCTGCCCACGCTCACAGTCAACGATGTGTCCCAGAATGAAGGGGTCAGCGGGCTCACAGCGTTTACCTTCACGGTCACGCTTTCCGCCAATCCATCGTCCAACGTGACGGTCACAGTCAACACGGCCAACGGCTCGACGAACCCGGCAACCACCGCTGACAACGACTACTCGGCGATCGCCAGTCTGGTGCTGACCTTCGTTCCGAACGGTCCGCTGACCCAGACGGTGACTGTCAATGTCGCTGGCGACAGCAAGTTTGAACGGAACGAGAGCTTCTTCGTCAATCTGTCCAGTCCGACTGGCGCGACGCCTGCAGATGGACAGGGTTTGGGGACGATCCAGAACGACGACCTGGCACCGACGATGTCCTTCAGCACGACCAATTCCGTGCTCGAAGGGAACGTGACGGCGGATGACCGCAAGGTGCCCTTCACCATCACGCTGTCGGCAGTTTCCGGCGTCGATGTCTCGGGGACGATCAACACGACCAGTGGCACGGCGACCGAG
This sequence comes from Planctomycetota bacterium, assembly GCA_031405895.1. Lineage (GTDB taxonomy): Bacteria > Planctomycetota > Planctomycetia > Pirellulales > Pirellulaceae > BJ22. Next base: position 1,376 of record JANOFL010000232.1, read on the forward strand.
GGGACGGATTTCGTGAGTGCCGATGGCATCACTTTTGTGATTCCCGCCGGACAGACCCAGGCCACGATCCTCGTTTCGGTGATCGAAGACACGACTGTGGAGTCAAACGAGACTCTCACAATCACTGCAACTGCTTCCGACCTGACGACGGTCAGCAACGCCGGCGGTCAGACATCGGGCACGGGCACGATCCAGAATGATGACTCCGCGGGAACGTCCCCGGTGGTCATCGGGTCCGGCTGTTGTGGCCCAGCCTTGATCATCAACGGTACTTCCGGCAATGACACGATTCGCGTGGTGGCGCAGGGAACCAGCGCCGTCAACGTGCTGATCAACGGGCAGAGCTACGGGCCGTTCACACTCGCGAGCTTTCAGGAAGTTATCGTCTACGGCAAGAACGGCAACGATGACATCGAACTTGCCAGCACCCTCACCAAACGGGCTTTCCTGTTTGGCGAGGCCGGCAACGACCGGCTCAAGGGCGGCAATGGGTCCAACATGCTCGTCGGTGGAAACGGCTGCGACAATCTGATCGGCAGCCAGGGTGCCGACGTTCTCATTGGCGGAGACGGTGCTGACACTCTTGTCGGCAATGGTGGCGACGACCTGCTGATTGCCGGCTGGACGAACCACGACACCAACCTCGCGGCGCTGTGCGCGATTCTGGCCGAGTGGTCCCGCACCGATTCGACATACGAAAGCCGGGTCAACAAACTCCGGGTCGGCGGCGGACTCAATGGTTCCGTGCGGCTGACCAGCCAGACAGTGCATGACGACGGAGACTTTGACAGACTTACCGGTTCAGCGGGTCGCGACTGGTATTTCGCAAACTGGTGCGGCGGCGTGCTCGATCAAATCACGGATCGACACTCGACCGAATGGGTCGATGAACTCGACTGATGCTAAACCCGTTCAACGGAGAAAAGGCGTTCAAGCCTGAGGCGGAAAGCGGTTACGAAAGGCGGGCAGGCAGACTCTCGGACAAAAAAAAGGCAGACAAATAAAGGACCGGCAGAACTTTGATGTTGTGCGGTAGCCCAGGACATTCGGACTGTGGCGGGGGCCAGAATTAGGCTGCGTTGGCTTGTTGGTTTACAGCCTCAAACTGGATTGGGGTGAGGTAGTGGAGAGTCTGGTGGCTGCGCTGGTTGTAGAACGTTTCGATGTACTGGAAGACGCTGAGGCGCGCGTCCCCAAAGCTGGACCAAGCCGAACCTAAGGCATTGCAATTCAAAGTAGCAGGCGCGAAAAAGCCTGTTACCATCAAAACAGGCACCAACGGGCCAACGCCTTTGGTTTACCCAGCCGAAGCCTGCTACTTCTTCTTTTTCGCGACCGGTTTGGGCTTTGGCGCTTCGTATTTTTCGCCGAACTTCTTGCGGAACTTTTCCACGCGGCCCATCGAGTCGACGAACTGCTGGCGGCCAGTGTAGAAGGGGTGCGAAGCACTGGAGATGTCGACGTAAACGACCGGATACTCAATCCCATCGTCCCATTTAAGCTTTTCGTTCGTCTTGATCGTTGACCGGGTCAGGATCGCGAAATCGGCCGATTTGTCCTTGAAGATAACCGGGCGGTAATCGGGATGGATATCGTCTTTCATGACACGCGACCGGGCTGACGGAGGGATAGTCGGCGGTCTGGCCACCGGCGAACCGAACAGCGTAACCGGAGGGAGAAAAACCGTCAAATGGGGGGGAGGAAGAAGAGAAGAGGGGGAATCGAGTACGAGTACCGTCCCGGCGCGCCGGGACTGAGTACGAGGGATTCCGGCCTGAACGGTGCCGGTAACCGTTTGTACGGGCAATTCAGCCTGAAGTACTCGTACTCGTACTCGATTTCGTTCTCGACTGCCTTTTTCGCCTCCCCGTCAGCCACCTAAAACCGGCTCGCCGTCGTCATCGGATTGCTCTCCAGCACCACCACCCGTTCGGCCGTGACATGGCTCAGCTTGAGCCGCTGGTTGTATCCGCGGTTTCCGACGATCCCGATTCGCTGTTTGAGATAGCGGTGCAGATTCAGTCCCGGCTCGGCACCGATGTGATGGGTGATTCGGCCGGTTTCGTCCTGAAGGACGTAGGTTGAGCCGGTGCTGCCGTTCTGCTGGACCAGTTCGTTCAGCCAGCCATGGGCGTCATAGGTCGCCCCCAGCTCCACTGATGTGTCAATTCCTGAGCCTACCGGCCGGCCGGGACTGGCGATGGCAGGAACCGTCGCCGTGTCGCGCGTGCCAAGCAGGCTGGTGCGGGTGAGCCGTAGCTGGTCGATCTTGCGGACCAGTCGCCCGGCCTGGTCGCGTTCGAGGTCAGTCGCCGCAGTCGCCTGGGCCCGGACGATATCGCTCGCAAGGCGGTCGAGGTCCCAGTACTCGGCAGGCTTGACGATCTCGGCCGAGATTTGCAGGTCAAGTTCGGCGAGAGTTGGAACCAGTCGCTCGCCGGCAAACGTCGGTTGTGTAGCGGCTTGCTGGTCGGCAAAGCGGTCAATGGGGAGGCTGGCGAGGCCTGGTGGCGAAGCGGAGAGACCTGCGGCCGATGCCGAGGACAGACTGGCGGCAGGATTCCAGCTTCCAGCCGGACTGGCATCGTTCTGCATTCCAGTCGACGCAATCGATACACGTTCAGGCGAAAGCTGGAAGGGCTTGCGAGCCGGCCGCCAGCCGGCATCGCGGGGAGTCAGATGACCGGGCGGCAGGGCTGCTTCCCGGTTAGCCGGACCGGAAACAGGCTCAGCCGCCGCGGCCGCCAGCCGGCCCAGATCGAGCCCGGCAAACGGATCATCGAGCTGGCCCGCCGAATCCTGGACGGGCAGGTCCTGATCAAAACCAGCTCGCTCGATATCGCGTTGGCGTGGTGCAACCCGGTTGCGTTGAACTGGCAGCGAAGTTTTTTCATCCGGCAGCTGCAAATCGCTCCGCTTCATCCAGCGAAACTCACCGGCAGGGGGAGCGATCTGGAGCCAGGTCGTGGGAGATCCCTCCGGACGGGGCCAATTGCTGCGTCCCAGGATGCTGACCTGTTCGCCGCGTTCGAGCTTGACTTGCCAAAGCGGCTTGTCGACCGGGCCGAGCCGCGTGCCGACCCAAACCTGGAGACCATCTTCGACCACGCGGCCAAGACCGTCGCCCCGGCTTTCGACACCCGATTCAGGGACGAGGCAAAAGCTGCCTTCGTCGGGCCGGATCGCGCACCAGTCGCCCGGATCAAAGCGCCAGACTTCAACCAGCGTCCCCTGCGCGAGCTCGGCTGTGCCGTAATGCATCTCGCCCGGTCCGCTGTAGACCATTGCACTATCGCGCAGGACCATCGCCTGGAGCGGAAACTCCTGGGCCAACAAGGGTCCTGGCAACCCGGCCAAAGTGCAGAACGCCACCCAGTCGCGGAGGCAGCAAGCCAGCTGGCGGAGAACAGTCGAGTTCATGTGCGGGCCTTCCAGTTCCGGAACACCGGTCCAGCGCAGACCGCGAGCCATCTGCCCGGCGGCCGGAAGGCTTGTAGGAAATGCGGTCAAGCGCCGCAATGGAAGGCATGCTAGCGGGCCTCAAGGTGTTAGAGCCTTTCCGAAAAGGGGTCAGACCCTTTGCAAGGTTGTCTTCGCTACTTCGAGATCTTAACGAAAGCCGGACAATTGCCACTTTGGGGCCCATTCGTGGAGAGGGTCAGACCCCTATTCGGACAGGCTCTTGCTTTGGTCCGGGAAACATGGATTTGGTCCGATTTCAGCCGACGGTCTATACTTGAAGCATGAACGACCTGCTTGCACGCGTGACGATTGACCCGTCGATTTGCCACGGGAAGCCCTGCATCAGGGGTTTGCGATATCCCGTTGAGATGCTTCTCGACTTGCTCAGCTCCGGGATGTCAATCGAGCAGGTTTTGGCGGACTATGAAGACCTTGAACGCGAGGACCTTTTGGCTGCCCTTGCGTTTGCAGCCGAGCTTTCGAGAACCCGGCGGCTCCAGACCTTTAAGCCATGAAGGTTCTCGTCGATGCTCAGTTGCCACGCAAGATGATCCCGTGGCTTGGCGCCGCCGGCATCGACGCCAGACATGTAATGGACCTTGCGGCCGGCAACCGATCCACGGACGACCAGATTGTCTTGACAGCAGATCTGGAAGGCCGTGTGGTGGTCACCAAGGACGCTGATTTTGTCGATTCACATTTGATTCAGGGGCGACCATCGCGGTTGTTGCTGGTTTCAACAGGCAATATCCAAAACCATGAACTCAGACTGATCGTCGAACCCCTTCTTCAGGAATTGGTGCAGCTGTTCAATGACTCGAAGTTCATTGAGCTCGGCCGATCAGGATTGGCGATTCGCGGGTAGGCAACTTGCTGGTTCTGTGTGGCGATTGATTGAGCCGGTTAAACAGTCTTCCATACCCGTTCTGCCGCACTCTTCAGAACCGCGTCGCAAACGCGCTGGGTGACGAGGGCGTCGCGAAAACTCGGCCCGCTGAAATTGCCTTGTTCGAGGCTGGCAAGAAAGTCGGCGACCTGATGGACGAAGCTGGCCTCGTAGCCGATCTGCAGGCCGGGTACCCACCAGTGGCTCATGTAGGGATGTCCCCCACCGTGGTCGGTGACGTGAATGCTCCGCCAGCCGCGCAAGCCGCTCTCGTCCCGGTGCTCGAAATACTCCAGCCGGTGCAGGTCGTGCAGGTCCCAGCGGAGGGAGGCGTGTTCGCCATTGATCTCGAACGTATAGAGCGCCTTGTGTCCACGGGCGTAACGGGTCGATTCAAACAGCCCCAGCGAGCCATTGTCGAAGTGGCACATGAAAGCGCAGGCATCGTCGATCCCGACCGGTTCGACCTTTCCCGTAACGGCGTGTTGGCGTTCCTTGACAAATGTCTCCGTCATCGCCGTCACGTCGCGAATCGGTCCGTTCAGCCAGAGGGCCGTGTCGATGCAATGGGCGAGCAAGTCGCCGGTCACGCCTGAGCCAGCGGCCTCAACTGCCAGCCGCCACAAACCCCGCCCGCCCTGTGGCACGTCGGCCGAGATCGTCCAGTCCTGAAGAAAGTTGGCCCGGTAGTGGTAGATTCGACCGAGGCGGCCCTCTTCAATCAGCTTGCGGGCCAGGGACACAGCCGGCACGCGGCGGTAGTTGTACCAGACCATGTTCGGCACGCCGGCTTTTTCAACGGCGATGCACATGGCTTCGCCCTGGACCGAATCCATCGCCAACGGCTTTTCGCACAGGACGGCCTTGCCGGCTTCTGCGGCCGCGATCGCGATGTCGTGATGCAGGTCGTTGGGAACGCAGATATCGACGGCGTCGATGTCGGGCCGCCGGATCAGGCTCCGCCAGTCAGTCTCGATCGACTCATAGCCCCAAGTGTCGGCAAAGTCCTTCGTCGCCGCCGGGTCGCGGGCACAAACGGCTTTCAGGACCGGACGTCGCGGCACTGGAAAGAACTGGCTCACCTGTTTCCAGGCGTTGGAATGAGCCCGACCCATGAAGCCACAGCCAATCATGCCGATCCGGTATTCCGCCATGTTTCCAGGGTCCTCTCTGTTTCAGTTCGGATTTTTTGAATACTCGTTCCGCGGCTCCCGCCGCGGAATGCACTGACCAAAGGCTCTGCCTGACCGTCCGCATAAACTGCCCGGTACGCCCAGATCGCAATCTCCTTGCGAGGCGGAGCCTCGGGTCATCCCGTTCCACGGCGGGAGCCGTGGAACGAGGTAAACTCGTTCATCTCGTTGCCTTCTGACAGGCTGGAAGCCTGTCCCACTTCACACCGCAGCATGACTCGCCGTCGCCGCGGTATCCCTCACTGCCATCATCAGTGCGAGGACGTGATTCCAGGTCTCCGGTTTCATCAGCGTCGCATTCGGGAACATGCAGCCGTCCCAGCAGATGTGCCGGATCCCGCGTGTTCCGCCGCAGTCCTTCAGCCAGTAGCGCGAACAGGCGATCACGTCCAGCTTGCCGCTGGGATCGTCAGCCGGACAATGTCGACCGGTTTTGTCGTGCGTGCCACTCCCGTGAACCGTCCCGTCGTTCTGGGCGACGTGGAAATCAATCGTCCACGGCCGCAGCGCGTCAGTCAGCATCCGGTAGGCTTCGCGGAAGTCCTCGGGTGAATAACCATCGTCCAGCAACCGCTGCTCGGGCGCGTTACACCCCAGCAGGTAAAGGTAGGTGTGCGCGAGGTCGGCCTGAAAGCCGACCTGACCCGGCCGGTCGACCAGCTCGAGCAGCTCGAGCATCGATCGCCAGCCGTGCATCCCTCCCCAACAAATCTCTCCTTCCGCTGCCAGTCGCTGGCCGTGTCCGGCCGCCACCGCCGCCGCCCGGCGAAACGTCGCGGCGATCTGTTTCTGGTTCTCAACCGGGTTTTCCAGCCAGCCCGCGACGCCGGACGCCGAATCGATCCTCACGATACCGTACTTCCGCAAGCCGGCTTCGTCGAACCAGCGGGCAATCCGGCAAGCTTTGTCGACTGCCGTCACAAAGTTGTCACGCTGGGCGGCCGTCCCCATCGCCGCCGCGTCGAACCAGACCGGAGCGACGACCGAACCAACCGCGAAGCCAAATGAACCGATCAGGTCCGCGATTCGCTGCAATTCCCCATCGCTGGCGTCAATGTTCGTATGCGGGTCGTAGAGGAACAGGTCGACACCATCGAACTTTTCTCCACCGACCTCCGCCGCCGCCGTCATTCGAAGCATTGTCTCCAGATCAATCGGCGGCTCTGCCCCTTCGCCCCCCTTGCCGACCAGCCCCGGCCACATTGCATTGTGAAGTTTGAGCGGCCGGGCCACAGAATTGACAGAGCTGGATGCGGGCATGGGACGGGCTTTGCTTCATCAAACGACGAGGAACCGGAAGGTCGCATCATGCGCAGCAACGAACGGTCCGACAAGGTAGCGCCAAGGGCGTGACCGGAAAAAAACAAAGCCAGGAATCCGCCTGTTTCGGCAACGGACCGGCTGACGATCTTTTCCAGCCGTTCCCTGGACCAGCTCAACGCTCTCCTGGCACGGGAATCAGGACCCGAATCGCCGGTGCCCCGGCGAGCAATCCTCCCAGAGCCGCACCCACAGCGGCGAAGTGGGCCGTCGCGAGGTGGAGCTGCAACGCTTCCAGATCGCGTTAGGATTCACAGGCCACGAACCGGTCGGGGGCGTCTGCGTCGCGACTGATCTCGTAAGCCATGCAGCCGGGCTCCAGCCGCGTCAAGCTGACCGCTCCGGAAGCCGCAACAGCTGCCGCGACCTGGTCACCCCGGCCAGCCTGCGCTTCCAGCTCGGCGATGATCGTAAACGGTTGGCCTGGTGCCGGCACTTTGGCCCGAACCAGACTGATTACCGGGTGTTCGTCCATCTTTGATTACGCTCCGTCCTCGGCTTCTACGTTGGTGATTGCCCGCGCAGCACTTTGTACAGCAAGGAGGCGGCCAGCGGTCCGACAAGAACCAGCTTGAGCGCCGCCTCGAAAGGCAACAGATTGTGGCTGCCGGGATAAAGGGCCAGATCGAGGATCAGCCAGCCAATGGTCAACACGCCGCTGAGGGCCAACGTCACAATCGCGGTCGACAGCGGAACCTGTTTGAGCAAGAGCACCAGCGCAAGCCCGCAGGAAACGGCAAACGAAACGAGCCACCAGTTCTCGGTGAAGGCGACATAGGCCTGGTGCAAAGCGTCCATGGATTCAGTCTCACAAGGAGCAGCTAGTTCGGCGGGCCGCCGGACGGTGGCCGGAACAACAAGCGGCCGACGAGATTCCCTGCCACCATCCCGACCAAAAGCACGGCCATGTAGGCAATCAACCCCTGCCAGAACCCGCCCATGTCGGGGCGCAACAGCAGCGCGATCGTACCGGCGGCAGCGCCTCCGACTCCCGTTGAAAGCCTGACCGGCCAGTCGCTCCGCGCGCTCAATCCGGTTCGTTTGCTTTTCCCCATGTGCATCCCCCCAACGTTGATTAACAAAGCTCGCCGGCCAGGATGCCTCGCGGAGCAGAAGTCCCTGCTGCCCCGCGCCAACATGGCAATTCAGCCCTGAGCCCCGAACGCGTCATGGTACGTCACCATGCCCTGGACGAAGAGCGGCCCAAAGGCCAAGGCCTGAAAACACTCGGGCGCCACACCCGAATACGTCAACTCCGATCGTCGAGCAAAGCCGAACCGGCTGTAGTACCCCGGCTCGCCGACCACCACGCATCCCGCCGCGCCGAGCCTTTGCACTTGTGCCAGCCCGTTCCCCGTTCATCTGTTTCAAGCGTTGACTGGGGGCGAGCCAGCCTGTACCGGACGGGTGCGTGGCCCGTTCAAGAAACGCCCCAGCCACGAGTAGCGGACCAGTACCTGATAGGTCCACAACAGGAACGTGGTCACGACAACGACGATGAGCGTAAACTTCGCGAGTGCCGGGATTGGCCAGTCTCGTACGACGTATTGAGCAGCGATGATCAGTGGCAGGTGTGCCAAATAGAGCCAGTAGGCCGAGTCAGACAGGTACCGCATCGCCGGACTCTCCTGCGAGCAGATTCGCCGGAACAATCCCATGAGTCCGAACGTCATGAGCCAGGGGAAAGCCGCTTGCAGGAAGATCGTGAGGATCCGCCGCGGCAGCGGTCCGAGCTCAATGCCCGGAGATCCGGACCATCCCCCGGTGAGGGCCATCCCCAACGGAAGAACAACCAGGAGCCCGATCGACAGCGGGAGCCACCATCGCTCGCCGACAGGACTTGACCGGTCGTCGAACCCGTAATGGACCACTCCGAAGCCAAAGAAGATCGCGTAGTAGGCCAGGACGTGCGGGATTGGCAGGATGCCGGTCGAGGAATCCGGCCCGAAGATGGGAGACGCGCCACCATCTCCCATGAACGATTGGGGGATCATCGTGGCGGGCACGAGCCAGAGGTACAGGGCAGGCGACTCGAACAGCCATCGGGGCAGGCGGAACGGCGGCATCCACTCGCCGACGACGGAGACGGCCGCATGGCCGACAACCAGCCACCAGAGGAACCAAAGGAACCAGAGGTGGCTGAAGAGGGGCATTTGCATCAACACGGCCGCGAGGCCCGACTTGCTCCCCCCTGTCGCCCCGTGTTCGCGCAGTGACTGCGTGATCGCTGTCTTGCGGCGTCCCAGCTCGTCCTCGTTCAGTTCCAGTTCGAGGAGGGACGCGAAGTAGCGTGTCGTCTCCTCGTCAAGGACTGCGCCATCCAGCGGTGTTTCGCCGCGAATGTTCTTCGCGTTGACCTTCGCGCCGTTCCGCAGCAGCACATCGACAGCTTTTTGATGGCCCATGAAGGCCGCCGCGTGCAGGGCCGTTCCGCCGTCCGGAACAACTGCGTTCACGTCCGCTCCCCGACCGATAAGCAGCTCGATGGCCTCTGCCCGACCGCTGACCGCCGCCCATTGCAACGGCGTCCCGCCGTGTTCGGGATCCACGCCGTCCACCGCCGTCCCACTCGCCAGGTACTGCTCGATGGCCTCGAGGTGGCCCATTTGCGCGGCCGCCCAGATATTCGACGCTCCCTCGATCTGGGCCGCGCCGCCGGACTTGCCGGAGGCGGACGAAATCGCGACCCCGGAAATCCAGGTTGTGGCCGGGACGATGGTGACCATCCCCAGCAGCAATGGAAGGAGCACCCGCTGGAACCGGTGGTTGATGAGCGACCTGCGGCCGCGCCGCTGAAGCAGCATCGCGCTAAAGAAGCCGCACATGACAAAGAACAACGGCATTCGGAAACCGTGGATGGCCGAGAACACAATTCCGAAGACCGGATCCTGCCGGCAATCGGCGACCATCCAGAATGACGGGAAGAACGAAAGTGAAGCGTGCAGGACGATCCCCAGCAACATGGCACCGGCCCGCAGGGCGTCCAGGTCGAATCGTCGGGCGAAGCCAGGGTTGTCGGTGCTCATAAAAAGCATTCGCCCGTGTGGGTTCGATATTGCGCACGAAGATCTGGATTTGACGATTGACGCCCGGCGGCCTGACCGGCGGAGTCAGGTCTTGATCCAGCCGTTGGAGCGGCAGGTCCGATTCGATGTTCAGGTGGAACGCCGGGGACACAGCACTAAGAGGCGGAACGCCGGGGACACAGCACTAAGTGGAGAACTCGATGCAACAAGGCTGTGTCCCCGTTCATTCGCTTCAAAGCACGGACACCTTGGCGAACTCCCGCGGGCGAAGGTGAGGCGGAACGCCGGGAGGCGGAACGCCGGGGACACAGCACTAAGTGGAGAACTCGATGCAATAAGGCTGTGTCCCCGTTCATTCGCTTCAAAGCACGGACACCTTGGCGAACTCCCGCGGGCGAAGGCGTGCCAGGACAGCGAGCAACTCGGGATAGGCCGGGCGGATCGTCTCGATCGTATTCGCGGCTGCAAGTACCACGACGACCGCCAGTGGCAATTCGTCCAGGTTCTGTTGGTACTCAAGGCCGCGGTCGCTCGTCACCACTGCCTCGAACCCTGCGGCGGCCGCCAGTCGGAGAAGTTCGCCGTTTTCGACGCCGGCCCACCCCATGTATGCCGTGGTGAATACGTCGTGCCCCGGCAACTCCAGCCGCATCTGGTGCGGCAGGTTCTCGTCGAGCAGCAGCTTCACGCCTGCACCGCCTCGCGGACCGCGCCTTCCCTCAGCACGCCGAGCAGGCTGACGACTTGCTCCCGGCGAACCGTGGGGAACTGTTCGAGGAATCCGTCGAGCGTATAGCCCGCCTCCAGGTGGTCGAAAAAGGTCTGCACCGTGACGCGCGTCCCAGCGAAACAGGGCGCGCCGTGCATGACCCTCGGATTGCGGGTGACAATCGGTTCCATGCCTCCATCTTATCCCGCGCCGTCCCGCCCGGCCACCCGCACCCGCGTCGACATCCTTGGCTGGGGAAGTGCCTAAATGATAAACAGCTTGGTCTGTTCGGTGTGCCGGGATGACCGGAGAGCCAGCTCCGTCACCCGGCCAATCCCCGCTTCAACTCAAGGCTGCCCTGGATATGCTGCTATCGGGGAGTGCCCGTGCTAACTACGGCTGGTCCGACCGTCTCGAAACCTGTCGATTGGCGCTACGATGCGTGAACATTGGGGCCACTCAGCCACGGTGTTTTACGTCGTTTCGTCGTCAAAGTAGTCACTGTCGAGCTTTGGAATCTTCATGGTCCGTGCAGACACTCCGACTTCGTTGTCAATCATGAGTTCTGCAAGTCGCGTTCCATCGACAAGTACAACCCGCTCTACGGATTTGGCGAACTCGATAGCCTGCGACGAGTAGCCAGACGTCGTGATAAAGACTCCTTTGTTGGCGCGCTGACCTGCCAGCGCACCGTAAAACGCTTGAACTTCTGGACGCCCAACCGTGTTTTGCCATTTCTTTGCCTGAATATAGACCTTTTCAAGGCCAAGTTTGTCGAAAGAAATCACTCCATCGATTCCCCCGTCGCCGGAACCACCAACGCGTTGGAGGTCGGACCGATTCGCTCCGTAACCCATTTTGTGGAGTAGGTCGAGGACAATGGCCTCGAAGAATGCAGGTGAAACTGCGGCGAGTGAATCCAGCAGCTCGGCGGCAACCGAGCGACGCAGCTCAACAATCGCCTCACTCAATCGGTCATCAGGACTGGCAATCACCGGTTTTGCACCAGGTACCTGCGTGGGCGGCAGCGAGTCAATCGAATCGCCATTTGGTCAAGAATCGTGCCAATCGCCGCTGAGACCAAGGGCCATCGTGTCGGCCTGCTCTTCTGACAATGGACCTGAGTTGTTTTCCAGAAACGCATGGCCTTTGGCTGTTAGCCGCCAATAGCCCCTTCGCGGACTACTCGAAAAGCCCAGCCGCTTCAGCCGGTCGTGCGCCCAACCAGTACGGTTCTTGTAGATCGGTTGCGTTCCACTTGGCAGCAGTTCCTGACAGTCGGCGTCGGACAAGTTCAATGCCCTTGCCGCTGCTTGGTATGCGTCGCGTGCCAAGGCTCCGTCTGGTCGAGTTGCCAGGAAGCGAAGCACTGGGTCGATAAATTTGTCGAATGTCGGGACTGCCATGTAGTGCCTTTGCTCAAGCGAGATCGACGAGTCAGCGTCACCCAGCAACAGACTGTTCGGGTTCAATACTTGTAGCAGGCTCGATTAGGTCTTGCCTCACTTGGCGATCCGAAAACAGCTACATTTGTTGTGGTTTCACCAATTCCACGAGATGCCGGGCAGGTCACCGGCGATGGGCTCCAACTTCCGGGACGGACGGAAACACATCCGGGCCGAAGTAGCGCAACCCGACGAGGGGTTCGCCGCCGGTGTTGGTGATCCGGACGCCGCGGGTGGCGGCTTCGGATGTGATGAAGATTTCGTCTTCGGTCAGCTGGCCGAAACGAATGATGGTCGGGGACTGAGTGCGGAGCCGGCCGACCGTGCCGCAGCCCTGGACTGTCAGCCAGCCACTGGCACCGGGATCCTTGATTGTGCAGGAGGCACCCGGATCGAGGGTCAGCTCTTTGGCGCTGAAAAGCTGTGCCCCGGCGACCCGGCCGTAGACGACCCAGCGGTCGACCCAGCCCGGGCCGGAGTCGGCATCGAGCGGCTCGATGTAGTTGTGGTTGCGGAACTCGGGGTCGACGTTTCGGTCCCAGTCGAGCTGGCCGACGATGAAGTCGAGGTCCTGGTGCCGTTCGACGGGCATGTCCTTGACGAGCAGTGACCAGGGCACGTAGCGGCCTTCAACGACATTCTGGAACATTGCGAAGACGTCGCTGCCCCATTGTGGCTCGTAGGTGCAGAGCGAGCCTGGGGCGTGAAGGACGCCGGGCGGGATCAGCCAGCCGCTTCCCTTTTTCAGCCGATAGGCCCGGGCAAGGTTGAGAATCTGGTTGTCTTCGTGCTGCCAGTTCTCCAGGCAGCGGCGGACGTCGGCTTGGGTCGTCCCCGGTTCCAGTCCCATGAACGTGTAGGGAAAGTGGTTGTCGCAGTTGTTGTACTGGGGCGGGAAGTAATAGGCCTCGGGCTTGCCCTGCCTGCCGACCAGCGCTGCGTCGCTGTCGGACTGGTGCATGTGGTGCGGGATCGGGCCCATGTTGTCGAAGAACTTGCTGTAAACCGGCCAGCGTTGGAAGCGGTCCCACATGGGCTTGCCGATCAGCCGCGGGCCGGCTTCGGCGACCGCGTCGCGGAGCAGGAACTGTTCGCCTTCGAAGAGGCAGAAGCTGAGGCCTTCGTGCCATTGGCGGCCTTCGTTGGCGGCTTCGGTGGTGCTGGCGAACCAGCGTTCGTCGATCCCGCCCCGTTCGGTGCCGAGCGCGTAGTAGTCATCGGGATGGAGCCGGATCCGCTTGCCGGGGTGGAGAAAGCTGCGGGGGACCCAGGTCGGGGTCAGCCGCAGCAGGCCCTCACCGGCGTCGAGCGCCCGGTCGAGCAGGCGAGCGACGTTGTCACGGGAGGCGGTGGATGTTGTTGGCATGTTTGAAACGTATTGATGGACCTGGTTTTTTGGAGCCGACAGTTCTCGGTCCCTGGCTCCCGCCGGGGACCGAATTTGGTCACTACCCGCCTGTGCTGGGGCCGGCGAAGTTTTAAACTCTCTGCCGCGTGGCAACAATCGACCAGCGAGGGGCGATCATGACGATTGGCTTTTCACTTGCGGCAGAGGACCTTCCGCTTCCCGGCAAGGCAAGGGAATTCACGCTCGGCAATTTTCGCGTGGTCTGGGAACACCTCCGCGAAGGAGCCAGTCGCGGCGTGGAGCGCCTGACGGTCCACCACGGCGAAAATTCGGTCGCCATTTTGCCGACGCGGGGAATGGGGATCGAGCGGGCGCGGATCGATGGGGTCGATTTTCACTGGTCGTCGCCGGTGGCCGGGCCGGTCCACCCGGCGCTGGTGCCGATGGCCGAGCCGAATGGGCTGGGGTGGCTGCAAGGGTTCACCGAACTGCTTTGCCGCTGCGGGCTGACCAGCAACGGGGCCCCGGGCTTCGACCGGAATGGCCGTTTGACCTGGCCGCTGCATGGCTTGATCGCCAACCAGCCGGCCCGCGAAGTGTCGTTCGGGCTGGCCGAAGACGGCAGCCTGGAAATCGCCGGCCGGGTCGATGAAAAGCGGATGCACTTCTGGAAATGGCAGATGGACACGCGGATCAGGCTGAAGCCGGGTCTGGCGTCGGTCGTGATTGAGGACAAGGTGACCAACGCGTCGGGTTCGACCGACCGGTTCCAGAACCTGTATCACTACAACCTCGGCGCGCCGCTGCTGGAGGCTGGGGCGAAGGTCGTCGCCCCGGTCCGCCGTGTCGTACCGCGCGACGACCATTCGGCGGGCCGGGTCCAGGAGTGGTCGACGATTTGGGGACCGGTGCCGGGGGATTTTGAGCGGGTCTATTTCCTGGAGCTGGCCTTTGACACGAACGGCCGGTCGCTTGCGATGCTCAAAAACGCGGCGGGCACGGCGGCGACCGCGATCCGGTTTTCGCGCGACGACGGACTCAAGTGCCTTACGCTTTGGAAGAACCTTGTGGCCGAGGCCGATGGCTACGTCATTGGACTTGAGCCGGCGACCAACTGGCCGAACCACCGCGATTTCGAGGTCGGCCATGGCCGTTGTGTCGAGTTGCCAGCGGGTGGGTCGCAGACGATGTCGGTGACGATGGAGTTTGTGACGTCCCGGTCGGGCGTCGAGGCACTGGAGCGCGAATGCGATTCGATCCACCCAGCCCAACGGACGGTGGTCGAGCCAGCCCCCGTTCCAGCGGTTTGTGCCATCCAGAAGCTCGCTTGGGACCAGTGACGGGTTGCCGGTTCGCGTGGCCCCGCAAAGCGGGGATCGCTAAGATAAATCAGGTGACAGCGACAACCTGGCGGGCGACGGGTTCTGTTGCACTGAAACGGCGATTCATCACGCCCAACGGACAGTTCGTGGATGTCTGATTCCAGTCCCTGCCCGAATTGTGGCATCCCTTTGCCAGCCGGCCGGTTCCGGGTCGTGTGTCCGCATTGCCTGGACGGTGCCGAGGCAAACGGGCCGGCGACTGGAGCGGAAAAATCGCTGCGGGAGTCGCCAGTGCCGGCCGATGGCGATTCGCGCGAGTTTGGTGCGGCGGTCGAAGAATCCCTCTCGGGAGCAGTTCGCGTGGGGGACTTGCCCGTCCCGCCGCCGGCACCCCGAAGAACCGCAACGGCACCAGTTTTGGAGAGTGACCAGGATTCGCCGGTGGAATCAAACGATTCCGCCCCGGCCCGAGGTCAATCGCGTTCGACAAAACCGCCACCCCGGACGGCAACGATTCCGGTGCCGGATGCAGGTCCGTCTTTAAGCGCGACAGTTTCCGTCTTGCCTCGTCGGGGCAACCGGTTGGCTGTCGCGCTGGTTCTGGCTTTGTTCTCCATCGGTTCAGTAGCGTTGATCACGGCGCTGGTGGCGTGGTTGGCGAATCGTTCCGGGCCGCTGTCCGTCGCGCAGAGCGGCGCGGGAGATGTAACGCAAACGGCTGACGAAACATCAGTTGACGAGTCTGGGAACGCGCGGCGAAACGTCAGGCCGGGCGACTTGAAGCGCGGAAACGTCCGAAACGGTGACAACGTTCCCTCCCGGACCGTCGCGTTTAAGGCGACCCCGCCCCGCCACTACAAGGCGACCGAGATCGGCGAGTGCTGGCGGTCGGTCCGGCAACGGATGTTGTTGCTGGAAGTCGCGCGGCCCGGGGCTACGCTGCGAATCCCGGCCGTGATTCTTGATTCGCGCGGCTGGATCGCAACCAGCTACTCGGCGATTGCCGGATCGAGTTCTGTCCTTGCGCGGATGGCACCTGTCACGATTCACGATTACGCTTCCGCCCGCGATCTTTCCGCGACCGTGACCGAGGTAGTGGCGTCACGACCGGACCTCGATCTGGTGCTGTTGCAAGTCGACCGGCGTCTGGTGGAAGTCATCGGTCCGACCACGATCGCCGGCCGAACTCCCGTGGCCGGCACGCATTTGCTGGCGATCGGTCCGTTGCCGACCGGCTTTTCCCCGTGGCTGACTGAAACGCAGGTGTTGTCCGGCGATCGCGCGGCATCAACCGGCCAGCTGCCTGAAACGGGAATCGAAAACTGGCTGATCCACGACCGGCCGCAGTCGATCCAGTCGCCCGGCACAGCGCTGTTCAATCTTGAGAACCAGCTGGTGGGGATCAACTCGGCCATTTCTCCTGGCGCGACGGGACAGAAGGCCGCGAAGGCCGAGTTGCTCCAGGCCTGGTTGAGCGAGGTGTTGGCTGCCGAGAAAGAAAATCCCGCCCGGACGCTGGTGAGTTCGCTCGACTCGAGCCGGGCGATCGCTCCTATCGACGTCAGCGCCATTCCGGATGTCGTTCCGGCGGCTGGCGCGACCGGTGTGCTGAGTTATCCAGTTGCGGCTGAGCCGTTGGTGCCAGTGGCCGAAGTCGAGGGCGAACTGACACCGGTACAAGTGACAACTCCGCCCTCAGTGGCGCCCGAATCGGAGCCCAACAAGGTTACCGCGGAACCGGTCGGACCGCTGATTGACGGGATCGCGGAAGTTGCCGCGCTCTGCACGCGATTCGGCTTCGTTCCAAAGGATGCCGCACAGTATGACCAGCTGGCAGAGCTGGCTGGTTTGTTGATGCGTGCCCAGCAGCTGATCGAGATTCCGGAGGACGATTCAGGCAGCCTGGGCCGGCGCGACTGGATGGCGCTCGACGGGGCAGTCAGCGAACTGGCGGAACGGATTCTGGCCAACGTCCGGCAGGCCGGACCGGTCGAATGGGACCGGGTCAATCTGCTTGGCTTGGAGCGGCGGGCCAATGCGCCCACGGGTCCGGCCATGCTGATCGGAATGACTCTTTTGAGTGCCGATGTTTGCCCGCCTGTGGATGGCCAGCCCGCGACGCTGTTTGCGATTGAACGGGCGAACACGGCGGTGATTGTACCCACCAATCCTGAGCGGCGGACCTATCGCCAGAAGACGCGATGGCTGCTGTTGGGTGACTGGCTGGATCAGTCGCCGATGGACGTCAAGACCGTGGAGCACGGGGAAGTCACGGCCCGACCCTTTGCCGCCCGGCTGGCCATCGGGCCGCTCAAATAGACAGGGCTTTTTGGATGGTTCTCCGTGGCATAGGCTTCCAGCCTGTGAAAGAGCTCTGACTGACAGGCTGGAAGCCTATCCCACGTTAGCTGCCAGCCTGTAAGTTGGCGAACAGAAGCATGGATGGTCCGAAAGGCTAGAAGCCTGTCCCGCGTCAAGGAATCCCAAACGTGAGCGACAACGGCAAAGCGGCAGGCTGGTTTCCGTGGCAGTGGAAACTGCATTGGCAGATCCTGTTGGGTTTGCTGCTGGGAGCAGTCGGGGGCTGGTTGCTGGCTAATCGCTGTGAAGCACTGGCCAGTCCTGGCTTGACGGCAAGCCAGATTCTGGCGAACAGCCCGATCCGGCTGGTTGCGGAGACCGGGGGCGACATGTTCCTCGCGGCCCTCAAGATGATTGTCGTGCCCCTGGTCGTCAGCTCGATCGTCCTGTCGATCGCTTCGATCTCGAACAAAAGCGGTTTCGCCAGGCTGGGGATCAAGACCCTGCTTTTCTACGGCATCACCGGGCTGTTGGCGATCGGCGTTGGCCTCGCGCTCGTGAACACCATTCTTCCCGGTGTCTCTTCGTCTGGCGTACCGTTATTGAATTCGAACCGGCTCGACAACCTTGCCGACTCGTTGACAGCTGAGGCTGAACAGTTACGGGAGAGCCGGGAAAAAGACATCCAGATCAGCGGCGAGTCGATGTTGTCGAAGCTGTTGGGGATTTTCCGTTCGCTGGTCCCTTCGAGCATCCTGAAGTCGATGCTTGAAATGGACCTCTTGGGGCTGATTACCTGGTCGATCCTGTTTGGCTATTTCATGGGCCGGCTTCCGGAACCCTATCGGACCAGTCTCGAAAACATGCTGGAAGGTGTTTACCGGATCAGCCTGGATATGACCGGCCTGGTGCTTCGCTTTGCGCCTTTGGGTGTCGGGTTGCTGCTGGTGAATTCGTTGTCCGAGAACATCGTTGCGTTGTCGGGCAAGCAGGGTATCGGTGAACTGGCGGGTGCGCTGCAATGGTTCGCGGTAACCGTGCTTCTGGCGCTGACGATTCATTTGCTTGGCGTCATGTCGTTGGTGATGTGGATCGTGGGACGGGTCAATCCGCTCACCAACCTGAAGGCCTTCACGCCGGCGCTGCTGACCGCCTTTTCCACGGCCAGCAGCAACGCCACGATCGCGGTAACGCTCGATTGTGCCGAGCGGCGCGCCGGGGTCAGCAAGGAGATTGCGAGCTTCGTCATCCCGCTCGGGGCGACGGCCAACATGAACGGGACGGCGCTTTATGAATGCGTCGCCGCGATCTTTGTCGCCCAGCTGTTTGGCGTCCAGCTCGACTTTTCGGTCCAGTTCATGATTGTGATCGTCGCCCTGCTGACCAGCGTCGGAGTTCCAGGCGTTCCGTCGGCATCGCTGGTCGCGATCCTGATCATTCTGGAGTCGGTCTCAAAACAGATCGCGGGGCCGGATGGCAGCGGTCCCGACCTGACCCTGGGCCTGCCGATCCTGATGATTCTCGACCGGCCGCTCGACATGTGCCGGACCGCGGTCAACGTTTTCGGCGACGGCTGTGCCGCAGTCTGTATCGCCCGCACCGAAGGTGAACGGCTGTATGAGCAAGTGGGTGATCAGCCGATCAAGACCGGCCAATGAGCAAGAAGTAGCGTCCGCAGATTACACAGATTTGGGCAGATTCAAGATTTGGTTGCGGGAATCTGTAAGAATCTGTGCAATCCGTGGATGGAAGGTCTTTGTCTGGCCGGCCTGTTATCGAGATCGGGTTGGGAAAGGAGAATGTTCGTGGTTGTCATGCGGGTGTTGGCATGGCTGGTCGTTTTGGTGACCGTTGGTGGAGTCGGCGGCGTGGTCGCACAGGATGGAATCCTTCATCGCGGTGGATCAGGCGTGACGGCGGGGAGTCAAACGGTCCCGGTTGACGTCGCGACCGCAGAGGTTTGGTCGCGGCTGGTGCTCAAGGCCATTGATCAGGAGTATCCGAGCAAGCCCTCGGTCGTGGTGACGGGTGACGCCGATGTGTTGCCGCCACGGACGATGTTTCCGGCCTTTCATGGCTGTTTTGACTGGCACAGCAGCGTGCACGGGCATTGGCTGCTGGTCCGGCTGCTGCGATTGTGCCCGGAAATGGCGACGGCAGCTGAAGTTCGCTCGGCGCTCAACCGGCACTTGAGCGCGGAAAACCTGCAGGCCGAAACAGCCTTTTTTTCGCGCGACGAGCACAAGTCGTTCGAGCGGATGTACGGCTGGGCGTGGTATTTGCGGCTGGTGATCGAAACGGGCGAATGGGACGACCCGGATGCGGGACTTTGGCACGCGAACCTCGCACCGCTGGAGCAGGTTCTGGTGTCACGGATCGAAGCCTACTTGCCGCTGCTGAGCTTTCCAGTCCGGTCAGGCGAACATCCCGACACCGGCTTCGCGGTGGGGCAGATTATCGACTACGCCCGATTCCGGCAAAACAGTGAACTGGAGACTTTGGTCAAAGGCCGGGCACGAGACTGGTACCTGGATGACCGCGACTACCCGGTCGAGTACGAGCCTTCAGGCCAAGACTTTTTTTCGTCGGCCTGGAACGAAACTGACGCGATGCGGCGGGTTCTGGAGCCCGCCGAGTTCGAGGAGTGGCTGAAGCGGTTCTTGCCCGGGCTGCCTGGGCAGTTGGTCGACGGGAAAACCATTCATCCGGTGGAAGTCAGCGACGTGACCGATGGCAAACTGGTTCATCTCGCCGGCCTGAACCTGCACCGCGCCTGGTGCATGCAGTCGGTTGCGGCCAGCCTTCCTGCCGGCCACCGCCTGCGCGCTCCGCTCGAAACCTCCGCCGCCGCCCATCTCGTCGCCGGCCTGAAATACGTCAACAGCGGCCACTATGAAGGCGACCACTGGCTTGCCACGTTTGCCGTTTATGCGATGACAGAGGTGGGATCCGAAGATTCAAAGTGACAAAAAAAGAAGGCGACAAAAAAATGGCGGAGGCTCGTGGCCTTCGCCCGTCGATGTTTGTTCTTTAATGTTGTCAGTGCGGTCGAGAGGACTTGAACCTCCACGGTATTGCTACCATCAGGCCCTCAACCTGACGCGTCTGCCAATTTCGCCACGACCGCTCGCGGACTGCCAAGTGCCTGAGTCTACGCCCGACGGTTGGCCCGTCAAGGTCGGAGGGAGAACAGCAGTCGCGGGCCGGAGTTCACTGCGTATTTTGCCATGGACGGGCAGTCGGGAGAACTGTTGTACTCCCAATATAGAGCAGTTGTCCCCAACTGCTCGTCCGCGCAACTTTTCCTGGTCTTCCGCCGGTTATCTCTTCCACTAACAAGCAGTTGGGGACAACTGCTCTACCTTTATTTGGGCAGGCTTTATTTGAGCAGGAACGCCCGGCGGGCTTCGATGAAGGCCCGGAGGGAGAGGCCACGGCCGCGCTGGGGCGGCTGGGCGGTCTCGGTTTCGCCCGCTTCGCTTCTGCCGCGACTGGACGGCAAGTCGGCGACCGCAGCATCGAAGGCTTCCAGCGATGAGAGCTTTTTCGTGTCCGCTTCCACAAAGGGCCGGATCAGCTCGGCGTAGCTGTCGATGACGGGGCCGAGTTTATCGAGGTCCAGCGATTCGCTGGCAATTGCCTTGACGTGGGCGAGGTATTGTTCGCGCAAGGCGGGTACAGCGAGCAGGCGGCTGCGGAGCGGCTTGGTCTCATCGCTCAGGCCATGGAGCGGATCGAGTTCGACGCCGTTGGCACGCTGTTGGGTGCGGGGTTGGCCGCCACGGGGATTGTTTTCCGCCCGGGTGCCGGGAGGAGTTTCCGGGCGTTGGTCCGTCGCCGGCGCTTCCGGCTCGTTGGTACGGGGCGTGCCTTCGGGTCGGCGTCCGCGATCAGCAGCGCCTCGGCCCCGGCCACCGCCCATGCCGGGGCCGCCGGCGGGCTGGAAGGCCTCGTTCACATCGTGCGGGATAATGTGAAACTTGTTGGACTCGTCGAGCCAGATGTTGTAGTCGCTGGCCCGGATCCAGTAGCCGTCGCTATTGATCAGGACGTTTTCGAGGGCAAGGAACCGGAGGACGCCGTCGATGTCGAGCAGCGGTTCGAGGGCCGACTCCAGCTCGTCGAGCGGCGTTTCGTTGAGGACCCGGCAAAGCTCGATCAGGCGCGCCCAGCTCGCTTCATCGTCCTTGGTCTTGATCGTGTAGCGCTGTTTGTAGGGTTCCACTTCTTCGCCAAGGTACTCCAGTCCGCCACGGCCGTTGGGGCTGCCCTGGACTTTCCAGCGGGCACCCTTCGACGACTCGAAGTGTTCAGCGAGGAATTCGCGGTTGAACTGCTGGACGTTGGCATAGAGCCCCCAGCTTTCGCCATTGATTACAACCCGGACGAAGTTGGCCTTCGCGATCGGCAGCCAGGGCTGGCCGATCCGGGAGTAGAGTACGGCTTTCATGAAGCTCGGATCGCCGTTGGAGTTCAACAGGTTAAGCGTCTTGTAGCCGAGCAGCCGCTGGTCCTTGTCAACCAGGTCGAGGGCGAGATTGAGTGAGCGCTTGGAGCCGGTCGGGACCATGAAGTACGACGAGGCGCCGCGGAAATGGACGCCCGTGTTGGCGTAGTTCTTGCCGTCAACGGTCAGCGTGGCGGGGACGTCGACATCGGTGTTGTTAAAGGCCTCGAGTTCGGCTTCCCAGTCCTCGGTGGCAAAATCGATGAAGATCGTCCGCACGACCGAAGTGTCGTACAGCTCGTTGGTCAGCTGCTCCACGTCCGGGGGGGAGACTTTGGGGCCTGGTGTTGCCGGTTCGCGGCCGCGGCCCATCATGCCTGGAGGACCGCCGCCTCCGGGAGGGCCAAATCCGGGAGGACCGCCAGGCGGAAATCCACCGGGAGGAAATTCTCCTGTGGGTGGAGGGCCGCCCGGAATCCCGCCCGGACGTGGGTCTTCCGCACCGGGAGGGCCGCCTCCGCGTTGGCCGCCCATTCCGGGCCGGCCGCCCCGACCACGATGCGGCTGTTTCGCCAGCCATTCGCGGGCTTCCTTCCGTTCGTCGTCGTTCAGCCAGCCGTCCTCGTTGCCGTCGAACTGATCGCGGACTTCGGTCTCGGCCATCATGCCGCCAGGACCACCGGGTCCTCCGCCCGGGCCGAACATGCCCGGAAATCCACCACCGGGACCGCCGGGAGGAGGTTCCTGGGCGAAGAGGCTGGCTGCCACCAAGAGGCCGAGTGTTCCAGCGGCTACGACGAGGGATTTCTGATGGCGCATGTGTTAGGCCTCGAAGGGGGACGTATGTCGGCTGGTGGTGAACCCGAAAGTTGACGAATTCCTTTGACAGGCTGGAAGCCTATCCCACGTTTTGGAGCTGTTTGATTTCGACGCTTTGGATGCCATCGGTCTGGCCGAGTTCGGCTGCCGCGACGGCGATGTTGTTGCGGCCGGCGATTCGGCCGGTATAGACGTATTCGAGCGAAACACCCTGCTTGGCCGTCTCGACCGACGCCAGTTCCCACTGCGACCCGACCCGCTTCAGGGCCGGCTCGACAAGGGCCGCTGCGTCACGCCCGAGACCCACGCGGACAGCGACCGCGACCCTGACCGGATCGGGACCACGATTCCACCGGCCACGGCTCAACAACATCGCCGTGCCCCCAATGATCGGAACGGCAATCGCGGGCAACAGCAGGTAGCCAGACCCGGCGGCCATGCCCGTGATGACGGCAAAGATCACGAACGCCGTGTCGCGCGTGTCTTCGACAACGGTACGGAATCGCACGATCGAAAGCGCGCCGACGAGGCTGAACGCCCGGGCCACGCTGCCGCCAATCACCATGGAAACCATCGCGATCAGGCCCGAAAGCAGAACCAGCGTGGTGGCGAAGGCAGGCGATTGTGGCTTTCCCCGGCCATGCGAGAGCAGATAAACCGCTGCGACCGCAGCACCCCAGACCAGCGCCAGCACGATCCGCAACGCCAGTTCTGTTCCGCTGCCAGCCGCTGTATCAGACGCTGTTTCTGCAAAGACTTCAGGCATCGGGTGATGATTCCAGGCAATGGACTTTGTTCCGTGACAACGACGCCTTGTCGAGCTTCGACGAAACGGGATGCGGCACTCGGACCAGGCCAAGCGACTCGATCGCCGTGCGGAACTTTGAAAACGGAGCAGCCGTGAGACCCAACTGCACGACCCAGTCGCGAAACAGTTTGGGCAATGCACCGCGAAACTTGAACTCGCAGATCAGCCCCGGCAGCTCAACAGCCTGGTACTGGTCGAGCCCCGGGAACTGCCAACGGCCCACCGCGGCCACACCGAGGCCGCGGTCAACAGTCATCCGGAATCGCAGGCCCCCGGCCGATCCGAACCAGGCGTTGCGGAGGCAAGTCACGCTGCAGACAGGTCTGAGCTGACGTTCACGAATGGCATTCGCGAACCAGTCACATTCGGCCGGCACTTCTCCGCTGGCGAGCCATCCCGGTTTTCCCGCGAGGACTTCTGTCCGCTGTTTGCTGACCTGCGTACCGCGTTTGGTTTTGCGTTCGACAAACTGGGGGCCGTCGAGTCCGTAAAGCCGCAAGCGAAACTTCGACGCCCTGAAACCGCGCTGCCGCCAGTAGACATCGCCCGCAACCGTGTCCGGATAAACAGTCCGGACCCGATAGGCATTGGCAGACAGGGCCGGGTCGCCAAGGTCTCGCGTCAGGACACCATCGGCCAGCTTTTCCAGCCGGGCCACAGTTGCCGGATCCACCAGGAATTTGACTTCATGGGCCTCGAACGGCCCGGTTTCGCCTGGTGCGGGCAGGGAAGGCGAAAGGCTCGGCCGGGCATTCAACTTGCGGATTCCTTGCGGTGGCTGGGTCATCGGCGAAAAGTCGCCGGACGGTTGGGCAGACTGATTAGTTGAGGCATTTGTCTGTTTTCAACCGGCAGGCCTGTTTCGGCTGCCTTCTTTCAGACCGTTGAAAAAGGTGTCTGACCCTCGCCGACCCGTCACATTCGTCGCGTTTGTACCGGGTTTCCAAAGGGCCAGACACCTTTTTCAACGGGCTGCTATCCTCCCAGTCCAGATTGAAACCCGGAAACCGCCGGGGAAAACCGCGATTTGTTGAAAATTGGAGAAGAATTCTGAAGGTGCTGAGTTTTCCAACTCGGTGACAAGGCTCGGAACTCGGTGTTCGGAGATATCCAGACAGGCCCGGCTTTGCCACCCTCTCCAAGCTTCCTGGCTTGACCAGCTTTTGCCATACGGTTGCAATCATCGACGGGATAGAAATCCGACGCTGGGGATTGCATTCCTGTGCGGGCCGACAAAGCGGAGCCTGGTCACCACGAAGAAGCCTGCCTGGCCAGTCTGGCCAAAGCAGCTGGCGGTTGCCGCCAGCGTCAAAATCGCTCCAACCGGCAAAACTCCCCTAAACTTACCAGCCCGCAAAGTCGATTTTCACGGTGAAGAAGAAGTTGTCCGTTCTCTGCGAGGCCCAGTCCATGCTTGCCCGTTTCCAGAAATCGCCGGGTTTTGGCCGGCTTTGCATTGCCGGGTTGGCGCTTTTGTTGGCATGTTCACCACTCGCCAAAGCCAGTGGCTGGCAGACCCAACAGCAGGCCCCGCCCAACGTGCATGTGCCGACCGGAGTCGCGAGCACCCTGCCGCCGGCGGGTAGCGTGACTTACCGGCTGGGCGATCAGTCCAATATTGCCCGAGCCGCCGAACCCGGTCTGCAGTTCGCGCCCCGTCCGGATTTGCCACCCCTCGTCAATGGTGACGGGATGGTCAGGCAAGCGTCCTTTCAGGAGCCCCTTGGCACAACCGGCCAGACCAACGCCCAGCCGATCCCGACGATGCTGAACGGCTCGGCACCGTTATTGCCAACGAATCAGGCTCTGGAGGTTGCTCGCATGCAGATGGCTGGCGGCCAGCGAGGGTCGATGCCGGCTCCCGCTGCCTTTGCACCGCCTTCGGCACCTGTTGGACTTGCGGGTCAACTTCAGCAACCGCCTCGCCGCGATGAAAACTCGATGCGTTCAGGTGGCCAGCCACTCCGCAACCCGACTGCACCGTTGGCCGGACAACTCGCCGGCAATGCCCCGGCCATGATGCCACCTTCGGTTTCGCCAGCGGCACAAGTCGCACGTGCCACCGGACTCGCCCACACTCAAAGCCCGAACACTCAGGGATCGGCTGCTGGCAACCCGCCAGGATCAGCCGGCCTGTCCGTGATTCCAGGCTTGCGTTCGACAGGAGCCTACGCCGCAACCCAACAGCAGGCCGGCAACACGGCAACTGCCGCCACCTCCGACGGGCTGCGGGAGCCAGCCACGCCTTCCAGCAATTCCGAAACGCCTGCCATTTCGCTGACGATTCCGTCGCTCGAGATTCAGGCTTTTGGCCCGGCATCGGTCGGCATCAACAAGCCGGTCCAGTATCGGATCGTCGCCCGCAACCGCGACACGATCGCGGCCCAGCGGATTTCCGTGATGCTCAACCTCCCAGCCTGGGTCCAGGTCCAAAACGTCAATACCACCGCCGGCCGCCGCGAAAAATCCGACGACCCCTCGGCCAGTCGTGTCGCCTGGATGATCGACCAGATTCCGGCCGGCCAGTCGCAGTCCATGATCGTTGACGTGATCGCGACACAAGCCGAAACCTTTGACCTTGCCATTGACTGGGCGATGCAGCCGATCGCGGCGACGGCCAGCGTGGCTGTGACCGAACCGCGGCTGGAAATGAACATTGCCGGCCCGAACGAAGTTCAATACGGCGAAACGGCGGTCTACGATGTGTCAGTCCGCAATCCAGGCACCGGAATCGCCGAGAACGTCTCGGTCATGCTCCCGGAGGCCCTGGGTGGCGAGCGGGCGACTTTGGGCGACATCGCCCCTGGGCAGGAACGGACTTTCCAGGTCGAACTGCTGGCCCGCGCGGCCGGGCAGCTGGACTTGACCACCAGCGCCGCGGCGACCGGTAACCTGCAAGCCAGTTCGACGCGCAACATCATCGTCCGCCGCCCTCAACTCGCGACCGAAATCGTCGGCCCGCCAGTCAAGTACGCCGGGACCTCTGCGACCTACGAAGTCGTGATCACCAACTCCGGCGACGCGACAGCCCGCGACGTGGTAGCCGCAATCGCCTTGCCGGCCGGAGTCGTCTACAACTCGGGCATTGATGGGGCCGAAGTCAGCGACGGCGGCCTCCGCTGGAACATCGGCACGCTTGATATCGGTGACTCTCGCCGGTACCAGCTGAACTGCACCATGAACGTCGACGGCCAGATTGGCGTCGAGATCGCGGCCCGCGGGTCGGGCGAAATCGCTTCGGTCGCCCGTTGCACGACGCTGGTGGAAACCGTCGCCGACATCGTGCTGACGGTGGAAGACCCGACTGGCCCGCTGCCGCTGAACCAGAAAGTCGACTACACGATCCGCATTCGCAACCGCGGGACCAGGGTGGCCGAAGCCCTCGATCTGGTGTTCATGTTCTCGGAAGGAATCGAGCCCAGCTCGGCCAACGGTCTGGGCAACACGATCGAACCGGGCAAAGTCACCTTCTCGCCCATCCCAAGCATCGAACCGGGCGAAGAAATCGCTGTCACGATTTCGGCCCAAGCCACACAGCCGGGAACCCACAAGTTCCGGGCCCAGCTGACCGGTGCCAAAACCGAAGCCCACGAAGTCAGTGAAGGCACTACACAGTTCTATGGCGATCCTTCCAGCCGGACAGCCGAAAACGCTGGCACTGCTGCCTCCGAAATCCGTTGATGCCTCTTCCGTGGTGACAAAGCTCCGCTTTGTCAGTCCGCACCAAGTCAGTCCGCGCCAAGTCAGTCCGCACCAAACCGCTGCCGAAATCCGTTTGATTCGGAAGCTGACCGACAAAGCAGGAGCTTCGTCGCTACGTCAACCAGAACTTGTTGACGCCTGGTGGGTCGGGCGACAACTTCTTCGCGAGCCGCGGGGAGGGGCCTTCGGGTACCTCCCCGCGGTTGTTTTACGTGCGATAGGCTTCCAGCCTGTCATCCGCTTTTAACGACAGGCAGGAAGCCTATCCTGCGTTTTCCCGGACGAATTGTCCCAGCTTGGCCAGTTTCCGCGCTAAAAACCACTCTTTAGAGGGGGTTGCGGCCTTCGTGCTGCTTGTCGGCAGGTTTCTTTCGCGGCTAAAATTCGCAGCGAAAGACCTGCCCATTCTGGTCGTTTGGCACTCACCGCGAGAGTTTTGCGGGAGAGTTGCTGTGGCCAGATCCAGCGTTCCATGCTGGCAGGCACAAAGCGTCGCCGGGGAGAGGTTGCGTCGGGCGTGGCGCGGCTGGAGCGACGGGGGCCAATGGGAGACAGCGGTTGTGATCAAGGCAACTGGCTTGGTGGGGTCGTGTTTTTTCGGTTTTTTTATGGTGATCGGGCAGGCGTACGGGGTCGATAATGGGTACCGCCCCCCCGGGCTGCTGGTGGGCCCGTCCCACGAAAAAAAAAACG
>JANOFL010000238.1:0-7455 GCA_031405895.1 Planctomycetota bacterium
TTTTCCTTCAACGGCGAACTACGCAAGGAATTGCGTTTGAGATTGGTGACCACCCCCTGAGTTCCCCCGGAATCCCCCAGTTGGCGGAGGCAGACAAGTAGGTGAGCGGAACGAATTGGAATCAGCCGAACGGCGTTAGCCGCGGTTACTGCCCGCCAATTGGATCAATCCGGTTCCCTACCGGGGCTAACGCCCAACGGCTGATGGGATTAATTAATCGCAACTAACACCCAGCGGCTGGTGATTCGTTGGGGAACGAAACCATGAACGACGAACCCCTGGCATTCTTTATCACGTTCACTGTCTACGGCATTTTTTGCAGGGGGATACCCGCTGGTGGCGTTCTCGTCGCGAAGGATCAAAACCTCCCCAACCGCTATTGGAAAGGCAGCAAAAAGGACAGGCATCATTCGTGCGAGGCCGGCCAACAGTGGGCGGAGGAACTCCTGTTGCCGCCCCCGCCACAGTCCGAATATCCTGGGCTACAGCCGGTGCAATGCGACTGGACCCATGGATTCCGGAGAGCGGCCCATCTCAAACCCGGCAAGGCGTTGTCCGGCTACCATTTCCTGGAGCGGGCAAAGGGGATTAACTGGACGTTAAAGAGAGTCCGCAAGATTGCCGGGGAAGAGCGGCTCGGATCGGGGCAGCAAAACGCCGGGAGTATGAAACCATTTACCTGAGCAAATCGAGAGCGGGAGCGTGCTCTTCAACGCCCGTGAGACGGACATCGAGGCCCTTGAATGGAAAAGTCAGCGTCCGATGATCGAGACCAAGGCAATGCAGAATCGTTGCCTGCAGGTCGTGAACGTGGACCCTGTTTTCCGTGATGTGGAAGCCGAAGTCGTCGGTCGCCCCCCAGGTCAAGCCGCCACGGACGCCGCCGCCAGCCATCAACATCGAGAACGCTTGCGGATGATGGTCGCGCCCCAGGCTTCTCCCGAGCGCGGCATTGGCCTCGACCATCGGCGTCCGGCCGAATTCTCCGCCCCAGATCACCAGAGTGGAATCAAGCAACCCGGTTCGTTTCAGATCCTGAATCAGCGCCGCCGTTCCCTGATCCGTAGCTTCGCAATTCCCGCGATGGTTGCCAACAACATCGCTATGGGCGTCCCAGCCTTCATGATAGATATTGATGAAGCGAACTCCGCGCTCGACCATTCGGCGGGCGATCAGGCAGGCACGGGCAAACGAGGGTTGATCGGGATTGCATCCATACAGTTCAAGCGTTTCCGGCGCTTCGCTTTTCAGATCCATCAGCTCCGGCGCACTGGATTGCAAACGATGGGCCATTTCATAGGCACTGATTCGCGACTCAATTTCCGGGTCGCCGACCCGGGCCGCGGAATTGCGATTGAGGTCCTGAATCAGGTCCAGCGAATCCTGTTGCAGCCGCGCATCCACGCCGCGGGGATTGGCGAGGTTGAGTATGAGGTCGCCCTGATTTCGCAGCCGCACCCCCGAGAATCTTGTCGGCAGAAATCCGCTGGACCAGTTGGCCGCGCCGCCGCTGATTCCGGCCCCGGTGCTCATCACCACGAATGCCGGCAGGTCCGTCGACTCCGAGCCAAGCGCATACGTGACCCACGACCCCATGCAAGCCCGCCCCGGCTGGGCGAACCCGGTATTGAAAAAGATCTGTGCCGGAGCGTGATTGAACTGGTCCGTCGTCACCGAGCGAACCAGACACAGTTCATCGGCGACCTTTCCCAGAAACGGCAACGTCTCGCCAAGTTCCATCTGGCAGTCGCCATGTCTGG
This sequence comes from Planctomycetota bacterium, assembly GCA_031405895.1. Lineage (GTDB taxonomy): Bacteria > Planctomycetota > Planctomycetia > Pirellulales > Pirellulaceae > BJ22. The sequence continues at coordinate 1,761 of JANOFL010000238.1, forward strand.
AAAACCTGAAACACGGCGCCATCACGGCGGCGTCGCTCCGTATGAACGCATACCGCTGGTCGCCAATGATTGATGGCGGCAATGATTTGCCATCGTGTTTCAGCAATTCGGGTTTGAAGTCGAACAGCTCGAGATGGCTGGGAGCTCCGGCCATGAACAGGTGAATCACCGCCTTGGCCTGGCCAAACCGGCGAAAATTGCCATTCGACGACTGCAACGTATTTGCAGCACTACCAGTCCGGCCAGACACGGCACCCGCAAGGGTCGCCAGGCCGATCTTCCCGAGGCCGATCCCGCACTGCTCAAGAAACCAGCGCCGCGAGGCGCGGACTCCACGTTCCCCAAACTGTTGGACCTGGCAATTCATGGCAAAGCCGACCTTTCACGCCCGCGACTAGTTTCGCATGATTGTCTCATCGAGATTCAGGATCGCCCGGGCTGTCATGGCCCAGGCCGCAACCTCGTCAATTGAAGGAGCGGAATTCCTGCTGTTCGCACCATCTGTTTCCTCGCCGCTCACATTCAAACGTCTGGCCTCGATGCCGGGGATCAGCTCGCCAGCCTGCAATTCTCCCGCAGCAAGCCGTTGTCGCTGGTTATCGACAAACCGGCTGACGCGAACCTGTTCTTCGGGCGAAGCGGAACGGGTGAGACACTTCCGGAAAAGAAGATCGATCCGTTCTGCATCCGTGCCCGGAGTTGACGCCAACTGATCTCCCAGCGCTTCGGCCGCTTCCAGAATGACAGTGTCGTTCAGCAGCGACAACGCCTGAAGCGGTGTATTGGAAGCTTCCCGTTGAGCGAGGCAAAATTCTCCACTCGGCGCGTCAAAGGTGCTGAACATGGCGTAGGGTGCTGTTCGCTTGATAAACGTATAGATGCCGCGGCGGAAACGGTCCGGTCCGATACTCGCATTCCATACGGCACCCCCATAGGCTGTCTCGCCAGCCCCCTCCGGTTGAGGCGGAAAGACGGGGGGGCCGAATTGCCGGCGATCGAGCAACCCTGAAGCCGTCAAGACGAGATCGCGGACCAGTTCGGCTTCGAGACGGATCCGGTTGGCCCGCGATAGCCACTGGTTCCGCGGATCCCGTTTCAGCTGGTTGTCGGTGGCGAGCGACGATTGCTGCCAGGTCGCGCTCATAACCAGCAGTCGATGAAGTTTCTTCATCGACTGGCCTTGTTCGATGAATTCCATCGCCAGCCAATCGAGCAGTTCGGGGTGCGATGGCGGATTGCCTTGCAGGCCAAAATCTCCTTCGGTAGTGACCAGTCCCTGTCCGAAAAGTACCGACCATGCACGATTCACCTGCACCCGCGCAGTCAGCGGATTTTCAGGGTCAACCAGCCATTTTGCAAACTCAAGCCGCGGGGTCGCGCCGGACTGCAAATGCAGGGGGGGCAAGAAATCCGGTACTCCAGGCTGCACCTGGTCCGTGGGCTGCAAATATTCCCCGCGGTGATGCACAAACGTGGGGCGCGGATTTCCCTCCGGACGCTCGCGAAAAACAAGGGTGGTCCTGGTCACCGGACGTTTCTGCAATTCCCGGATCTTCGCGGCCTCGCCGGCCAATTCCGGCGCCTGCATCAAAAAGTACTCCCGCAATTGCTGCCGTTCTGCTGCCGGCAATTCGTCGGCGGGTCGCAGCAACATTGCTTCAATCGCCAGCGGAGTCAGCGCGGCAACGACATTGCCAGACTGCGTCGTTGTGGAGATGCGAAAACGTCCGAGCGAACAGGGATAATGCCGGCCGAACCGGAGCGAGATTCGCAAGGTTTCTGTGTCGGACAGCGGCTCGGCCAGATCAAAGACGGCCACATTCCGTTCGCCGTTCTGCCCCGCGCAGGACCAGCCGGTTTGCGGGTCGTCATCCAGCGCCAGCCTGGCGGAGACGTTCTCACCTCCAAAATTGTTCTTGGCATAAGTCTCCGAGGCACCGCTCAATGCCAAGGGGCTCGATCCTGTCGCCGACTCGAAGCTCGCCGCAAACTCACCCAGAAAGAAATCCCCTTTCGGGCCTTCGAAGTAAGCCATTCCCGGGCCGCGTCCCGGCAGACGATCATCGGGAAGGACTTCCAGGCGAATCGCCGTCGTGCCCGCGGCAACCCCGGAAAAAGTCAAAGCGTAAAGATCATCCTTGGTGATATCTCCGGAAGCGAAGATCGAATCATCCGGTTCGACGGTCAGCTTCAGCGTATCCGAGTTGGCGGTTGCCGGACGGAGGATTGTCCAACAGGGTGTTTGAAGCCGCTCGCGCTCCAGCCAGGACTGGAAAGCTGCGTCAACGACCTCCGATCGCTTCAACCCGATATCGGGACCGGAGTCGTCCGCCATCGGCCATTGCGACGGTAATTGAGTGGTCAGGACAGCGGCTTCCGCCAGGCGTCGTTCGTGCTCCTTCTGTTCATCCGGCGCAGCGATCTCCAGGTCCGGCTCGTCCGTGTTGTTCAGGAAGGCCATTACCTGGTAGTAATTGTGATGCGTGACCGGGTCATACTTGTGGGTATGGCATTGGGCGCATCCGAGTGTCAGGCCCAGCCAGGTTGTTCCGGTTGTTGCCACCCGGTCGGTCATGACGTAGAAACGGTATTCGAGGGGATCGATTCCGCCTTCCTCATTGATCATCGTGTTGCGATGGAACCCGGTGGCGATCAAGGCATTTTGATCGGCACCGGGCAGCAAATCGCCCGCCAGTTGCTGAATGGTGAACTGGTCGAATGGCATGTCCCGATTGAAGGCATCGATCACCCCGTCACGCCAGGGCCAGATGTCGCGCGGCCGGTCTTTTTCATAGCCGTTGGTGTCGGCATAGCGCGCCAGATCCAGCCAGCGCCGTGCCCAGCGTTCGCCGTAATGCGGTGAGGCGAGCAGATGGTCCACGAGACGCTCGTAGGCATCTTCATTGAAGCCCCCGGCTCCTGTCGGAGAAGCGGTCAGTTGCTGTTGCCACTGCTCTGACTCCTCGATGGTTGGTGGCAAGCCGATCAAATCGAGAAAGAGGCGGCGGACCAGCACGTTGGGTGGGGCAGCCGGGGAGGGTGTCAGCTTTTCCTCCAGCATCTTCTTCAGGACCAGTCGATCGACCGGATTTCCGGACCAGCCTGGAAACCGGTCTTCGTCGATTTCGGGCAAGGCGGTTTTGGAAGGTGCGGTGAACGCCCAATGTGTTTGATATGTCGCGCCGGCCTCGATCCACTTGCGCAGGATCTCAATCTGCCCCTCGTTCAACGGCTTGTTGAACTCGTGCGGGGGCATTCGTTCGTCTTGATCGCCGGATTCGATGCGCCGCACCAGTTCGCTGTCCGCCGGCGATCCTGGCTTGATGGCCTGATGCCCGCCGAGATCCGCTGTCGCACCTGCGAACTTGTCCAGCCTCAGGCCGGCCGACCGCGACACCTCATCGGGACCGTGACAGGGGAAACAGTGCGTCGCCAGAATCGGCCGCACTTCAGAATTGAAATTTCCGGATGCCAACCGTACCGCGCCATGTGGCCCGGCGAGATCGCTGGTTTGCGCCCGCAATGCTGCATTGCCACAACACAGCGCGAGCACGAACAATCCGGCAATCAGGGCGCGCATGCCAGGAATCATGTCGAAAACGGTCCGTTCCCAGCCGTGCAATCTCACCAGCCATCGTTTCAACTGGTTCATTGTACTGCAACCTGCGAATCCACCGACCAAACCTCGTTCCGCAGTCACTTCGTCGCCAGGTTGGTCTATTCCGCCATGGCTGGAACGAGCTGCAGGAATTCGAGACCGCAAGCGGCTGGTTTGCCGCAGAGTCGTTATTTGTCGCGAATCAAGGGTGATACATGCTCATCGTAGAGCTGTCGCATTGTTGCGTGCGGGGAAGCGGGCAGGGGAGCGAGATCGTTGACCCGTGCCTGCTGCGGCAGATGCGGCAACGGTTACTGGCGAAAAACGCTGAAGATGATCTGCAACGAAGCAAGTCCGTCGACCTGCAGCGATCGCCGCCTCAAAGATTCGGTCCTGAACAAGTCAAGGGAAGGTGACCGGCGTATCCGGGCCGTGGCTTCACAAACTGTTGCCTGTCGATCCAGGCCAGACGCCCAGGCTCCACCCGATGTCCCGTGTCTCTTTCATGGCAGGGTTGTCAACCGGCCACCGGGTCTTTCCGGTTTCCGCTCTTTGTGCCTGGCAGTTTGGCGGGATTCGGACCAGGCACCAAAAGAAAACCCTGGGCATCGATCTGTTGCAGAGCATTCGTCCGTTCCGGATCTGCCTGGGTAAACGTACTTCTCCCTGGGTTTCCAGCGCATCTGACGAACCATCACTGGACGACTGAGCGAACCCATTGCAGGATTTGATTGCTGTTCATCAGTCCGGCTTGTCGGGCAATTTCGCGGCCGTTCGCAAAAGCGACCAGACAGGGAATGCCTGTAATCTGAAACTGGCTGGCAACCTGACTGGTTTCGGTATTGAGCTTGGCAAACAGCACTTGTGAGGCCAGCGTTTGGGCCGCTTGTTCGAAATGCGGTGCCATCGCGCGACAGGGAGCACACCAGCTTGCCCAGAAATCAACGACGGCCGGCAAACCGGATTTGGCGATGAACTTTTCAAAGTTCGCATCGTTCAGTTCAACCGGGTGTTCAGGCACCAGCGACGTCTTGCAGCGTCCACACACCGGGCGATCTGCCATTCGAACTTCGGGAACCCGATTGACCGCCAGGCATTTTGGACAAACAAGATTGATCGTCGCGCTGCGAGATTGAGTCATTGGCCAAGGCTCCCTTTGCAATGCCCTACAGCGTCTCGACTCGGATGACTTCCATCCTCATGCGTTGGCGGACGCTGGTTCTCGGCTTAGTGCATCAACTGGTTAACTGGCAACTTTCGAGGCCAGAATCTTAGCTCCCCCGGCAGGACTCGAACCAGCGACTTGGCGGTTAATCCCGGCGCGCCGGGACTCGCTCTACCGGACCTTTCGTCCAGCCATCCGCGGCCAGCACCTGATTTGAGCCAGCGCTCGCGCCGCATGGCCTCTGACCGCGTGGCAAACTCCTCGCGGTGGATCAGGCACCACGGGCCCGGATGACGGGAAGTGTGCTTGCGCGGATTGTGGGAGTGGCCGTTGTGCTCGGCGAGCCGCGCGTCGAGGTTGTCCGTTTGTCCCGTGTAGCGTTGGCCCGTGGTCTCGCAACGAAGCACGTAGACGGTGAACATGGACAAGTTGTGGGCAAGTTCGCGGAAATCTGGACGGCACAAGCATGCCGCACTTCAGCTCCCCCGGTAGGACTCGAACCTACGACTTAGCGGTTAATCCCGGCGCGCCGGGACTCGCTCTACCAACATTTGAGGCCTTGAGCAGATGCTCACGGATCCAGCGGGACGACCGCATGGCCTTGATTTGTCGTTCGCGGCGAATGGCCGAACTTCGATCGGGGTGCTGCTCGGACCAAAGCAGCGTCCAGTTGCCATTCTTGGCCGTGAAACGGCGGCCGGTCGGATCCGGCGTGTTGTGTTCGGCCAGCCGCTGAGTGAGATCATCGGTCTGGCCCACATAGAACCGGCCCAATTCGTTTTCGAGAACATAGACGAAAAACGGGCTGGCCATGACAAGCGGCCTTCAGCTCCCCCGGTAGGACTCGAACCTACGACTTAGCGGTTAACAGCCGCTCGCTCTACCAACTGAGCTACAGGGGAATGTGGTGATGTGCAAACGCCTGGTGGTTG
>JANOFL010000293.1:0-4176 GCA_031405895.1 Planctomycetota bacterium
TAAACAGCCACGATTGGCGGTTCTTCCGCCCCGGAGCGGGCGGTGGAGTGTAGCCACGGGTGAAGCGTCGCCGCTTTGGGCGACGCGAAACCCGTGGAATGGGTTGGGACTTGATTAATTCGCCCTGGATGGGGCGACGAAGTTTCAGGAACTGCCTGCCCCGCGACCAGTCCCTTCAATCCCAAAACATTCAAAGAAACTCCGTCGCCCCATCCGGGGCGAAGAATTCCCTCCCCATTCTGTCCACGGGTTCCGCGATCCCGTCCGACCGGGATCGCTTCACCCGTGGCTACATTCAGTTGCCCCATCCGGGGCAAAGAAAGCTGAATCGCCACCCCAAGCGGCATTGGTTTCCCCACCTCTCGCGCCGAAGTTCTGCTTGCTCCGTGCTGGCCATTGAGGAACCATGAAATCGCCTGGTTTTGCTCCTGGCTGACGTGTTTCCTGGGCTTCGACTGGTTTCATGGCGTTTGGAAGATGTGTAGATACCAATGACCAGTTGATGGCCGGGTGGTCAGTTGCCAGGCCGTGTAACCAGTCGGGTTTTGCCAGCCGTCGTCGCTGCTGCCGCGCCGCAGGGTTTTCCTGACCGGCATATCCGGCTGGACAGGCTTGGGTTGCAAACCTGAAACCCGCGACTTTCGTATCCGGAGCCGGTTCGGGCCGAATCCGCGTGGCATACTTTTGCCGCAAGGATCGCCGTCCAGCTTCCGGGTCACCGCCATGAGTCAGGGTTTGAACAACCGGGGTATCGCCCAGATCGCGATTGGCGCTGCGTGCCTCGCGAGTGCCTGGTATCTGGGCCAGCGAACGTCGGCGAACAGCAACGGCGTTCTGAGTCCGCCGACAGCAGACCTCAAGGCAGAAGATCTGGTCTGGAACGCTGGACCGGAATCCCCGGCGCCAACGGACGGTACACGTCCACCGTCATCAGTTACCGCAGGACTGCCGGCGACAGGCGAAGCGGAGCACGTGCGGACTGGTCCCATGATCGTCGAGCCGGACTTTTCGTCGGTTCCTGTCGCTCCGGCTTTGCAAGCCGTTTCGCGACCAGCGCACAACGGTGAAACTTTTCTGTCGTCACTTGGGGAACCCGACCGCGACGCATTTACCAGTGGGCCGCCCGCGGAAGCGGACGTCGGCCCATTGACCACTGCTGAGTCACTGCCTGGTTTGACTCCGGTTGCGGCCCGCGATTTTGGCCCTGCGCGCGGCGTCGACGAAAACGGTTTCCGGATCCATGTCGCCCGCGCTGGCGAAACACTCCAGTCGATCTCCGGGCAGTATTTTGGGACGGCCGACTATTATCTCGACATTTACGCCGCCAACCAGGACCAGCTGGCCGGGCCTTCTGCGGGGCTGTCGGGATTAAACCTCAAGATTCCTGTGCCCCGTAGCGGGACGGTGGACGGGGGCTGATTTGGAGCTCCATTCGGGTGCCGGCCGGTGAAGGGAAAGGCCGGACAGACCAGGCGGATCGGTCAGACCGGACGGATCGGTGGGAACCGGGAATCGGGCAACCTGCCGCTTTGGCCCAGGTTTGGCTTGTTTTTCCGGCGGCCGCTGGTGAAAATCATAGTAACAATCGTGACTGGCTGTTGATTGCGTCCGCGAACGTTACTCTGGCATCGTTCGGACAGTCCCCGGGAAGAGGCCCATGTTGACAAGGCTCCGCCGCTGGTGGCAACTCCGCTCCGGGCAGGTTGATACTCCCATCGCGACCGATGTGCCGTGGTGGGTGGTCAGTCTGGTGTTGCATGTCACGCTGGTCGTGGCGCTGGCGAAGATCCTGCTCCCATCTCCGTCCGACCGCGAAGTGCGGCTGACTGCCGCGCCCGATGAACAGGTCGCGCTGGAAGAGCCCGTTCCCGAAGTCAAGTTCGACGATCTGCTTCCTGAACCGGTCGGTGAGACGGCGCTCGACCAGTTTGAGTTCAGCGAGACGGCCGTGCCGCTGCTGGAGCTGGACCGCGCGGAGTTCCTTGAGAGCATCCAGCCGCCTTCCGAGATGGGCGAGCTGATGATCGAGGAATCATTTGAGGCGGCGACCGCAGATCGCGTTTCGACCGTTCCCGTGAAAGGCTCCGTCGGCAACGCCGTGGCCTCGGCGTCCGGCGCGGTCGACCGGATCACGGAAGAGATCATCCTTTCGATCGAACAGCGCGACACGCTGGTCGTCTGGCTCTTCGACCGCTCGCCCAGCATGATGGAGCAGCGCGACGAGATCGCGGGCCGGCTGGAGCGGATCTACACTGAGCTGGAGACGCTGGCTTCGTTCCAGAAAGACGAAGCGGACGCTGATCGCGCGGCGCCGTTGCTGACCCAGGTCTACACGTTTGGCCAGGGCTTCGACCGGATGCTCGACGAACCGGTGGCCAGCTTCGAGCCGGTTCGCGAGGCTTTCAACGCGATCCGGCGCGACGACTCGGGCATGGAGTACGTCTTTTCAGCTGTGATCCAGACGATCAACGACTTCAAAGCTCTGCGCAAGGTCAACCGGCTGACCGGGGAACGCGAACGCAACGTGATGGTGATCGTCGTTTCGGACGAAGCCGGCGATGATGCGGCGCGCCTCGACGAGTGCGTCCAGAAGTGCAACCAGCACGAGATTCCCGTCTTCGTGGTCGGGGTGCCGGCACCCTTTGGCAGGGCCGAGACCATGGTCAAGTGGGTCGATCCGGACCCCAACTATGACCAGTCGCCACAGTTCGCTGTGGTTTCCCAGGGACCGGAGTCGCTGATGCCCGAACGGCTCAAGCTGGACTTTTTCGCCGAGGCGACCGACGAGTTCGAGGCGATTGATTCCGGCTTCGGCCCGTTCGGCCTGACCCGGCTGGCCTACGAAACGGGCGGCATCTATTTCGCCGTCCATCCCAACCGCGACACGGGCCGCGCAGTCAGCCGGCGCGAAACTGCCGTTTACTCGTCGCACCTGCGATATTTTTTCAATCCCGACGTGATGAAGCGGTACAAGCCGGACTATGTTTCGTTCCAGACTTACGCTCAACGGGCGAGTGCCAACGACTCTCGCCAGGCGCTCGTTCAGGCTGCGCAACTCTCCGCGGTTGCTGACATCGAGAATCCGCAGCGGCGCTTCACCCGTTTCGACGAAGCCGAATTCGTCAACCAGGTCAGCCTCGCCCAGCGGGCCGCGGCGATTCTCGAGCCAGGCGTCGACCGGCTGTACCAGATTCTTCGCGCGGGCGAAGCGGACCGGAGCAGCGAACTTTCGCCGCGCTGGCAAGCTGGCTTTGACCTCGCGTGGGGCCGGATTCTCGCCGCCAAAGTCCGGATCGAGTCTTACAACGGAATGCTGGCCCTGATCAAGACCGGGCTGAAGTTCGGCAACGAACGCAACAACACCTGGGTGCTTCAGCCCGCCGATTCGATTGAAACCGGCAGTGCCGCGGCCAACATGGCGGACAAGGCCCGCGAGTATCTCGCCCGCGTGGTCCGCGACCATCCGGACACACCCTGGGCCATGCTGGCCCAGCGCGAGCTTGACATACCCATTGGCTGGAAGTGGACCGAGACCTTTACCGAACCACCGCGCCCACCCGAGATGCAGGACCCGGGAAACAACAACAACGCCGCGCCGCCCCCCCCCCAGCCGGGCGAAAACTCCATGCCCAAACCACGGCGGGATCCGCCAAGGCTGTAGTTGCCTGTTAAGTTCAGTAGCCTGGAGTCGCGTCTTCGAGATTCGCGGCGGGCATTCGACCTGGGCAACGATTCTGGAGTGAATCTATTGGGCGTGATTTCCTCGCCGTTTGCGGCGTTCTTTACACCAACGGTGTTGGATCGCACAGCCTGGGGACGCCGGAATTCTTTTACGCTGAAGGCGTTGGATCGAGCGTATGTCGCAAGAAGGTACGCCGGGCAAGTGATCCAACCCGCGTTGGGGTTGTAGATACCTGGATTCGCCCATCCCAGGGTGCGCTCCGAAGCCCTCGCGACCCTGGGCTGTGGGATGCAACGCCGTTGGCGTAAAGAAAAAGTCGGGCACGCCTCGTCGTCCAACTATTTTAACAACGGGGGCGAGTCATCGAGAGCCACCGAGCCGACGCGTCTGGAAGTGCTTCCGGATCGTCGCGGAAGCAGTGCGCGCTTCGTCGTCTGAGCCTCGGAGATTGCGGCGACGGCCGCCCGATTGGCGGACGCGGCGTTGCCCCGGAT
>JANOFL010000347.1:0-7629 GCA_031405895.1 Planctomycetota bacterium
AGGCCCAGGACGAATTCCACGACGACCTCGAATCGTGGGGTTTTGGCGAGGCTCCGCGGGCCGCGGTCCGGCTGCCCGCGATCGCGACGATGGCCGGCAGCCGCCAGTTCGTCGTCGATCAGGAGTATGGCGACCGCTTGAGGCTGCTCAAGTCATTGGCGGGCGGCGGTCAGCCGGCCCTGATCACGGCGAGCGTTCAAAGCCTGCTTCAGCCGGTTCCAGAGCCCGATCTCCTGCGCCGCGATGCTCAAGTTCTTCGGCTGGGGCAACGGATCGACCTGGTTCAACTGGTTTTGTGGCTCGAGAGCCACGGGTTCCACCGCACTTCGGCCGTCGACCTGCCGGGCGAGTTCTCGCTGCGGGGCGGGATCCTCGACCTGTTCGCCGCCGACTGGCTTCAACCGGTCCGGATCGAGCTGTTCGACGATAAAATCGAGTCGCTGAGGCAGTTTGAGCTCGCCAGCCAGCGGAGTACGGCCGACGTTGGGCAGCTTGAACTGACGGCGCTCGATCCCAACATCCGGTGTACGGGCGATCTGACAGCCTACCTGCAACCGGACACAGCGATTCTGCTGCTCGAGCCGGCTGAGATCCGCGAACAAGCCGGCCAGTTTGTGGAGCGCGTGGCCGATCCAGCCAGCCTGCATTCGCTTGACTTTTGCCAGCGGCATTGGGCCAGGTTTCCGCTGGCTGCGATCCAGCGGCTCGCACCGGGTTTTGTCGGAAATCACTGGCGGATGGAATCCGAGTCGATCGAACAGTTTGGCGGAGACGTCGCCGAACTTCGCGGAGCCCTCGACCGGATCGGTGCCGAAGGCGACGTGCACGTCGTGGCCCGGGTCGAGGGTGAGCTCGAGCGGGTCCGCGAAATACTGGCTCCGACACGGGTAATGACCACGGGCCGGCTGCACTTGTCCGTGGGTTGCGTTCACCATGCCTATCGCCTGCGCGGCCAAAAGACCTGCGTGATCGGCTGCGACCAGATGTTCCGCCGCGGCGAACTGCGACGGGGAAAGGCCCGCCGGCAGGGCAAGGCGATCGACAGCTTTCTGTCGTTGCGGGATGGCGACCTGATCGTACACCTCGCGCACGGGATTGGCCGTTTTCGCGGGTTGAAGTTGCTCGATCGCGATGGTCAGGCGACCGAGCATCTGGAGCTTGAGTTCCATGGCGGGACGCGAATTTTCGTTCCCGCGACGCGCATCGACCTTGTTCAGAAGTACGTCGGCGGCACGAAAACCCGCCCCGTGCTGGCCAAAATCGGTGGACAGAACTGGCTGCGGCAGAAGAAGGCCGCCGAGATCGCCGTTTCAGACCTTGCCGCCGACATGCTGGAATTGCAGGCGGCGCGAGCCTCGCGGCCAGGGATTGCCTGCCAGTCCGACACGCCCTGGCAACACGAATTCGAACACGCTTTCCCATATCGGGAAACGCCCGACCAGCTTTCCGCGATTGGCGCGATCAAGCAGGACATGGAGGCGGCCCGCCCGATGGACCGGCTGCTTTGCGGCGACGTTGGCTTTGGCAAAACCGAAGTCGCGATGCGGGCCGCGTTCAAGGCGGTTGAGAACGGCTACCAGGTCGCCGTGCTGGTGCCGACGACGATTCTTGCCGAGCAGCACTTCCGGACGTTTGGTGAACGAATGGTCGAGTATCCGCTGCGGATCGGCAAACTCAGCCGCTTTTGCTCGCCCCAGGAAGAGCGGCAAGTGCTGGCCGGTCTGGCCACGGGCAGCGTCGACATCGTGATCGGCACACACCGGCTGGTCTCGGCTGATGTGCGATTCTGCAATCTTGGGCTGGCGATCGTGGATGAGGAACAGCGATTCGGAGTAGCCCACAAGGAGCGGATCAAAACCCTGCGGGCCAGCGTCGACGTGCTGACGATGTCCGCCACGCCAATTCCGCGGACCCTGCACATGTCGCTGGTCGGGGTCCGCGACATCTCCAATCTTGAGACGCCGCCGGAAGCCCGCATGGCGGTTGAGACCAAGGTCACTCGCTTTGGCAACGACTTGATCCGCGGGGCCGTCCTGCGCGAGCTAAACCGCGGCGGGCAAATCTATTTCGTCCACAACCGTGTCAACGACATCGAGCTGATGCGCAACCGGCTCCGTCAGATCGTGCCAGAAGCCTCAATCGCGGTCGGGCACGGCCAGATGGATGGAGAAGAACTGGAAGAGGTCATGACCGACTTCATCCAGGGCAAGTACGACATCCTGCTTGCAACGACCATCATCGAAAGTGGACTCGACATCCCCAACGCCAACACGATGTTTATCGACGAAGCCGACCGCTATGGACTGAGCGATCTGCACCAGCTGCGCGGTCGGGTCGGCCGTTACACACATCAGGCTTACTGTTACATGCTGCTCAACCCGGAGCGGACGCTGACGCCCAACGCGGCCAAACGGCTGCAGGCGATCGAGACCTTCAGCGAGATGGGGGCCGGTTTTTCGATCGCGATGCGGGACCTAGAGATTCGCGGAACCGGCAACCTGCTGGGCACCGAACAGAGCGGCCACATCGCCGCCGTGGGCTATGAGCTTTACTGCCAGCTGCTGGAAACAGCGGTCCGAAGTCTGCAGAACTTGCCCGCCAAAATGTCCACCGACCTCGACATTGATCTGCCGCATGGGGCCTGCCTGCCGGACGATTATGTGGACGACGGGCGGCTAAAGATCGACATTTACCGGCGATTGGCGCGGGTCGAATCGTTTGGGCAGGTCGACGGCCTGCGGCAGGAACTGCGCGACCGGTTTGGGCCACTGCCCGCTGAAGTGGTCCGCCTGATGACGCTGGCGGAAATCCGTCTGGAAGCTTCGGTCTGGCAAATCGAGCGGATTTTTCTCGAGGAAAAGTATCTCGGCTTTGTGTTTGGCAATCTGGAGCGTTTTCGGCAGCTGGCCCAGCGCCGGCCCGGCGTGGTCCGGATCGTCGACAACCGCAAGGCTTATGTGACGCTGAAGTCCACGCGGATCGAGCCGGAGAAACTGCTGGCACTCGTCGGTTCGATCTTGCGACTGGACGGCTAAGTTCCTATTGAACCTGTGAAGCAATCTGGTTTCACGATATCCGGCAGTGGGAATCCGCGCGCCGACCAGTCGCCCATTCTCTCCCAGCATTCCGCATCAAGCCATGCAGTCGGCCCGCCTGAAGTGGTTGTTCCTCATCGCCTGCTGGCTCTTGTTCCTGCGTGGCGACACAGCTCCCGCTTTGTCGATGCCAAACTGTGGCGACACAGCTCCCGCTTTGTCGATGTCCTCCTGTCAGCACCCCAACTCCCAGACTGCTCCGGCTCCCACTTCCTCCGGCGACGCCTACTTTCCTTCCCCCTCCGATCACCAGGATCCCCAGGCCGCCACCGCAGTTGTAAAAGCCAAACCACGTTCGGGTTCTACGGCAGCAAACATTCCCGATCGTGAAAAACCGAAGAATCGCGACGGGGCTGGCACCGCGTTTGAACCGGGCGAAGTCGTGGCGATTGTCGGCGGCGAGCCGATTCTCGTCGGCGACATGTTGCTGGAGGTCAACCAGGTTCTTAACCAGCATCTGGCCCACGCCCCGCCGGAAGTCCGCGATCGTGAGCGGCGGAATGTGGTTCGGGCAATGGCCAACCGCTTCATTGATGCCGAATTGCTGTACCTGGATGGAATCTCGGGCTTGCCCGACGCCGTCGACCTCGAAAGCGTGCTCAAACAGGCGGAAGATGATTTCGACAGCCAGGCGCTACCCAAGCTGCTGGAGCGGATGAAGCTTCCCAATGCCCAGGCCTACGACGCCCAGCTCCGCGGGCTGGGCAGTTCGCTCCGACAGTACCGTTCGGCTTGGGCCCGGCAGCAGCTGGCCGCCCATCTCGTGCGGGACAAACTGAAAATCGACGAGGACCTCTCGCACGCTGAATTGCTCGACCACTACCGGGGGAACATCGACAGTTTTGCGCATCCGGCGCGGGTCCGCTGGGAAGAACTGATGGTCCGGCTCGACCGGTTTCCATCGCGCGAAACAGCCCGGGCCAAAATCGTGTCGCTCGGGAACGAAGTCGTTTACGGGGCTTCGTTTGCGGCGGTTGCCCGGGAAAGCTCGCAGGGGTTCACCGCCTCCGCCGGCGGCGTCTACGACTGGATATCACGCGGCAGCCTCGCCAATCCGGAAATCGAAACTGCCCTGTTCGATCTGCCCGAAGACTACCTCAGTGACGTGATCGAGACCCGTCACGGATTCCACATCGTCCGCGTGATCAAACGCGAGGAAGCCTGGACCACCCCCTTCCGCGACGCCCAGCCTGAAATCCGCGAAAAGCTGCTTGACGAACGGCGTGAAAAGGCCATCGAAGCCCATCTCACGGAACTGCGCCGAAAAATCCCGCACGAGATCGTGTTTGATCCTTAAGCCGGATTCCGTTCCGGGCCGCCATCAGTCGTCTTCAAGTTGCGTCTTGCGGAGGTTGCCAGGGAAATACCAGCCGGCAGCGCAAGCATGGACGGCCTGTGGCCGGTTTCCCCTTGCTTGCGCTGCGGGCTGGTATCGAAGGGCACCTTCAAAACTCAGACTTCCGGCTGGTCGCTCATCTGCCGCAGGGCGGAGAGGTAAAGCAGCGAGGCTTTCTTTTCCGGGGCGTTCTGGGTCAGTTTGGACACTGCCCGGATCACGTCGCGGCGACTGACCTGACCGACGACTTTGCCATCCTTCACCACCGGCAACCGGCGACTGGCCGTGTCGACGAACGTCTGCACGATCGACAGCACATCGGTCGTTTCGCTGATCGTCGCCGTTTTGCGATCCATGAAGTTCTCGACCCGGGCCGAGGGCAGCTGTTCATAAGCCGCGTGAAGCACCACGCGCATGCAGCACATCTCGGTGAACATGCCCAGCAGCCGCTGCTGGTCATCGACGACGGGGGCACCCGAAATCTGGTGCTTGAGCAGGAGGTTGATCGCCTCGAAGACATCGCTGTCGGGCTTCACCGTGATCAGCCGCGTTGCCATGATGTCGCGCGCGACAACCGGTTTAAGATGGCTGGTCGACATCGAACTTCCTCCGGAAAGAGCGTTCAGTTCGTCGCGGTCCGGGCCCTGTTTGCAGCCCAACTGACCGCTGTTGTAACGCTGAACCGGGACAGGCTCCAGCAGCCATAGCCCTGTTTGTCCCCGATTACCGGGCGTTTCCCGGATTGTGTCTACTTGATGAAGGCGAGCTTGGCCAGTGCCTCATCGTTGCCGGCGACCAGAACCGTGTCGGATTCCTTCAGCTCGGCGTCGGGATCGGTGGAAGCGTTGATCCGGTCCTGGAGCACATCGTGGACGGCCACCACGGTTACACCATAGCGTTGCCGCAGCTCCAGCTCGCGGAGCGACTTGCCAATCCACGCCAGCGGGACCGCCATCTCCTGGACGCTGAAGCCCTCGCCCAGCCGGACAAAGTTCAGCAGCCCCGGCCCGGCCATCCGCTTGCCCAGCGCGAGCGCCGATTCGCGTTCCGGAAAGATCGACTCGGTCACGCCAATCCGTTCCATCACGCGGGCGTGATCGCGCGAGATGACCTTGACATAGACATCGCGCACACCGATGTCGTGGAGCGCCATCGTGGTCAGGATACTGGCCGTGATGTCGTCGCCGGTGCTGACGACACCGGCGTCAGCACCTTTGGCTCCAATCCGTTCCAGCGTCTGGAGGTTTTTGCCGTCGCCGACGGCGGCCCGCGAGACAAAGGGAGCGATCCGGTCGACAGCGTCGCCGTTCTGGTCGATTGCAATCACTTCATGCTGCTGCGCGACCAGCGACTCGGCGACACTTGCCCCGAAGTTGCCCAGCCCAACCACCACATAGCGTTTCATCTGCTCCCATCTCCTCCGCGTGCCGAACGCAAGTGTTGCCGGTTCACGCTGAACTGGCGGCGCTGCGGTTTCGGACCTTATCCGACAACGACATCTTCATGGGCAAAACGGAACTTGCGCGTCCCGCTTCGCGGCAGAGTCAGCGCCGCGGCGATCGTCAACGGTCCGACCCGTCCGAAAAACATCAGCAGAATCGTTGTCCAGCGGCCGGCGGCCGTCAGATCCCCCGTGACTCCCATCGACAATCCTACCGTGTTGAAGGCACTGCTGGCTTCAAACATCCACTCCAGGACTCCACCTTTTTCCCGGGATTCAGTCGCCGTCAGGACAAACAGGCCGGCGACCACGATGGCGGTGGCAATCACGAACAGGGCGACTGCCCGATAAGTGGTCCCCTCGGGAATCGACCGGCCAAAACAGCTGGTCGTCTCAAAGCCGCGCAGGCGCGACCAGGCCATCAGCAGGATAATGGCGATGGTCGTCGTCTTGACACCACCTGCCGTCGATCCCGGCGATCCCCCGATGTTCATCAGCAGGATCGTCAGCAGGTTGGAACTGTCCGAAAGAAGCGCGTAGTCAACGCTGTTGAAACCGGCCGTGCGCGGCGTCACGCTGAGGAACAGCACGTTCATCAGCCGGTCACCCCACGTCAGGTCATCCAGCTCGCCCCGCCATTCAAACAGCGCAAACAGCGCCGCGCCAACGAGGATCAGGGCCAGCGTGGTCGCGAGGATCAGCCGTGCCTGCAGCGTCAGGCGGACCGTCGCATGTCGCCGGTGCGATCGGATGCGGAGAAAGAGTTCCTCATGGGTCAGGAACCCCAGCCCGCCGGCGATGAACAGCAACATGATCACCAGCAGGGTCCAGGGCGATTCCTGAAATCCGATCAGAGAATCGGAAAAAGTCGAAAAGCCGGCGTTGCAGAAGCCGCTGACCGAGTGGAACACGGCCGGCCACGCGGCACCGTCCCAGCCAAGCTTTTGCACCCAAAGGCTGTACAGCAACAGTGCCCCGATCAGCTCAAACAGCAACGTGAACCTCACGATGTCAATCGTCAGTCGACGCCGGTCGACGAGCTCATCGTATTCGGACGCAACCACCGTCCCGGCTTCATGACTGAGCGACATCCGCTGCCCGAGTGCAAGGATGATCAGGCTGGCAAAAGTCAGCATCCCGATTCCGCCCAGCTGGATCAACAGCAACACGAAGGCCTGTCCGGCCGGTGTGAAAAACGTCGCCGTGTCCTCGACGATCAGGCCGGTGACACAAACCGCGCTGGTCGAAGTAAACAGGGCGTCCAACCAGGTCAGCGACGGCCCGGTGTAGAGCCCAGGCAGCAGCTTGAGCCCCAGGGTGCCCAACACCACGAGCACCGCGAAGGAGGCGACAAAAAGCTGTGGCGGCGACATCGTGGGCCACCACGATCCCTCGGCCCGGAGCGGGATGTCCCATTTCCCCGAAATTCTGCGCAGTCTGCGTTTCAAGGCGAGCCAGTCTTGGGCCGGGCAGCCGGCTTGCCGCGGCCACGCAGGCGTCTGGCAAGTCGTAAGCAGATTATCATCCACCAAGCTGCCGCCGCTGACAACATCCCGTGGTGATTCACTTCGCGGCCACATTTTAGATGTCCTGGCGAGCGGCAGGGCGTCAGCCCTCCTTTTTTTTGGTCGGACCGGGTGGGCTGCCGCCCTACCGCTCGCCAAGATCAAGTCTGGCCGCACGCGGTCAGGGTGACGGCCGGCCCGACAGCGTCTGCCACAGTCGGCCAAGGCGGCTAAAATGGGCTGTTCCCAGCC
>JANOFL010000366.1:0-4453 GCA_031405895.1 Planctomycetota bacterium
GGGGGCCAAATGGGCGGCTTTGGGCGGGGGGGTTGGGGTTTTGGCCGCCTTCCCCCCCCCTAATGTTGGGATTTTTGGCGGTCCAAACGGCGACACTGGCGGAAAGCGACACTCCCGTCCTCCTCGGCCGGACCCAACAACCCGTACGGCGAGAAGGCGGGACCGCCCGGAAATTTGACCTGACCGGAAACCAACACCATGGACCTGTTGAGCTGGATGATGCACCCGGCAATGCTCGCGGCTGGGGCCGTGGCGGTGTCGTTGCCGATCATCATCCATCTGCTCAACCGCCGCCGCTTCCGGATCATCGAATGGGCGGCGATGGATTTTCTCCTCGAGGCCGACCGCAAGAACCGCCGTCGCGTCCAGGTCGAAAACCTGATCCTGCTGGCGCTGCGCTGCCTCGCGATGCTGCTGCTCGGCCTGTTGCTGGCCCGGCCGTTCATGCCGGGGATGCTGGCCGCGATCCTGCGGCAGAAACAGCGCGTCGAGCGGGTGGTGCTGCTGGACGATTCACTCAGCCAGCTGGCTGTCCAGGGGACCGGGACCTGTTTTCAGGCGGCGCAGGATGAGCTGCTGAAACTGCTGGAGAACTCGGCGCGGGCCGGCGATTCGGACAACTGGGTCACGCTCTTTGTCACCAGCCAGCCCGACCAGCCCCTGCTCGCGTGGGAGCCAGTCACGGCCGCGACACTGCCCGCCCTGGTTGAACGGGTCAACGGGCTGGAGTGCACCGAACAGCCCGCCGACTACGTCGCGTCGCTGAATGAACTGGGCCGCTATCTCAAGGGTCAGCGGGAAAACACGGGGCGGGCCGTTTACCTGCTGACCGACCTGCGGCAACGGGACTGGTCGGGTGGTGAAGGCAACAGTGATCCGCTGGCGCTCAAGCGGGCGCTCGACGAAATCGGCCAGCTTGCCAGCCGCGGCACCGTGATCGACACGGCGGCCGGCAACGACGGCAACCTCGCGATCATTTCAGTCCGTGGCGACGATCTGCTAGTGGCCAACCGGGCCTTGCGGTTCGAGACCACCGTGGCGAATTACGGTGCGACGCCGGTCAACGACGTGCCGGTGACACTGGAGATCGACGGCAAGACAACATTGCGCGACACGATCGCGAACATCGGGGCCGGACGGACGGAAATGGTGACCTTCCGGCATCTGTTTCCGGCCTTGAACGAGACCGCGAGCAACTTCGGGAGACCTGCGGCGGAAAACAGCGTCCCCGGCGAGGGCACGCGCGGCCCGTCCGGGATTCGCAATCACCGGGTCGTCGCAAGCATCGACCGGACGCAGCTCCCAGCCGCCGCGCTACAGGCGAACCTGCTGGCCGAAGACGACACCCGCGGTTCAGCCGTGCGACTGCTCGATGGCGTGCCGGTTCTGCTGGTCGATGGCGATCCCTCGCCTGTGCCGGAGCGAAGCGAGACGCACTACCTCCGCAATCTGGACGTGTTGGGAACGGGGCTGGTCACTACGGTCGCTTCGCCGGCTGACCTCGAGACCATCAGCCTCGCCAACTATCGCGTGGTCTTCCTTTGCAATGTCGATGAAGTCTCGGCCGACCGCGCCCAATCGCTGGAGCAGTGGGTCCGCGATGGCGGCGCGGTGGTTTTCATGCCCGGCAACCAGGTCCGGGCCGCGGTTTTCAACGATGTCTTTTGGCGCAACGGCGAAGGACTGAGTCCCGTGGCTCTCGACCGGGTCGATGGTGATCCGACGATGGCGAGCTGGGTCAGCTTTGAACCCGACAGCCAGGTTCACCCGGCCCTGCGCACGATCCTTGGCAGCGACGCCACGGGCCTGACGCGGGTCGATGTCTTCAGCTGGTGGAAAACGCTCCCGCTGCCCGAGCCGCTCCAGGGCAGCACGTCGACCGCTATCCGGCTCAACGATACTGCCAACTCGCCAGCGATGATCGACCGCTCGCTCGGAGCCGGCCGCGTGATCCTGTTCAATATTCCGGCCGACGGCGACTGGACGATGTGGCCCGCCGTAACCGGATCGTGGGTGCCGGTGATGCTCGACTTGATCGATTACCTGGCCGGTTCGGTTTCGGCTTCGTCCGACGTGCGGATCGGCGAACCGGTCAAGTGGCCAGTCGACCTTTCCGCCTATCAGAGCCGCGTGGTGCTTCGCGATCCGTCGGGCGACCGGACGGAAACGGTGGCCAAACTGGCGGGTGACGAAGACTCCACGGACACGGTGCTGGCCAGCGCGGCGTTCGATCCGGTCCGCGATGCAGGGTTCCATGAAGTGCTCCTGCAACGGACGACGGGCGAGGAAGAGTCGGTGCTGTTTTCCGCCGGATTGCCGGCGGAAGAGAGCCGCTTGCGCCGGATCAGTCCCGAGGACGCCCGCCAGAACCTGTTCGGCGAGAAGTTTGAGCTGGTAACGGCCGGGACCGAGCTGGAGGGCAAAGTCACGGGTTCGACGGGTGAAATCTGGATTCTGATAGTTGCCCTGTTACTGGCCGTGCTGGCCTGCGAACAATGCCTTGCCTGGTGGTTCGGCCGGCGACGGGAAATGGCTCCGGCGCAGGGAGGTGCGGGATGAAAGTTCGAGCCGTTTTCCTGTTTTGCATCCTGTGGAGCGATGTGACAGCCATCGGTTTGGCTGCTAAAGCCCAGGTTCGACCGGACGAGTTGGCGGATGAAATACAGAATAAAACAGGAGAGTTTCCTGACGCAGGCCAGGACATCGTGGTCGAAGCGGTGCAACTTGAGCGAATGTTGGCAAGACAGGCCGCGCGTGTGGCAAGAGTCCGCCCTGCGATTCGCGCTCAATTGAATCAGGATCCCGGCCAGATCATCATCAACCGAGCCTTTTTTCCGGCGAACAAGGTGCTGCTGGACGATGTTGCGGGGCTGGCCCAGGACGGCAGCTTGGAACGCGACGAGTTCGCGCTCGGCGCGACGTTGAAGACCGATCCGGAACTGGAATCGATTCTCGAAAAGGCCGACCGGTACCAGGCGGATGGCAACTGGGACGTCGCCTGCCAGCTTTGGCAAGCCGTGCTCGAGCGAAGCAGCGACACGCTCGTCTCCACCGACGGGCGGAACTACCGGTCGATGGCCGAACAGGTGGAGAAGACGCTGGCCGGACTTCCACCGGAAGGGCTGGCTGTTTACCGGATCGCGGCAGATGCCGCCGCGCGGGAAATCCTCGCCCGGGGCAGTGGCCCGTGGGATCCGGAAGCCCTCGCTCTGGTGAGCCAGCGCTATTTTCCCAGCACGGTCGGCGATGACGCGGCCTTCCGGCTGGCCTGCCTCCTGATCGACCAGTACGAATTCGTCGGTGCCCAGCGGCTGCTGGAAAAAGTTCTGTACCTGCATCCCGATTCTGACGTCGACCGGACGGGTGTTGTCACGCGGCTGGCGTTGTGCCACGCCTGGAACGGCAACGTCGAAGCGGCGGAGGCCCTGATTCTGCCCGGCGAGCCGCTCGCTGGGACCGTGGCCGGTCGGGCAGTCCGCGAACTGGTGGACTCGACCGGCATCGATGGCGGCCGCGCGTTGCGGCTGCTGGCGGGCAGCAGCTTCGACGGCTTCCGCGTCCAGCCTTCGCCGCCCGAGGGACTGCTTGACCAGCCACTGATCGCCAGCTGGCAGTTCGGGATCGATCCCGAATCGAGCTACAACCGTTCCGACATGGCGGGGCGGACGATCGATGTGTCGGCGGGTGCGAGGGAAGGCTTCGCGGTCGAGAATGTCAACTCGACTGAAAAGAGTTTTCAGGGCGAGTGGACCCGCCATGCCTGGCGGCCGGCGGGGCGGCTGGCCCTGGCCGGTGACCACATGGTCTTCAAGTCGGCCGCCAATCTTTCGGCCTGGCAGACCGGATCGAAGCCTGCGCTGGCCTGGCAAAGCGCCTGGCTCAACCGCTTTCAGCTCGACGACGCGACCGCGGCGCTCGAATCGATGCGTCGGCAGTGGGCCAACAACCAGCTTCCCAATCAAAGGCGCGGGCAGCGGCGTTTGCCCGACAATGAGACGACAATCCAGCTGTTTGGCGACGCGATTCACGCTTCGTTGCATGTCGCGGGCGACCGGATCTACTCAATCGAGGGATCGAGCCATGATGGCCAGGACCGGGCGAAGAATCCGCAGCGGGGCGTCAACTGGAACGTGCGAACGCCGCGCAGCCGCGTCAACCATCTCGCAGCTTACGATGCGGCGAGCGGCCTGGCGCTCTGGAAGGTTCCCCGCGAGACGCAGAAGCGCCGCAACCCGCAGCGGGCAGCCGAACCCGTGGATGGCGCGGTTCCGCCCGCCGTTGACGGCCAGGCAGCTGTGGCCGATCCGGTGACGCCGCTCTCGCTGGAAAACGCTGGCTTCATGGGACCGCCCGAAGTCGTCGGCCAGCGGCTCTATGTTCCCGTGACCCATTCCGGTTCGATTCACGTCTATTGCCT
This sequence comes from Planctomycetota bacterium, assembly GCA_031405895.1. Taxonomy (GTDB): domain Bacteria; phylum Planctomycetota; class Planctomycetia; order Pirellulales; family Pirellulaceae; genus BJ22. The sequence goes on from JANOFL010000366.1 coordinate 4,418, forward strand.
GGACGCTGCGGATGGCGGAATCGTCTGGCGGACGTT
>JANOFL010000386.1:0-2983 GCA_031405895.1 Planctomycetota bacterium
CGACCGCGTTGAACCGCGGGTCGTCAAACGGCGACCCAAAGGCTACAAACTGATGAACCAGCCACGCGAAATCCTGCGCAAGTCACTGCCCACAACCGGGATCTGACTTCGCCAAGTGCCATTCAGGCCTGACCCCTTTGAATCAGGTGCTACCTCCGGTCGTCCAGCAGTTTCCGGATCCAAAGTGGTTCACGTCGAAGGTCGAGAATGGCAACGACCGTAACACTATCTCCGTCGACTGTGTAGTAGATGCCAAATGGGAATCGCTTGGTCAGCGAGCGATGGAACCCGTGTTCGATTTCATGGATACCACCGTAGTACGCCAACGATTCGATGTCAGCGAAAAGGCAAGTTCGAAAGTAGTCGCCAAGTCCTGGGTTCTGGCGCTCGTAAAACCAGTAGCCATCGGCAACATCGGATTCCGCACCCGACGAGATTCCGATTATCATTTGCCAAGGTTCTGCAATCGCACTTTGGCCTCGGCCCAGGACGAAACAGTCATGGTTCCATTGTCTATTTGTCGCCGGCGTTCATTCAAGATCGCCGCATGCCATTCAGGAGATCGCACATCACCCGATTCGCGGCACAAGTTGTCCCAAACCTTTTCGAGAAGCTGTATTTTTTCCCCTACTGACATCGTGTCGAGTGGCAATTCGAGAGGCATCTTGTTTCCTCCTCAGTCGATCGAAACAACCCTGGGCGGTCATTCCCAATGAGTAGCGCGCATTGAAAGCAGGCCGGTTTGTTCGCGATCAATGATCCGGTGAGAATGCCGGGTGCGGGACGTTGGCGACGGTTGAGCGAACAATAAATCTTAGGCTGGTGCTGCGCCTTGTCCAGCAGACGTTTGCCCGGTCCGTCAGGGAATTCCGGGGGGTTTCCTGTCGCGAGGAGGTACTTGAGGACAAGGAGTGGTACTGGGCAGCGTGGCCGGCGATGGTTCAGTCGCCCCGGAACTCCAGGACCGCCTTGATGCAGCCGTCGCGCTGGTGGGCGAAGAGGTCGTAGGCGGGGATGCAGTTGGCGGGGGAGAAGCGGTGGGTGATCAGGGAGTCGATTTCGACTTCGCCTGCCGCAACACGGGCGGACAGCAAGCCCATGTAGTGGCGGGCCGGGCAACGGCCCGTGCGGTAGGTCAAGTTGCGGTCGTAGGCGTCGACCGGAGAGAAGGAGAAATGCTGCGCCGTGTGGCAGCCGATCACGGCCATCGTGCCCCCCGGCCGGATCAGCTCGAACGCGAGCGACTGGGCCGCGGGCAAGCCCACCAGTTCCAGCACGCTGTCGGCGCCGCGGCCGTGGGTCAGGTCGCGGATGAGGGCGACGGCCGCCGGGCCTGGTTCAACGGACAGGGCGCCGCGCGCCGCAGCCTGCGCCCGCCGTTCCGCGACCGGGTCGATCGCAACGATTTTTTCCGCTCCTAGCAGCTTCGCCGCGATGATGGACAACAGGCCCACTGAGCCGCAGCCGATCACTGCGGTCACTCCGCGCGGGTCGATGGCCCCCAGTTCGGCACAGAAATAGCCGGTACTGAAGTTGTCGCCTAGCAGGAGGGCTGATTCGGCGGAGAGTCCCTCAGGTACCTTCAACAGGCTGCCGTCGGCCAGCGGCACGCGGACGAACTGGGCCTGGCCGCCATGCAGTCCGCGGCCATTGCTTCGCCAGCCAAACAGCTGTCCCTCGCCGCAACGGCTGGTCAGTCCGCGCTGGCAGTAGTAACACTGGCCACAGCTGGTGGAAAACGGTGCAAAGACGCGATCCCCGATGCCGACAGACTTAACTGCCGGACCAGTTTCCACGACGCGGCCGACGAATTCGTGGCCCATTACTGTTCCGGCATCGAGTCCGGCCTCGCGGCCGAAGTACGGGTGAAGGTCGGAGCCGCACATCCCGGCCAGCTCGACCGCGACGATGGCGTCGCCCGGAGCTTCGATCACAGGATCGGGCACGTCGCGCCAGGCAACCTGTTCGACACCTTCAAACACGACACCTTTCATTTGGTGGTTTGCCTTTCGCGCGCGAGGTGTTCCTTGCGAAGCTGTCGGGCGCGCTCCACACAGAGCGGCCAGTCTTCCTGATAGTCGAGCGGATCGCGCCGGCCGATCGCGTCAAAGGCGAGAATCCGCTCGACGTCGCTCCCGGTCAGCCCATGACTGCGGCCGGCAGCGTCGGGAGCGTAGCTGGTGCAGGTATTGCGAAAGACCTGATCAAAGTCCAGCCCGAGCGCGTCTGTGCTCTCCAGTGCATCCTCCAGGATCGCGACTTTGTCAGCTTCCAGCCACGGCAGGTAGAGCCGCACCCGTTCGCTTTCCCAGTTGCCGGCGGCAAAAGCCTGGCCGAGCGCTTCGTAGAAAACCGGGCGGCAATCGGGGTAGATCGCATGGTCGCCCGCATGTACGCCGAGCGCCAGAAGAACGGTCTCTTCGTGTTGCTTCGAGAGCGACCAGGCCCAGCCCCAGGCGATCGAGGCAAAAATCGCGTTGCGGTTGGGAACCACGGTATCGAGCATCGTGTCCTGCTCGTAGAAGCCGGTCGGCATTTCCCGGTCGGCCCGGGTCAAGGCCGAATCGAGCAGCCGTCCGGCATCGGGCATCCGGACCAGCTGCCAGTCGACGGCCAGTCCCCGCCTGGCAAGCAGTTCGAGGTTGGCTTGCAGCCGATCGAGTTCCAGCCTGTGCCGCTGGCCGTAATCAAACGAAATGCCATGGACTGCCACGCCGCGGGCCAGCAAGTGCAGCAACAAGCCGGTTGAATCCATCCCGCCACTGAGCGCGACGACGGCGCGGCGGGCCGGCAGGGGCGGACGGGTTGAGGGAGTCACGGCGCGGGAAACGACTTGAGTGCCAGAACGGGATGAAACGGGGCGTCTTTATACCGTGCCCGGGCAAGGATAGCGCTTTCAGTGTCGCCGTTAGCTACGCGGAAGGAATGTGTTTAGCGGTCGTTAGGGGTGGGAAAGGCGGCACTGGGCGGCGGGGGGGTTTTG
>JANOFL010000014.1:0-2605 GCA_031405895.1 Planctomycetota bacterium
CCGCCCTGGATCATGAAGTTCGGGATCACGCGGTGGAACACCGTGCCGTTGTAGTGCCCGGCCTTCACGTACTGCAGAAAGTTCTCGACCGACTTCGGCGCTTTGGCGGCGTCGAGCTCGATCACGATGTCGCCGGCCGAGGTGGCGAGCTTGACCTTCTGCGCAAAGGCCGACGCACTGGTGCCGAGTGCAACAGTCAGCAGCGTGATGCCGGCCCAGCGGGAAAGGGGGTGTGTCATGGTCTGTCTCCTTCGTATGAATGGCGTGGGTTCAGTTTCATCGTGCCGGCGTGTCGGGGCTCTGCGCGACACGCGGCTTGGTCTTGAACAGCTCGCGCACCAGCGCCAGCTTCGGCGGCACGCTCACGTTGCGCGCGTCCAGCTGCAGCGCGCGCGCATACGACTGGGCCGCGAGCGTGGCGTACACGTCGCCGAGGTTTTCGTGCGCCGTGGCCGAACTCCGGACGATCCGGATGCTCGGCACATTCTCCATGGCGTGGCGGGCCATGATCGCCATCGAGTTCTTCCCGGTGAACGGCGCCTCGCCGGCCAGCATTTCGTAGAGCATGCAGCCGAGCGAATAGAGATCGGCGGTGGGTCCGACTTTTTCGCCGGCGGCTTGCTCGGGCGCCATATAGACCGGGGTCCCGAGAGCCATGCCGGTTTGGGTCAGCTTCTGTTCGTCGCCCTCCTGGGCGGCGCGGGCAATGCCGAAATCGGCCACCAGGGAGTGGCCGTCCGCGAGCAGGACGTTCTCCGGTTTGATGTCCCGGTGGACGATATTCTTTTCGTGGGCGTGGCCGAGCGCGCTCGCCACCTCGAGGGCAATCTGGATGGCGTCCTCGATCGGGAGTTGGCCTTCCCGGTCGAGCCGGTCCCGCAACGACTCACCCTTGACGAAGGGCATGACGTAAAACAACAACCCGTCGGCTGAGCCGGAATCGTAGAGGCCGAGGATGTGGGGATGCTGGAGCTTGGCGGCCAGGCGGATCTCGCGTTCGAACCGATCGCCCCCGATCGACGCGGACAGCTCGGGCAGCAAGACCTTGACCGCCACCTCGCGATCGTGCTTCCGGTCGCGGGCAAGGTACACGATGGCCATACCGCCCCGGCCCAGTTCACGACTGAACTCGTACCGGTCCTGGAGCGCTGCCTGTAGGCGCTGGAGAATATCGGGTTCCGCCACGGTGGGAATTATGTCGCCGGGGGGCGGAAAGCACCAGTCGGACGGGTTGCGGCGACCTGGGGTTGCGCGCTCGGCCGGGGCCCCGACCCATCCGCTCTGGAACCAATTTCAAGAAGGATTCCCTGGCCCTCACCGCCGATCAGATCTGGATCGACATCGGAGCCTCGTCGGCCGCCGAGGTCGCGAACGGGGCGGAACGCCGTCTGACGATGTAACGTGGTTGCCGCCGTCACCCCCGCACCCGTACCTGGCCGCCCGGTTCGACGAGGCGGCGCCGCTGAGACGCCGCCTCAAATTGTCCCTCCGGCCCTGATATTTGGACAACGGATCTCGCCGACGCAACTAGGTGACCGGGCAACACCCAAACGGACACCGGCCCCAAATGCCCTCATCTTCAATGAGCCAGCGCCAGCGAGTTGTACCAGGGAGGTCGACATTGTCATGCCGGTTGCGTTTCATGCATTTGTACGTTGTCGTACTCGGCGATGTTGATGTGGTTGATGATTCGATCTTGGCATACCACGGGTCCTTGTCGTCCGGCAACCCCGCGGCGCAGACCGGCGTCCCGACCACCTTGCACGTGGTCCTATCGCCCCTGCAATAGGAGAGCTTATTCCTTCCGGGGAATGTGAGCCCAAGTTTCTCTCGGTATTCGAGAAGCGGGGCTTCAAGTTCGATATTGGCCACTGGAACCCACTGGCCCTCATAACTCGCCGAATCGACTCTGTTCAGGTCCATCGTGGGCGCCACGACCGCATAGACATTTGACGGGACAAGCTTTTCAGACTCCGGCATGCCGGCGGTCCAGGCGGAGTTGGGAATGGCCAACCGCTGGCGGTCGTACCATCCCTTCACCTGCCGGATCCCCGGCGGGTCGCCGGCTACAACGTCAAGTGGGGGCGACGACTCCAAAGTCCAGCCCGCGACCTCGCACCACGCGGTACCGCACTTGAGACCGATATAGGTGCTATCAGCTTTCTGATCCTGATCCCAACGGGCGGCGTTGGGATAATCCTTGTCAAGAAGTCCAGGATAGGCGGTGGGGGTTACTTCAAGGCTATGCCCAAGCTCAGTCGTTTGGGGGTTCTTGCAATCTTCTTCGCGTTCGACTGGCAACATGAATGCGCGGGGCAGGTGTGCTACAGGCGTGGACTGCGTATACATGTAGAGGCAGTTGAATCCCTTCTTGATGCCCAGAGCTTCGTAATCGCCGTCGTAGGAAAAGACCTCGGCAACGGCGAGGGCCCTCGCCGGCACACCTGCAGTTTCCAACGCAATCAGCGTATCCCACGCAGCACCGAGCCCGTTCCGTGCGAAAATCGCGACCATCGGGCCGAAGTGATCACCGGCGGCACCGGGGATGATGAGCCGCTGGCAGTCGTGGTACTCCGGAACGGTCGAGATCGGCCCGGCAATGCCG
>JANOFL010000028.1:0-9435 GCA_031405895.1 Planctomycetota bacterium
ACGCCCTGCCGCTCGCCAAGTTCAAATCTGGCCGCGCGCGCAATATATAGTTCAGGCCTCAACGGGATGATTCGACAGATTGATTCTCCCAAACCGTGACGCCACCGATGATCGTGCGATCGATCTTGGTTGCGGAAAGGCTCGCCTCGTCGGCCGTCATAAAATCACCTGACAGGACGGTGATGTCGGCCAGTTTGCCGGGGACGAGGCTGCCTTTGCGGGTCTCCTCGAAAGCGGCCCAGGCGGCGTCGAGCGTGTAGCTGCGGAGGGCTTCCTCCCGTGTCATGCATTGTTCGGAATAGAACTGCGAGCCGTCGGGCAGCCGGCGGGTGACGCTGGCGACGAGGGATGCGACCGGATCGATCCGCTCGACCGGCGCGTCGGTGCCGTTGCAGATCACGGTCCCGCTGTCGAGTAGCGAGCGCCAGACATAGGCCCCTTCGCGCGATCGCAGTTCGCCCAGCCGCTGCGGCACGAAAATCGCATCCGACGTGCAGTGGACACCCTGCATCGCAGCGACGACGCCCAGTTCCGCGAACCGGCCGATGTCGTCGGGATGCAAGTGCTGGGCGTGCTCGATCCGCCAGCGATGGTCGCGCCGTGCCCCGCGCTCACCGAGCATCTCCGCGTACAAATTGAGCACTTCCCGGTTGGCCCGGTCGCCGATGGCATGGACGCACATTTGCAAATCGAGCTTCCGCGCGATTTCGGCAGTCGCGCGAACCAGTTCGACACTGTCCGTGTTGAGCCCGGCCGACGGATGGTCGGCGTAAGGCGCCAGCAGCCACGCGCCGTGCGGGCCGAGGGCACCGTCAATGGAACGCTTCAGCGCGCGAACCGTCAGAAACTCATTGCCCAGTCCGACTGCCCGCAAGGGCGGCATTCGGGCCTCAATCGTCGGGAGATCGTCGCGGACCATAACATACAGCCGCACCGGCAACTGGCCGGCAATCGCGAATTCGCGCAGGTGGGCGACTGTTTCGAGTGACGACCCCGCATCGTGAAAACTTGTGATCCCGTTCCGCCAGCATGCTTCGCCTGCCAGCCGGATCGCCATGGCCAGCCGCCCGGACCGCTCAGCGGCTGAGAGCCTGGCCTGGTCGCGCGCGTAAGCCAGTTGAACCGGCCCCTGGGCAGTTTCGCGCAACACTCCGCTGACGGCCCCATCGGTCCGCCGCAAAAACTCGCCGCCGGAGGGAGGCTGACTGTTCTCGTCGAGCCCGGCTGCGTTGAGCGCGTAGCCATTGGCGATGCTCATGTGGCCGCTGGCATGGGTCAGCAGCACCGGATTGTGCGGAGCCGCGGCGTCGAGGCCCTGGTTGTCGGGATAGCCATCGGTGGAACCGGCCGGCGGCGTTAGCCACTTTGACTGGTGCCAGCCCCGCCCGACGATCCAGCTGCCTGGCGGAGCAGCGGCAGCGGCAACGCGAACCTGCTCCACGATCTCGTCCCAAGTCTTCGCGCCGGCCAGATCGAGCATCATCAGCGACTCGCCGAGGCCGAGAAAGTGAGCGTGGCTTTCGATCAAACCTGGAATCGCGAGCTGGCCCGGTTCCAGCCGGATGATTTTCGTCGCTGGGCCAACCAGACTTTCCAGCTGCCGCAAAGTGCCGGTTGCCAGAATCTCGTCGCCGCGGATGGCAAGCGCCTCCACCACAGGCTGGCCCACGTCCATAGTACGAATCGTACCACCGGTCAGGATCGTGTCGGCCTGTTGGGCGTGAACCGGGTTGGCTGCGACCAGGCCCACGGTCAGGAAGCCAGCAATCAGACCGGCCCAACGGGTCGCAAATGGAAACGCCGGCCGGCTTTTAAAGCCTATCCGGGTACCGCAAAGAGAGGGGGTCAGACCCCAAATCGCTACGAAAACTGCGCGATTTGGCGTCAGACCCCGGCGGTGCCCGAATAGGCTCTTGGCTGGTTGAACTGGCATCAACGGCTCCAGAAGGCGTACCGATTGGCAGGACAGACGTCCGCGACCCGTGGTTGCGGGTTTTTTGCGGCTTTGACGATTCTACCGAAACGGCAAGAGTTGCTGGACGGCCTCGTCAAGCGGCCAAACGAGCACATCTGAAATCTGAAATCTGAGATTTGAAATCTGAGATTTGAGATTTGAGATTTGAGATTTGAGATTACTCGTTCCACGGCTCCTGCCTTGGAACGCACTGACCAAAGGCTCCGCCTTCACCCCCCGCCTGCAGCCCCCACTGCTCGCCAGCACAGATCCCATGTTACGGCCACACAGACACGGAGGGCTGATCCCGGCGCGCCGGGACCGCTCACCAATCGCTCGTAGGGGCTGAGCCCTTGGTCAGTGCGGTCCAGGGCGGGAGCCCTGGACCGAGTCGAATTGGCGACGCGCGCTCAATCCTCCGCGTGTCCCAAACGAAACGACTGGGCAAAACGAACAGCTGGCGGTGCTGGCATCGAACGGGCGATAAAGAACTTATCGCCAGGGCCGGCGCGTCCGGAAACGCTAGCGGGAACTCAATCGCGGCCACCTGAACCGAACCGGGTTTGTCCCCGGCCGGCCTGGCCAGTAAAGTCGCCGCCCATCGAACCCACCAGCCAAAACGCGCCAATCAGGGATTGTTCCGGACGAATCCCTGCCCCTTCCGACGGTTCAGCAGCACCGGCGGAAAAACAATCAAGGAGGATTTGCATGGCGTTTCAGTGCGCGTTCCGGCGGTTCGCAATTGCGGGAGCTTTGTCGGCTTCTATCTGTTCCGGAACCAGCCTGCGCGCTGTGCAGGACGATGGTGAAGTCCGCCGGACCACCGAGCCGGTCTTTCGGGTAGCCAAGATCGAGTCGCCCGCAACGGATCAGGAGCCGGTTCACGTAGCCGAAAACACGCTGCCTGCCGCGAGTTCGGTCGTCCCCGCCGTGCTGCCGACTGCTGCTGTCGCGCTGCCCTCTGTCACGCCCGCCTCCTCCGCCGAATCCACCACGCCCGCTCCCCATCCCCTCGACTCGGCGCTGGAACTGGCCCACAACGGGCTGGCCGCAATGCGTGAAAACATTCACGACTACCGCGCCATTCTGGTCAAGCGCGAATGCGTCGACGGGGTCGTTGACGACGCCAACTACATGCGGATCAAGATTCGCAATCCACGGACCAACGAAGACGGCTCGACGGTCCCGTTCAGCGTCTACATGAAATTTCTCAAGCCGAAGAACGTCAGCGGCCGCGAAGTCATCTACGTCGAGGGGCAGAATGAAGGCAAACTGCTGGCCCATGAGACGGGAGTCCTCAAGGGCTTGACGACGTTTCACCTCGAACCAACTGGCTGGGTCGCCATGACGGGCAACCGGCACCCGATTACCGAAGCCGGCCTTGAAAACCTGGTGTTGAAACTGATCGAGAAGGCCGAACGCGACAAAACCGCGGGACAGTGCAAAGTCGATTATCGCCAGGGTGCCAAGATCAACGGCCGGACCTGCACGATGATCGAAGTCATCCACGACGAGAAGCGGGCACCCTACGAGTTTCACAAGGCCCAGGTCTTCATCGACGACGAGCTCCAGATTCCCATCCGCTACAGCGCCTGGGACTGGCCAGCCACTCCGGGAGCCGAATCGACGCTGATCGAGGAGTACACCTACGTCCAGGTCGAGATCAATGTCGGACTGACCGACGCCGACTTCGATCCGCTCAACGAGGAATACGCTTTCCCCGGGCGGTAGCTACATGGGAGTTACTTTGAAGGTAGCAGGCACATTCCATGTGCCTGCTACTTTGGGGCCCAAAGCACGCGGCATTGGCCGGTTGCGAGCATTGACCGAAGCGGCAGCGCTAAAGGGCAGGTGGTGAAGGCGCGCGGGTAAGGCGGAGCCTTTGGTCATGGCGTTGCGAGGCAGAGCCCCGCAACGAGTGCGCGCCGCAACTACTCCGACATCACGTCGGTTTCACGGGCCTTGGCCATGTCGTTAACCTTGTCCTCGTAGGTTTTCGTCATCTCCTGAATCTGCTCCTTGGCGGCGTCGCGGTCATCTTCGCCGATTTTCTTTTCCTTTTCGGCCTGTTCGACAGCCTTGTTGCCGTCGCGGCGGATACTGCGGATCGAGACGCGAGCTTCCTCGGCCAGCTCTTTGATCCGGGCGACCATCTTTTTTCGCACGTCCGTGGAAAGGGCCGGGACGTTGATCCGGATCACCCGCCCGTCGCTTTGCGGGTTGAAGCCGAGATCGCTGGCGACAATCGCCTTCTCGATGTCCTTGATCGTGGTCGCGTCAAAAGGCCGGATCAGAATCTGGGTGGGTTCGGGCGTGCCGACGGATGCGATCTGCTTGATCGGCATCGGCGACCCGTAGACTTCAACCCGCAGTGAGTCGACCATCCCGGGGTTGGCCCGGCCGGTCCGGATGCCGGAGAGGTTCTTCTTGAGGATCTCGATCGCCTTGTCCATCCGGGCTTCGGAATCAAGGATCACGTCGTCAACGGACATGGGGAGCGGGCTCCGGAATTCAGAGCCTGTCCGAAAAGGGGTCTGACCCTCTTCCGAATTGGGCTCTGCGGTGGCATGGTCTGGTTTTTCGTCACATTTCCTGATCGGCAATGACAACTCGACAAAGGGACAGACCCCTTTTCGGGCAGGCTCTCAGTTGGCGGAATTGAGGCTGATGGCAGCGCCCGGGCCGATCAGGGTCCCGAGCTTTTCGCCGCTTACGGCGCGCTGGATGTTGCCGTCCTTCTGGAAGTTGAACACCATCACCGGCATGCCGTGTTCCATGCAGAGGCTGATCGCGGTCGAGTCCATGACGCGGAGGTTTTTCTCCATCACCGTGGCGTAGTCGAGCGAATCGTACATCAGCGCGTGCGGGTTGCGGACCGGGTCGTCGTTGTAGACGCCATCGACCTTGGTCGCTTTCATCAGGATATCGGCTTCCAGTTCGAGCGCGGCTGAAGCGGCAGCAGTATCGGTCGTGACGTAAGGCCGGCCAGTCCCGGCGGCAAGAACCACGATCCGGCCTTTTTCCATGTGCCGCTGGGCCCGCCGGCGGATGTAAGGCTCGCAAACACCATCCATCCGGATCGAGCTCATCAGCCGGGCCTTGCAGCCGACCGATTCCAGCCCGTCCAGCAGCGCGAGGCCGTTGATCACGGTCGCCAGCATGCCCATGTAGTGGGCCGTGGCTTCATTGACGACCGCGTTGCGCGAGACGAACTGGCTGCCGCGGAGAATGTTGCCGCCTCCGATCACGACCGCGATCTGGCAGCCGGCCTGCTGGGCCAGCACGATCTCCCTGGAAACGTGGACCACATGATCCATGCTGATCCCGCGTTCGCCGACGTGGGTGAAACTCTCGCCCGAAAGCTTGAGCACGATCCGCTCGAACCGTGGGGCGGGAGGGTTCATGCGGGGAACTGCCGGGTGCGGTGGCGGGTGATGACGATGAGGTTCAATCTGATGCCGACTGGCCAACAGTCTACCAGCCTGACACGCAGGTATTGCAGTTGCCATTCAAAACCAGCCCGCAGCGCAAGCAAGGGAAAACCGGACTCCATGCCGTCCTTGCTTGCGCAGCGGGCTGGTATCTGGCGGTTCCCGGACTGGTTCCCTCTTACTGCCCCAGTTCCCAGTGGATGAATTGCTTGATCTTCATTCCCTTCGACTCGGCGAATTTGCCGACGCTCTGCTTGTCGTCCTTGACGAAAGGCTGCTCGAGCAGGACCTGTTCCGCAAAGTAGTTCCGCAGGCGGCCCTCGACCATCTTGTCCACAATGTTCTCGGGCTTGCCCTCCTTCAGCGCAGCGGCCTTGAGGATTTCCCGCTCCTTCTCAATCAGGACCGGATCGAGATCGGCCGGTGAGAGGGCCGAGGGGCGCATCGCCGCGACGTGCATGCAGACATCCTTGGCGGCATCGTCATCACCACCTTCGATGGCGAGCAGCACACCCGAGACCGTGCCCGAGTTGTGCGAGTAGGCACCGGTCGCGCCATCGATCCGGGCCAGCCGGCCGACATTGAAGACTTCGCGGATGCGGTTGAACATGTCATCCTTCTGGTCGCCCAGCGTCTGGCCGGGCTTGCTCCGCGAGGGGAGGGCCAGCAGCTCCTCGGCCGACTTGACCTGCGGGTGATCGGCCAGCTGAACGGCGAGGTCGTTGGCGAAGCTGATGAACTCTTCGGTCGAGGTAACGGGAGCGCTTTCGCACTTCAGTTCCACGATCGCGCCGGCCTTGCGGGCGGTTCCTGCCGCGATGCCAAAACGGCCAAACGAAGTGTCGCGGTCCGATCGTTTGCCAAGGATCGCCTTGCCTCGTTTCCGCAGCAGGTCGATCGCCTGGTCTTCGTTGCCGTTGGTTTCGGCAAGCGCGCTCTTGCAGTCCATCAGCGGCAATCCGGTCCGCTCGCGCAGCTGCTTGACGGCGGTGGCAGTAATTTCGGGCATGTTCGTCAACTCCGGCAAAAACGCTCAAAAAATGTGGTGGTATGCTGCATCAGCGGGCTGTTGGGCCGCGGGCGGCAGTCGCGATACCAGGACCGCCTGACAACCGATCCAGTTCGCGACCTGATTCAGGAAAAGCGGTCAGCCACCCGCAAATCCGCGTGGCTGAAATCCGGCTGTTGGGCGCGACCGGCAGTCGGCTCAAGCCAGGCTGGGGACAGCGTCCTGGTCGGGAGCTTCCTGGCCCCTGGGAGCCGGACGGTCTTCTTCCTTGCGGGCCGCGATGGCTCTTCCGCCCGCGACCGCTGCGTCGGCGAGGTGTGCGACAATCACCTCGACCGAGCGGATGCCGTCGTCGTTGCCGGGAATCGGCAGATCGACATCATCCGGATCGCAATTAGTGTCAATCAGGGCAATGGTCGTGACGCCCATCGCGCGGGCTTCGCGGATGGAATTCTTCTCTTTCATCGGGTCGATGACCACCAGGCAGTGGGGCAGGCGGTTCATCGTCCGGATGCCGTTCAGATTGCGGTACATCTTGCGATACTCGCGGGCGAGCGAGGACTGCATTTTCTTGGAGTAGGAATTGATCGCTTCGGTCGAGCGGATCTTTTCGAGTTCCTCCAGCCGGCCCATCCGGCTACGAATCGTGCGGAAGTTGGTCAGGCAACCGCCGAGCCAGCGCTCGCTGACAAAGGGCATGCCGGCGCGGAGCGACTCGCGCTCGATCACCGACCCGGCCTGGCGCTTGGTCCCGACAAACAGGACGAGACTGCCCTCGGCGACCGTCTGCTGGATGTACTTCTTCGCCCGCAGGAGCCCACGAACCGTTTCGCGGATGTCGATGACGTGAATCTGGTCCTTGCGGCCGTAAATATAGGGCCGCATCTTCGGATTCCAGCGACTGGCCCGGTGCCCGAAGTGCACGCCAGCGTCAACAAGTTGCTGTACCAGTTCGTTCATGAATGCTCCGTGGTCCCATGTTGCCCCACACGCCGCGTCCGGTGGCTACAACGAGCCATGACAGGGCAGGTCCCTTGCAACAGGAACCGTCCGGCAGGGTTGACGTTTACAATGTTGTTGTGGTGCCAGCCGCAAGCCCGAACGGTGGACGTTGCCCTGATTTTCCAGCCCCAACACGGGGCGGATTGTACCAGCCAACCGCCCTGGCGGCAACCGGTTCCACAAGTCCGAGACCGGCCGAATGAAGTCGCGGGCAGCCCTTGGTGCCTCGTCAACGTCGGATCCAAGGGTGACTCCGGTGAACCGGCACGCGCTAGCGTCCGGGCTCTTTGAAGAGCCCGCGGCTAGCGCCTGCGGTTCACCCTAAAACCTGCCTGTGATGCGGCACCCGGACCATCGTCTGCGGCTCAGCCAGGGCCGGCCGAAAGATCGGCCAACGATACCTGGGACAGGTTTGTCGCCAACGCTGGAAAACACTCATCGACGATCCCCAGTCGCGCCAGTTCAGTCCAATCCCGGGTAGCAGGAATCGGGCATCTTTTCAGCAGCACCAGCCGCTGGGCGCCCGTTTCAATCGCGACCAGCGCGGCAATCGAATCGCTTGTAAACCGCCACGATTTTTCCTCGCGCGAGTGGCCGGTAAGCCAGGGTTCGACATCCAGCCAGTTCACCTGCTCCACCGGCGATGGCGGCAACCGCGCAGCTGACCAGACGCCGCCTTCTCCAAGCTGTTCCCGCAACGAGGCCAGATTCGCGCGCATGGTCCGCAAGGCCATCCGGTGGGCGACATCGCAGGCAAGGCCGACGCGCCGGTCGAGTTCGCGGACCCGGTCGGCGAGGATTCCGCCACCTGTGACTACCAGCAACGGCTGGTCAAAGTGGTTCCTCAGCCAGTGACTGGCGCGGCGCAGTCCCTTCGCATCCGAACACAAGCTCCCACCGGCCTTGACCACCCAGCCGTTCCAGCTGCTCATGCCGCCTCCGGTTCTTGCTGCGTCGACCCGGCGCCGGAAAGCAACGCCGCCACCGCCCACGCCCCGGCAGCTGCACTGAGGGCCAGACCCAGCATTGCCGAAAGCCGCACAACCTGGGCACCCGGCAAGGCTTTCGCCACGCAGCGCGCTGCCCAATCCTCGCCGGCGCCGGCCACCAGTACGTTTGCGGCAAGAACAGGGTGCCGGTTTGCCAGGCTGCGGATGGCCCGCACGATCAAGTGCTGTTGCCGGGCGAGGATGGCCGCCGCCAGTTCCGCGAGCAGCGGGCCCAGCTCGTCCGGATCAGAACAGACACTTCGGGCAAGCCGCCGGCGGGCATGGATCGCATCCGCTGGTCTCCCGTCGGCCGTTGCCTCGACCGATGGGTCGCCAACCAGCTCGCCGGTGACCAGGCGCGCGTCGCCGACGGTGGCAAAGAATTCTGCGGCCAGCGGCACCAGCCGGCTACCCAGACGCACGGCTCGCGTCACAGCGCAGACCGGCGTCCGCAACAGTCCGGTGTAGAGCAGTTCTCCGGCGCGAAGCCGCGCGAAATCGGTCAGCCCGCGACCGGCAGGCCGGCCCTGACACACCGGGACCAGGTCCGTGGTGGTCGAGCCGATATCCAGTACCAGGCCGGACTGGTCTGGCAGGAACCGGCTGGCCGCTGATGCTATGGCGTGCCAGTTGGCCGCGGCAGTTGCCCGATGGGTTGCTTCCGCTTCGGCCGGGCCGACGAATCGCCCGGTCGTCTGGTACACGAGGACTTCGCTTCCACGAAACGCTTCGGCCACCGATGCCAGAATCCGCCGCACACCGTCGGGCCGGCCGGCAAAACAGTCACACAGCTCGCCCGTCATGGTCACCGCCAGCCATTTCGGACCGATCCACCCTTCGACCAGTTCGGACAACGCCGCACTGAGACCGTCGGGATCGCGCCAGAGCTCGAACTGCACCGACCTCGCACTTTCACCTGCACAGGCCTTGAGATTGGCGCCGCCGATGTCGAGCCCCACGATCATCCGGGATTCCAATGTTCTACGTGCGGTCAGTTCTGGTTTTTTGGCAAGCGGCAGGGCGTCAGCCCTCCGAGTTTTAGGCCGGACA
>JANOFL010000029.1:0-1971 GCA_031405895.1 Planctomycetota bacterium
CCGCCCTGCCGCTCGCCAAGATCAAATCTGGCCGCGCGCAGTAATCCAGTCAATCCGTCAAGGTTGACAAGCCGGCGGCCAGGCAGGGCAGGGGAGTGAATGATCGTTGAGCGAAGAGCTGAATCGTCGGGAGCTGTTTCAGCGGGGACCGCGGAACCCCGAACTGCTTCGCGCGCCCGCAAGCCAGGCGGGCGCAATCGGACCAGGCTCTGTGCCTGACGATCCGGGCGCTCCGCTCGGCCATTACCGCTTCGACGCGATGGGCTGCCAGTTCGAGCTGTTTTTTCCCGGGGGTCTGACAAAGGCCAGCGTCGACGCCAGCGGGCGGGTGGCCAGTCTGGTCGAGTTGATCGAGAACGAAATCTCGGTTTACCGGCCTGGCAGCACGCTTTCCCGCCTCAATGCCGCCGCGGCCCGCCAGCCGGTTCCGGTCAGTGGCCATCTGGCAACGCTCTTGCCGCTCTGCCTCGACTGGCATGCGTGGACGGGCGGAGCGTTTGACTGCACGCTCGGCCCGCTCGCCAGAATCTGGGGCTTTCGCGTTCGCCAACCCCGGATGCCCCAACCCGAAGCGATCGCCGCCGCACTCGAAATCAGCGGGACCCGCTGGCTGGAATGGACAGACGACAGTTCAACGCTCCGTTTTCTGCGCGAAAGCGTGGAAGTCGATTTTAACGGGATCGGCAAAGGCCACGCGATGCAGGAAGCCGCCGGGTTGCTGACGGGGCTCGGCCAGCGACACTTCCTCGTTCACGGCGGCCAGAGCAGCGTCGTCGCGGCGGGTAATGAGTCGGGGCGCGAAGGCAGCAAAATGGGTCAACCCGGCTGGCGGATCGGCATCGCCGACCCGCTCGTTCCGCGCAAGCGGCTCGCGGAAATCCGGCTGGTGGACGAAGCCCTCGCGACCAGTGGCTCCGGCCGGCAGGCCTTGATCCACAACGGGCGACGCTATGGCCATGTGCTCGACCCGCGGACCGGCTGGCCGGCCAGCCATTGGCTGAGCGCGACCGTCATTCACACGGACGCGACGGTTTGCGACGTGGTTTCGACGGCCGTGATGGTGATGTCGGAAGCGGAAGTCGACGCCTTCGCTGCCAATCATCCCGCAGTGGGCATCGTGAACGCCCGCGAGTTGCCCGACTGTCAGGGACTGGAGCTGAAAACCTGGAACCTCGCGGGGCGTGAAGTCACTTTCATGGCCTGTCCGGGAACTGGCGGGGTCTGACGCCAAATCGCGCAGTCTTCGGAGCGATTTGGGGTCTGACCCCCTCTCTTCGCCGTTCCCGGTCAGGTTTTCAGCAAGGCGGCAGCCTGATCCAGCCACGTTCCTGGCACCAGCGGGCCGTTTCACGAATCGCGTCTTCGATTGGCCGCGGGCGGTATCCCAGCCCGGATTCCGCGCTGGCTGAGGTGTAGTAGTGAAAAAGTTGCCCCATCCGGGCTGCTCCGGAGTTGAGTGCCCTTTCGCTCCGTCGCAGCGTGGCCCACAGATCACCGGCATATCCGCCGCCGATTGCCAGCCAGTCTGGCAGCCGAAACCATGGACGGCGAACACCCGCTGCCCGCGCCATGCGGGTCCACAGGTCGAAATAGCTGACGTTCTCGCCACCGAGAACATAGTGTGCACCAGTCGGCGCTTTTTCTGCGGCGAGGAAGATGCCGGCAACCACATCCCGGACATCGACCGCATTCGTGCCGCCGCCCGGCGCGAAGGGCGGCTTTTGTCGGGCAATTGAAACCAGCATCTCGGCCGAACTGGGCCGCCAGTCCCAGCGACCCAGCAGGAACGACGGATGCACCGTCACCGCGTCGAGGCCGGCCGAAACTTCGCTGGCAACTGCCTGTTCGGCTTCGCGTTTCGTCACGACATAGCAGATTGGCGGACAACCCGGCTCACGCGCGGACTCATCGCTGATCGCACCGCGCCGCGAACAAGCCAGCGTGTTGACCGTGCTGACGTGAATCATCCGG
>JANOFL010000031.1:0-9404 GCA_031405895.1 Planctomycetota bacterium
ACGCCCTGCCGCTCGCCAAAACATCTCAAGTGTGTGGCCGCGAAGTGTATAGTAGTTGGCATGAAACAGGTTTTGGGTAGCGCAATGGGTGGTGAATTGACCGCGCCGGCGGAGGGGGTGTCCAGCGCCCAGCGTCTGGTGCCACGGATGAACCAGCGGACGCTGTCGATCCTGCTGGGTCTGATGGCGATTGTTCCGCCGGTGGTGATTCTCGCGCTCTGGAACATTTTGCCACCCCTGTCCGAAGGGACGCTGGAAGCCACGGCCGCCGGGCGTTTTTTGCCCGTTCCGGGAATCTACGAATTACCCCTGGGCGAGCGGCCGGAAATCAGGGGCGGGCAGCTGGTCATCCGCAACACCGGACCGGAAGACTGGACCAATATCAACATCTGGATCAACGGGCACTACCAGATTTCCGACCGGGTTCCGCTGCCTGCGGGCCAGGAACGCGAGTACCTGCTCGAGCTGTTCGTGACCCGCTGGGGAGCCAACTACGAACTGGGCTACAACCGGCTGGCCAAGGCCCTGATCTACGCCCGCCTGCCCAAAGGGAACCGGGCCACGCGGGCTTTTGAGTTCGACGCGACGGGGATCGGAACACCGTTCAAGGACCGATAGACCCGATTGTCCGGCCTGTTCCAGGCCGGATGTTTGCCCGGCCGGCTGGAAGTGCGAAGAATCGAGGTAGCCGCCGCCTGCCTGCGGTAGTCTTGCTCTTCTGCATTCCACGGTCCGTCGGGCGGCAAGGGCATTGGCCAGGTCAATTCTCATCTGCGACGACTCCGCGCTCGACCGGCATCTGCTCTGGTCCCTGCTCAGCCACAACCCTGAACTGGCGCTGCGCGAATGTGGCGACGGCGAAGCGGCGCTGGAAGAACTGGAACGGCAGATGGCCGATCTGGTCGTGACCGACTTGACGATGCCGCGGCGGGACGGACTGGGTCTGGTCCGCGAAATCAAGTCGCGCTGGCCCGCGCTGCCGGTCGTGCTGGTGACGAGCCAGGGAAGCGATGAAACGGCGCTGCTCGCACTCCGGCACGGTGCCGCGAGTTACTCACCCAAGCAGTCGCTCGCCCAGGACCTTTTGCCAACGGTCGAATTCGTGCTCGACATTGCCTCGCACTCCATGCCCCGGCCCGGGGCCGGTGGCTCCCTTCTGGCTCAAAGCCGGACGGCCGGACCGGCACCGTTGGCCAATCCTCTTGCCCACATTCTCGAGAACGACTGTCGGCTGATCGGCCCGCTGATCGAGCACCTTCAGGACCAGTTGCCGCATTGGTCGGAACAGGACCGGCTGCAGATCGGGATGGCAGTCGGCGAAGCGCTGGCCAACGCCATGCATCACGGCAACCTCGAAGTTTCTTCGGTGCTGCGCGGCGAAGACGACCAGCAGTACCACCAGCTGATCCGCCAGCGGCGCGGCGCGGCCCCCTGGGCAGGTCGCAAGGTCCACGTTTCGAGCCTGCTGGGCGACGATGAAATCCGGATCAGCATCCGCGATGAAGGGCCGGGCTTCGATCAGGCCAGTGTGCCTGATCCGACGGCTCCCGGGCGGCTGGAACAGCTCAGTGGTCGCGGATTGCTGTTGATCCGCTCCTTCATGGACGAGGTCCGCTACCGCGGTCGCGGCAACGAAATCGAAATGGTCAAACGCCGCCGCTGAGAGCCTGTCCGAAACCGGTCAGACTGATAAAAAATGAGCCCGAGGCGCTAGCCGAGAACGCTGACTCAACCATCAACTCACTCCCAAGGGAATCGGCTAGCGCCTCAGGCTCACAAGAATTCGCCGTTTTGTCTGTCCAGGTTCAGACCCCTTTTCGGACAGGCTCTGAGAATCGGCCGGTCATTTCAGGCCGTCGTAGACCGCCATCACGCCGCGGACATAGGCTTCGGTCGAAAACAGCCGCGCCACCCGCTCCTTCCCCGCCTGTCCCATTCGCCGGCGCAGCTCAGGGTCGAGCACCAGCTGCCCGATGGCGTCCGCCAGCTGCGCCGGGTTGCCCGGAGGTACCACCAGACCGGTGACTCCGTGCTCCACCTGTTCGGAAACGCCGGCAATGTCGCTGCCGATCACGGGCAGGCCGTAGAGCATGGCTTCGAGGTGGGTCCGCGGAAAACCTTCGTTGCCCCGCACATCTTCGACCTTGCCGTCCAGTTCCAGCTGTTCGCGGCTGACGGAGGCCATGCAGGAGATGTCGGTCGAACGGTAATAGCTGAACGGATTGTCGATCCAGCCCGTGATCGTGACGTTGTCGAGCTGGTTGGCCTGGACTCGCTGCTTCAGAAACTCCAGATAGTCCGGCCGGGGTGTGTCGCCGACGACGACCAGCTGAAACCGGTCCATCAATCCGCGCTGGCGCAACAAGCCGGCGGCGTCGAGCAGATGATGTTGGGCCTTGAATGGCACCAACGTCGCGAAGCAGGACACCACGCAGACACCCTTCGACCGCAAGCTGTCCAGCGCCGGAATTCCCTCGCCCGCAGGAACCGCGTCGCCGATCCCGTTGTAGACCGTGACGACTTTCGGGCGGATAGCGTCACTGTAGTCCCGCTCGATCGCCCGGCAGACCGTGATCACGCGGTCGGGAAGCCGTTCGTAAAACCGCCAAAGCCGGCCCTGGCCAAACCCCTCGCCGCGGTGATGGACGACCAGCCACTTGCGGGTCAGTCGCACCGCGGCGGCCACGATCAGTGCGCCGCGCGGATCATTGCAGTGCACAATGTCGACCCGCTCGCGCCGGAACAGCCGCGCCAGCCGCACCGTGTAGGGCAGCAGATTGCCGACAGCAACCGAAGCCGTCTTCAGTGGACCCCATTTCAGGGCCGCCTTGCCGTACGTCGCCAGCTCGCCCGGTGCCGGCAACACCAGGCACCGCACGCCAGCTTTCTGGTAGGCCTCGACGACCAACCCGGGACCGGCCGTGACCACCAGCGGGTCAATCTCCGGCGGCAGATGCGTGATCAGCTCATAGAGACTGCGGTTGGCACCCGCCAGGCGTTGCGGGTAGGCGATGAAGTACAAAACCTTGCGGCGATCACTCACGCAGCCACCGCTTTTTCGGCCGCGACTTCAAACAGGTCATCTTCGCGGCTCAACGTCTGGTCGACGAACATCCGGAACCAGAGTTCCAGCATCAGCAACAGCCACAGCCGCTGGCCGTGATTGACGGTCCCCGACTGGTGTTCGCTGACCAGTTGCCGCACGAACCCGCCGTCCAGCCAGCCCCGCCCAAGGGCTGTTTCCGAGCAGATGATGCCGGCCAGCTGTTGGCCGCGTGGCCCGCGGAACCAGCGGTCGGTTGGCGGCGCAAAGCCCTGCTTCCGCCGGCGAGACGCCTCGCGACCAAGCCGCCTATCCGCCAGTCGCCGGATCAGGTGCTTGGTTTGCATCCCCCGCAGCATGGCGCCGGACGGAATCCGGCGGCTCAGCTCCAGCAGCGCCAGGTCCAGAAACGGACAGCGGGCCTCCAGCGAATGGGCCATCGTCGCGCAATCGGTCTTGGTCAGGAAGACCTCCGGCAGCTGCGTCATCTGGTCGACATGCTGGGCCCGGCTGCTCCAGCTGTGGCCGCGCGATTCTTCCCAGCGGCGGTCGTACTCCGCATCGACCTCCACCTGCGACAGGATCGCGCGCAGCCGCGGGCCCGCCAGCTGTTCCATCCGGCCGCGAAAAGTCCTGACTCCCAGCGGATCAAAACGATACCGGCCATGACGTCCCGTCAATCCCGATGCGACCGTCAACGCTTTTCGAAAAACGCCACGCCGGTTCAACCAGTCGTTCCCAGCCGGCGCACCCAGCAGGCTCGAGCCCGGCAGGCAGTGCAGCCAGCCGGTGGCCCGTGCCGCCGCATACATCGGATAGCCACCGAACAGTTCGTCGCCGCCATCGCCCGTCAGGACCACCGTCACATGCTCGCGAGCCCGTTGCGACAGTCGCCAGGTGGGAAGTGCGGCGTGGTCTCCAAACGGTTCGCCAAATGCGGCCACGAGGGCAGGCAGCGCTGCCAGACCGTCGCCCTCGAGCACAATCTCGTGATGCTCGGTCCCCAGCCGCGCAGCCAGTTCCCGGGCCGCTCCTGTCTCGTCGCTGGCTTCGCCAAACCCCATCGACAGCGTCTGCAGTTTTCCACCAGCCAGTTCCGCCGCGAGGCTCGCCACCAAACCTGAATCCAGCCCCCCGCTGAGGAACAGCCCCACTGGAACGTCAGCCACCAGCCGGCGCTGAACGGCACCGCTCAGGGCGGACTCGATCGCTTCCACCCACTCGTCGTCCGAACGCCGTTCCGGCCGGATCGCGGGCGGCTCCCAGTACCGCGACAGCACCGGGCCCGTTCCACGCCGCCATTCCAGCCGGTGCGCGGAGGGCAAACGGAACGCCCCCTCCAGCATCGTCAGCGGTGCCGGCACGGACAACAGATGCAGGTACGTCGCGATTGCCGGCCCCGAGATCTGGCCGAGGTCCGGCTCCAGTAGCCGCAATGCTGGAAGCGTTGACGCAAATGAAATCGATTCCTGGTCGGCCCGATAAAAAAGCGGCTTCTTCCCTATCTGGTCCCGGGCGATGTGCAGGACCTGTTGCCGGGCATCCCACAAGGCGAACACGAACATGCCCCGGATTCGCCGGAGCAGCCCTTCGATGCCCCATTCTTCATAGCCGTGCAGCAGAACTTCCGAATCGGTGCGCGAGCGAAATTGATGGCCGGTCAGCTCCTTCCGAAGCTGGTCGAAGTCATAGATTTCCCCATTGAAGACCACGTGCAGATCACCGGTCTCGTTCGCCATCGGCTGGCGGCCAAGCGGCGACAGGTCAATGATCGACAGCCGCCGGTGACCCAGCAACATGCCGCCCAGGTCGAGGCCCAGGCTGTCATCCGGGCCGCGATGACGCATGGCCGCCAGCGAATCTTCGAGGGCCGGCAGGGCTCCCGCCCGTGAAGTTCCGGCAACGCCACACATGCCTGTCGATTCCCCAATTAGCTTGCCGGTCCAGGCGGGCCTGGCGGCAGCCTGTTGAAAAAGGATCCGGCACCTTCTTCAGCGGGCTGTGAGAGTCCGCATGGCGGGGAACGGTGGTCCCTCCGCGCTTTCGATAGTCCCGCGCCAGCGCCGGGCTGTCAATGGAAAGCAAAAAGGCACTGTGGCCGATGCCACAATGCCCCGTTTTCTCAGAGCCGCCGGTTCCATGACAGCTGTTTTCGACGATCAAGCAACAGGCACGTCAGGCCGGTTGCCTGCCGCCGGTTCATCGCATCCGCGGACGGTCGGCATCGGACTTCACGTCGGGTCCCCGCCGCGCGGCGCGGAATTCCTGGCTGGAACCCCAGATCCAGAAGATGATACCGGCGACCACGCCCACCGCCGCGGCCGAAACCACCTTGGCCGGCGTCGAAGTAAACTGCGAGTTCTGGACCGCGGCCTGGGTCGTCAGCACCAGTCCCACCACGCTGATCACAAGGCCCAACAGGTCGGAGAGGATCTCGCGAAAATTCAGGCTGCCCTTGAAGAGCAGCAGGAACTTGGTGAACACCAGCTGCCCCGCGAAGCTGACCACACCCGCCGCCATCACGGCGAACGCGACCCAGTAGAACCACGGCTGGTTCTGGCCGATCTGCTCGGCGACCTTGTAGATCGGGTCGAGCACACCGGCCGAGATTTCCTTGACCGCCGGGCTCTGGTTCATCGTGGTCCCGATCTCCTCCACCTTTTGACCGATCACTTCCTGGACCGAGCCGCCGGCCGGGGGAGTAGCGGCCTCAGGCCCCGGATCCTGGCCAAGGGCCACACAGGCCCACAGGCCAAACACCATTGCCGACATACCCAACCACTGCCATCGCATGTTCGTTAACCCTTGCGCGTAAAACTGCCAGCGCCGATACTCCGGCTCTGGAACTCATCTGTATTCGCGCCGCGCGGAAATTTCTTGGCAACTCAGCGCGGCACCCAGCTGCGATTGTAGCGGCGAAGCCCGGCCGCCTGCCCAGGCTCCCCGAAAGGGGGTCCTGGAAGTTGTTTCAGTCAAATCCGTCCGGAAGTGTTTCCAGTGTCCATGGTCACGTGTCGGCCCGCCGAGCACCTGAACAAGCCTCCTCCCAGCCCGCTCAGGACGCAGAACTTGCCAGTCTTCAGGGATTTTCGGTGAAAATCAGCCCGTCCACCGGGTATAGCTGGCTGGACAAGCTGACCCCAACAAGGCTTGAATAGGGTGTTCGGCTCGTCCGGTTTCAGCCCATCCCACCCGTTCAAGTCCGCATGGACCAGTTCCCGTTCGGTTACGAACGCATTCACGAAACCAGCTGGGCATGGCTGTCGAGCCTGCTGATGCTGGCCCTGTTCTTCAAGTTCAACCGCTTCTGGTCGTTCCGCAACCTCGACCTTGTTTTGCTGATCCTGCTCGCGCCGGGAATCCTGCTGGTCAACTACCGGGAGGTGCCCAAGCGCTCGGCGACTGAGCCGGCCTCTCGGCTGGTCCAGCCGGAAATGTCACTGGCCAGTTCGTTGGGTCACTGGCCGGGAAGACTCGACGAGGAGTTTGTGGCCGGACCGCCGGCGCGCGGCTGGATGGCCGGCCCCGCCGCTCAGGACGATGCCGGGACGGTGTCTTCGGAATTCGCGCCTGGCCCTGGCGAATCGCTCAGTCCACCGCTGGCCGACGACAGCGAAGCCCCGGTCGCCGTGAGCGACCTTTCCCGCGGCGACATGGTCCAGCGGGCCGGATACATCTGGCTTTTTTCGGTGGGCCTGCTGGTCCTGCTGCGGATGTTGCTCGACCCGCTGCTGGTTCGCCGCCCGCTGCTGGAACCCAATATCAGTCTCGGCGGACTGGTTTTTCTCGGCGGCAGCCTGCTGACGTTCATCGCGGCGGACATCATCACGGCGCGGCCCCAGGCCGGGTCGCTTTCCGGCGCGATCGGGGCCATGAAGCTGGTCCAGCGCGAAGCGGCCGGCGAAGAAGCCAAACGCGAGCTGCTGGTCCACGGCCCGGGCTACGCCTTGCTGCACGTCATCCCGGCCCTGCCGACCTTCACCGCGGCGCGAAACGCGGGCGAGACGGGAGCCGACCGGCAACAACCTGCGAACGATCTGGCTTTCCGGCTGGAAGTGGTTGCCAAGACCCTGGCGATCACCGCGCAGATTGCCCTGGTCTTTGGTCTGGTTGCGATGGGCTACTTCCACTTTTCCAGCTTCCGGGCCGGAATCGGGATGGCTGTGATCTGGCTGATGTTGCCCTACACCATCATGTATTCGGGCAACACCTATCACATGTTGCCGGCGGCGCTGATTGTCTGGGCGGCCGTGCTTTATCGCCAGCCGCTGGTCGCCGGCCTGATGCTCGGTCTCGCAACCGGCGTGTCCTATTACCCGCTGTTTCTCCTGCCGCTCTGGCTGAGCTTTTACTGGGAGAGCCGGGTGGGGCGGTTCGTTTTCGGCTTTGTGACGGCGCTCGCGGTCTGCATCGGCGGGCTGGTGTTCACGAGCGAGTCGGTGCAGCATTTTTTTGAGCAGCTCCAGGCGATGTTCGGCTTCTGGCTGCCGCGGCTCGACCGGGGATTGCTGCAAGGCATCTGGGTTCTCGGCTGGGACCCATGGTTCCGTCTGCCGGCGCTGGTCGCGTTCGTGGTGCTGAGCGTCTCGTTTGTTTTCTGGCCGGCCCGCAAGGATCTTGGCACACTGATCGCTTACACAAGCGCCCAGATGGTCGCGGTCCAGTTCTGGCATGGCTATGAAGGCGGGACCTTTATCGCCTGGTATTTGCCGCTGCTTCTGGCAATGGTCTTCCGCCCCAACCTCAGCGAGCGGCTGGCCACGGCCCAAATCCCCTCCCAGCGCCGCCACCACCGCGTCGACCCGCCCCAACGCGTCGTCCCGGCGGCATAACAGCCTCTTCCGTGGCGACAAAGCTCCTGCTTTGACGTTCATTTTCTGCCGTCGTGACAAAGCTCCTGCTTTGTCGTTAATACCGCGCCCTTGCTCCCCTCGGGCTGCGGCGGCGGTACCCGGAATCCCTTCGCTCATGCAAAAAGCAGCGGTCACGGCAGGCCCGGCCGGCAGAACCTGATTGTTGCTTGACCCGCCCGGCGCGTTGGTCCGATGGAAGACAAGGCGGAAGACGGATCGGACGGTGCGGGAGTTTGACGATGCGGCGGATGTTGACGACGGTGCTGCTGGGAACGGTTCTGGCGGCGGGCGGATGGGCGCTTTGCCACCGCGGGCAGATCGGCAGCTTCAACGATGCGGTCCGGCTGGCCGGTTCGCAGTTCGGCCAGGTGTTTCAGCTGCCGCGGGGAGTTGCGGGTGAACAGAACCCGGCCCAGCTCTCGGGCTGGTCGCGGCCCGCCGCGCCGGACCGGATTCGCGTGGCGACCTTCAATATCCAGACGCTCGGCAATTCCAAAGCGGCCCAGCCCGAAGTAATGATGCAAATCGCGGCGATCATCGGCCAGTTCGACCTGGTCGCGATCCAGGAAATCCGCAACCAGAACCAGACCGTATTGCCCGAGCTGGTGGGGCTGTTGCGGAACTCGACCGGCCGGGCATGGGAGTTTGTTGTCAGCCCACCCCAGGGCCGCAGCGACCACTACCGCGAACAGTCGGCTTTTGTCTTCGACCGGCAGAAGGTCACGCTCGACGAGTCGGGGGCTTACCCGGTTCAGGATCCGGAGGGCCTTTTGATCCGTCCGCCCTACGTGGGCTGGTTCCGCGCAGTCGGACCGCCGCCGGAAATGGCCCTGACGTTCTCGCTCGTCAACCTGCATCTTGATGCAAGCCGTCCGGAAGCAGAACTCGGCTTCCTCCAGCAGCTTTATCGCGCGGTCCGCAACGATGGCCGGGGCGAAGACGACGTGATCCTGCTGGGCGACTTCAACGCCGGCGACCGGCTGCTCGACGCTTCGACCCGGCGAAGTCAGCTGGTGCGGGTTGTCACCGGCCGTTACACGAACACGCGCGGAACTTGCCAGTACGACAACATCCTCTTCGACGGCCAGGCGACGGTTGAGTATCTGGGCAGCGGCGGAGTCTTCGACTTTCTCCGGCACTTCAACCTGTCGCTCGAACAGGCCCTCGCCATTTCGGACCATCTCCCCGTCTGGGCCGAGTTGTCGGTGGTGGAAGGTGGCGTGGTTTCAGTGCCGCGGAGCGCGGCCGTGGATTCCGGGACAAGCGCTGGACATCGGTAGAGATCCGCAAAGTCCCGCGTTGACCAGGCATTACTCCGACCGCAGGCGTTCGATTTCCGCTGCGTCCTTGTCGCCGCGGCCAGAGAGACAGACGAGGATCGCCTCGGTGGGCGGGCGGTGGGCGGCTTCTTCCATCGCGATGGCGATGGCGTGAGCCGTTTCGAGGGCGGGGAGGATGCCTTCCAGCCGGGCCAGCGTGTCGAAGGCCGCCAGAGCCTGGCGGTCATC
>JANOFL010000049.1:0-7945 GCA_031405895.1 Planctomycetota bacterium
CCGGCCGGCTCGACCGGTTGGCGGTCCGTGACCGGGCGCTGCTTGAAACGCTCTACGCGACTGGCTGCCGGGCGAGCGAAGTCTCGAATCTCCGGCTGGCCGATGTGCATCTGAAGGAACGCTTCTGCAAGTGCCTGGGCAAAGGCTCGAAACAGCGGATGGTGCAGTTGGGCGATGCAGCGATCACCGTACTGAAAGTCTATCTCGAACAGTTGCGGCCCGGCCTGGCGGCGCTGGGTGACGATCCGCCGTGGCTGTTCCTCTCGCGGGGCGGCAGGCGGCTGCGGCGCGAGGCGATCTGGGAGCTGGTCAAGCGGCATGCCCTCGCCGCCGACATTCCGGTCTCAATCAGCCCGCACTCGTTGCGGCACAGCTTCGCCACGCATTTGCTGGCCGGCGGGGCCGACTTGCGGCAGGTCCAGGAGATGCTGGGGCACGCGAGCATTGCGACGACGCAAATTTACACGCACGTGGACCAGCGCCGGCTGAAAAAGGTGCATCAGCAGTTCCACCCGCGGGCGTGAGGCAATCGGCAGCGCCTTTCGGCATCGATTCGTACTCGTGCTCAGCGAAGCGGTGCTCGTACTCGTAATCGATGGTCCTTCCGCGGTCACCAGCAAGAGCAGGGAATTGGAGTACGAGTACGAGTACCATCCCGCAGAGCCGGGACTGAGCACGAGTACGAGTCAGCAACCGGGTATCAGCATCCCATTGCCGGCGTGGCCCGCTCCGTCAGGTCGACTCCCAGCGGTTCCGCCATTCGCCGGGCGATTTGCCAGGCGACAAAAGAGAGAAAGTGCCGGGGCGAGGCCTGGTAGACGGCGACCGTTTCCGGCGACACGCCAATGCAATGATGGGTCAGCCAGGAACACCACGACCGGTTCGTCACCGGATCGGCCGTGTTCCAGTGGCCGTCGGCGGCGGCGAGCACGACGGCTTCGGCCCGGTCGATCAGCGCGCAGGTCGCGGCGACTTCCATCGGCGCGACGGCTTGCAGCCGGTTGAGCCGTGTGACGAGCAGGGCATCCGCCTGGTAGCGGTCGGTCAAGTCCAGCAGCCGGTACTCGTTGAAACGGCCGTGCAGGACCGTGTCGAGATCGCACTGGCAGTTGCCGAGGGCCGGATCGACGATTGTCTCAAACAGCCGCCCGGCACGAAACTGGGCCGCGAGCTGGTCGGCGAACTGGGCCTGCATCGCAAGTGGCTGGACCGTCGTTTGCGCTGGCAGAACCAGCACGCGGCGCGGCGGCTGACTGGCGTAAGCCGGCGCGGCAAAGAAGCTGAAGCTTTCGCGATCGTCGAGAAAAGCGGGTGGGTCGATGATGGTCCCATGCCGACCAATCCAGCAGCAGCCGGAAAGGGATGTCGCGGCGGCGGCAAGACCAAGGCCAAGGACCTGGCGACGGTCAATGGGGAGAAGGCGTTTCATGGCGGGCACATGATGAAGGGACTGCATGGCCAAATACGAGTACGGACATCCGGAGTTACCAGCACGCAGCGCAAGCCAGTGATCTTGTCGCGCGGACCACTTGCTTGCGCTGCGTGCTGGCAATCTTGCGCTGCGTGCTGGTAACACGGCTCGGCTAGCGGTCAGAGACGGGAGGGGTGGCGAGCTGGTTGAACAGGATTTCGTCGAGGGTCTGTTCGACTGCGGTCACCAGCAGCCGGCTCTGTTCCATGATTTCGGACTTTTCGCGCCGCAGCGTCTCCGCGTCGGTCAGCAGCTGCTGTTCGCGCAGCTGCTGGTTGCGCAGCGAGTTCTGCAGGGCCGCGTTCTGCTGGCTGGTCTGAAGCAGTTCGTTGTTGGCCAGGCCAAGGCGGCTGGCGAAGTCCTGTTCGACGGCTTGCAGGCGACGGATTTCGGCGACGAGCTGGGCGTTTTCTTCCAGCAGCTGCATCGCCCGCTGGCTGGCCGTGACCTGCCCGGCGAAGAGTGCTTCGCCCGTGATGTTGGGTGGCTGAAGGTAATGGCCATCGAGTTGCGCGGGGGGCATCTGGCCGGGTGGATACTGCGACGGATAGCCGTCCATCGGCATGGTTGCCGGGTCCGTCGAAGCCGGCAGGGGCAAGCTCGCGCCCGGCGGGTTTCCTTGCATCGGTGAAACGAAACCGCCAGACCCGAGGTTCGCCGGCACCGGCGTTTCCAGCGCAATCGGTTCCTGCCACGACGCGGTCCGGACGGGACTGGAGTTCGCCGTCGGCTGGACCTGGTCGACGGTGACGGAAGTCGCCGGCTTGTGGCGCGGCTTCATCCAGCGTGGCGGCGGAGGCACGAGGCTGCGGAGCGACTGGAGCAGCGGTTGTGACTCGCGCGCTGCCTGGGCCTGGGCCAACTCGCCGTTCATCAGGGAAATCGTGGCTGCCACGAGCAGAGTCAGGGCGCGAAACAGACGCACCGGCTGTGCGCTGTCAGGGCTGGGCCGCCCGCGAACCTGCAACCGTTCAGTTTCCGGCATCGTTGGCTCCCGGCGGATGTAGCAGTTCGATTTCGATCACTTCGCCACAAGTGCAGGTGACGGCGAGCAGCGTCCGGGAAGGGTCATTTCGCTCGACTCGGACGACCGGTTCAGAACTGCGCAAGCGCGGCCCGGGCTGGACGCGATGCGGCTGGTGACCGGCCCGGAGCGGCTGGCTGGCCAGCTGGCTGCCACGAATCACGCGACCGGGCTGGGTTTCGGGCGATGGCGCGGGGCGAAGATGGCTCATGGCTGTTGAGGTTTCAGGGGATATGGACCTTGTGGGTGCCTTGATCGGCGCTACTTGCTTTGCCATGTGTCGTGCTCGTGCTCGAACCGCTCCCGTCGATTACGAGTACGAGTACCGTCCCGGCGGACCGGGACTGAGTACGAGTACGAGGTTGTTCTGGACATGTGGCTAAACCCGGTCAAAGGTTGAGGTTCATTCCGTCGACGCGCGGACCAGTTCCTTGAGCCGGAACTCGGCGGCGGCGAGGATCCGCGAAGTGTACGACTCCGAGATGCCGAGCACGGCCCCGATCTCGGTCAGCCGCAATTCGTCAGCGTAGTACAGCGTGATCACCAGCCGTTCGCGCTCGGGCAGCCGCAGGATGCAGGCCGCGAGAACCTGACGCGACTCATCCAGCTCCATGCGGGCCGAGGGATCGGCTGCGTCGCGTCGCCAGGTGCTGTGGACTGTGCAATAAAGGTCGTTCCAGTCCTGGGGTGCGGTGAACCGCATCGCTTCGAGCGCGCTCTCGACCTGTTCGAGACTCAGCCCCGACTCGCGAGCGAGGTCCTCGGGCATGACGGGTGGTTCCAGCCGTTCCCAGGCGGCCCGGACCTGGGCCACCGTCTGGAGCATCTTTTGCGAGAGCGGCGAGTTGCGGCGCAGTTCATCGAGGATCGCGCCGCGGATGCGGGGAAAAGAAAAGGTCTTGAACGGCACGCCCCGGGTCGGATCGTAGCTGTTGGCGGCCTCCACCAGTCCGACCACGCCGGCCGACTCGAGGCCGTCCCGGTCGACGTGGGCTGGCAGGCCCGCGACCAGCTTGCTGAGGATCCGCCGGACATAGACGAGGTGATCGAGGATCAGCCGTTCGCGCAGTTTTTCGCGATTGGCGTGCATCCATTTCTGGGCGGCCACGCTGGCGGTGTTGGCGTTCATGTCAATTCATCCGTGAACTTGTTCGCTGGCCGGCATCCGGTCCGGCCAGCCCTGCCAGGCGATATCAGCTTCCGCGACCGACGCTTTCCATCCGCTCGCGCCGACCCGGCGCGGCTGCAACTCGGCGGCTCGTTCCGGCTGCTGCGGCTTCAGGCTCGAGGTTGGCCAGCCGGATCAGGCTTGCGCCGACCGACATCACCGCGCCGACGGCAAAGCCGGAAATCAGCGCCCGGCAGCAGATCGCGAACGGATCCAGCTGGCAGGCTACTCCAATCAGCGTGACCAGCGATCCGGCCAGCAGTCCAAAAAAAATGCCGGTCGGGTGCCGGCGGCGAAGCCGGCGGCGCATCACAATCTGGCTGAATTCGTTCATTGGGCGATGGACCGGGTTGGTGACGGAGTGGAGAGCGGAGCAAGAGGGTTTTTCGAAAGGCAACACGCTTGCCTTTCCAGCCTCGCATTACCGTGGACCTTGTTGACATCGGACAGCCGCCGCCATTGATTTGGAACACGGAGGGCTGACGCCCTGCCGCTCGCCGGTGACTTTGTTGGCATCAGGCAGCCTCCGCAGTCATGGAGGTGCCCGGCACGCGACCGGCGGACAGGTCTTCGCCGCCCGCGCGGATGTTCTCGTAGACGTCTCCGAGCCGGACCGTGGCCACAATCTCCGGATAAGTGCCACCGGGAATTTCGGCGAACGAAATCAGCGGCAGGTCGGGCAGCGAGCGGATCAGGGTCTGCCGCAAGGCCCGCCGGACTGCACTGTCCACCGCCAGCGCTGCCGGCTGGCCGCGGAGGGCTGCCTGGTCGAGCTCGTGGCGCAGGCGCGTGACCAGCCGCTGCAGCTGGGAAGCCTTGAGCGGGATCAGGCCGGGCTGCATCTGCTGCCGCAACTGCTGGTCGAGTGCCGGCTCGCACACGACGATCCGGATTCGTCCGTCGCCGCCGCGAAAACGGTCGGTCACGATCGGGCCAATCGCGGCCCGCACCCGTTCGGTCAGCTCCTCGGGGTCCTTGATCGCCGCGCCAAACTGCAAGGCCGCTTCGACGATCGATTCGAGCGAAGTGATCGGAACCTGTTCGGCCAGCAGGTTGCGGAGGACCTGATGCAGGACGGCGGGGCGGAGGATTTCGGGCCGGATTTCCTCGACGATCGTCGGCGCGGATTCCTTGAGCCGGACCAGCATCCGCTGGAGATCTTCGCGGCTGAGCAGCTCGTGGGCATGCCGGCGCAGGTGTTCGCCGAGATGGGTGATCAGCACATGGGCCGGCTCAGTGACCATCAGCCCCATCGCCTCGGCCCGTTGCCGCGAAGCCGGGTCGATCCAGCAGGCGGGCAGACCAAACGCCGGATCGGTGGTCTTCTCGCCAGGAAACTCAAATGACCGGCCTTCGGGATGGACGGCGAGCAGGTGGCTGGTCTGGATCACGCCTTCCGAAATCTGGCGACCGTTGACGTGCAGCCGGAACTGCTGGACGTCGGGCAGATGGTTGTTGCCGAAAATCCGCACGCGCGGGATCCAGAATCCGTACTGGGTCGCCATCTCGTCGCGGAGCGCTGAAATCCGGGCCGCCAGGTCGCGGCCCTGCCTGGGCTCGACCAGCGACTGGAGCATGGCACCGACTTCGAGCCGGATCCGGTCGCATTGCAGGAAGCGGGCGAGGTTGCGTTCCTCGGGCGGCTTGTCATCCCCAGCCTGCGCGGCTGGCAGAGTTTCAGCGGGCAACGCGGGGCGAGCCTGTTGTTGGCGGATGCGCTGCGCGACGACGGCAAGTGCCAGCGCCATCAGCCAGAACGGGAGCTTGGGCAGCCCCGGCGTCAGCGAGACAGCCGCCAACACGCCCGCGGCGAGCATCAAGGAACGCCAGCTCGCAGTGAACTGGCTGCGGATTTCTTCGCCAAGGCTCTGATCCGAGCCGGATTTGGTCACGAGGATACCAGCCGCCATCGAAATGACCAGTGCCGGAATCTGCGAGACCAGTCCGTCGCCGATCGTCAGGATTGTGTACATCTCGACCGCGTCGCCGAGGGCCTGACCCTGCATCATGCCCAGCGTCACGCCGCCGAGGATGTTGACAGCGAGGATTACCAGTCCGGCGATCGCGTCGCCGCGGACGTACTTGCTCGCCCCGTCCATCGCGCCAAAAAATTCGGCTTCGCGGGCGAGCGTCTGCCTCCGCCGGCTGGCTTCTTTTTCGTCGATCGCCCCCATGTTCAGCTCGGCGTCGATCGCCATCTGCTTGCCCGGCATCGAGTCGAGCGTGAAGCGCGCATTGACTTCCGAAATCCGGGTCGCACCCTTGGTGATCACGATGAACTGGATTGTGATCAGGATCGCAAAGATCACAATTCCGACGATCAGGTTTCCGCCGACCACAAAATCACCAAACGTGGTGACGATCTTCCCCGCGTCGCCATTCAGCAGGATCAGCCGCGTGGTCGCGACGTTGAGCGACAGGCGAAAGAGCGTCATCAGCAGGAGCAGGGCCGGAAAAACGCTCAGTTCGAGCGGCTTCCGCGCGTTCATCGTCACCAGCAGGAGCAGGATCGCCCCGCCGAGATTCAGTGCCAGCAACATGTCCAGCAGGAAGGTCGGCAGCGGAATGATCAGCGTGACCAGCGTCAGCAACAGCATCACCGACAGCGCCGTATCGCTGCGCGTCGCGAACGAAAAGTTCGAATCGGTGCTGATGGCCGGGGCCGTACTCATGATCGGTTGGGCCGGACGGACTCACCGCCCGGGCCAAAACGCTCCTTTAATGGCTGAAGCTGGTGACCAGGGCGCGGGAAATCAGTTGCCAGCCGTCGGCGAGCACGAAGAGCAGCAGCTTGCAGGGCGTCGAGATCATGGCCGGCGTCATCATCATCATCCCCAGCGACATCAGCAGCGTGGAAACCACCAGGTCGATCAGGAGGAAAGGGATGTAGATGCAGAAGCCCATGATGAAGGCGGTCTTCAGCTCGCTGACCACGAAGGCCGGCACCAGGATCTGTAGCGGAGTCTGGCTCCAGTCTTCGGGAACCGGCTTCTCCGCCATCTCAAGGAACAGCAACACGTCCTGTTCGCGCGTGTTGTGCAGCATGAATGCCGACAGCTCGCGCGACGCGACTTGCCATGCATCCCAGGCCGAGAACTTCGGGACGGTGGGCGAACTGGAGCTGCCGCTCTCCGCTTCCTCGGCCTCCCGTGCTTTCTGTTCCGAGTCCATCCAGGGCTTGATCCCGTCGCTCCAGATCTTCTCGAGGGTGGGCGTCATCACGAAGAGGGTCAGAAAAACCGCCAGGCCCATGATCACCGGGTTGGGCGGAATCTCGTTGGTTGTCAGGGCGCGCCGCACAAACGAAAGCACGATGATGATCCGGGTGAAGGCCGTCACACAGACCAGCATCGAGACGGCGAAACTGAGTGCGCCGAGAAAGAGCGCGACCTGAATCGGCGGAGCAAGGTTGTTGAACCCCTCCGGAGTCAGCGTGTCGGCGATCAGCAACGTCGGCATCTGGTTTTCCTTTCCGCCTGGACCAGGCCGGAGCCTGGTCCCCGCGGGCTTGCGATCGGCACACTCGGTGTCCGGTTGTCCTGTTCGACTGGACAAAGCGGGAGCGTTGTCCCCACGCAACGGGCCTCAGGCGTGGCGCGGCCGCGCGTTGAGCCGTTCCATGAGATGGTTGAAGAACTGTTCCTGCTCGGGCGTGACCTGCTCTTCGGCCGGTTCGTCGACGAGTTCGCTGAATTCGCCTGGCACCGGGACCATCGAGCGGATACCTGTAGAATCGGTGGCAACGAGGACCTGCTGTTTGCCGACCCGCACGACCCGCAGCAGGGACTTGTTGCCGAGGGCCAGCGTCTGCTCCACGCGCGGTCCGTCGGCGGCCGGCGATTTTATGAGTCGCT
Source organism: Planctomycetota bacterium (assembly GCA_031405895.1). GTDB lineage: Bacteria > Planctomycetota > Planctomycetia > Pirellulales > Pirellulaceae > BJ22. The sequence continues at coordinate 7,518 of JANOFL010000049.1, forward strand.
GGTTTCGGCGCACCGTCTTGCTGACCACCACGCTGACCACCACGCCCAGCAGGGAGATCAGCGTGGCGAAGGCCAGCTGGCGAATCGACCCGGAGACTTCCAGTCCCGCCGGCCCGGCAAACGGCTTCCGGACCGAAGCCTGGGAGCCACGCGCCCGCGCCGCCCACCAGCCGGAATGCTCATCTATCGGCTACCGCGCCTGCGGACGAAGACGGAGATCGAAGCGGTCGCGAGCCGCGAAGCGATGTTCGTGGTGAACAACTGGGCGCTGCTCGGAGGCGCGACGTTCATCGCCATCGCGACTCTGTTCCCGAAGCTGAGCGAGCTCTGGGGTGAGAGCGTGACCGTGGGGCCGCCCTTCTTCAATCGCTGGATGGCGCCGATCGGTCTCACGATCTTCGCGCTGATGGGGCTCGCGCCGCTTTTCG
>JANOFL010000081.1:0-4610 GCA_031405895.1 Planctomycetota bacterium
CGCCCCTGCAGGTCGAGCGTGCTGACGCCGCTGCGAACCAGCAATACATGCGGCAGCACTATCGATTCCGTTTCGTGGTTGGTCGACATTCTTTTCCTGACTTGCTTAAGTCCATTCCGTCCACGCAGTCCATGCCGTCCCAGTTCTCGACGCCGGCTGGCTCAGAACACGGTCGCCCCCGCCAGCTGATTCAGTTCCCGGATTGCGGCACCGTAGTCGTCGGCCCGGAAAATGGCGGATCCGACCACCAGCAGCTGGGCACCAGCCGCCACGCAATCGCCAATCGTGCTGGCCGAAACTCCACCATCAATCTGGAGCAGGATGTCGGGCGCGAGATCCCGGATTTCTGCCAGTTTGGGCAAAACATCGCGGTGGAAACTCTGGCCACCGAACCCCGCCTGAACGCTCATCACGAGGGCCAAATCGAACTGGTCGAGGCAACTCGCTATCGCGTTGACCGGAGTCCCCGGATTGATGGCGATTCCGGCCGCCGCCCCAGAAACATGAATCAGGTCCGCCAGCCCGGCCGGATCAGCTGTGGCTTCGGCATGAACCGTGATCAGGTCAGCCCCCGCCGCCCGGAAGGCCCCGACATACTGTTCGGGGTTGACCATCATCAGATGGCAATCGATGACCGAGCCGGTAAGGCTTCGACAGGCCTCAACCACGGTTAACCCGTAGGTGAAATTGGGCACAAAAACCCCGTCCATCACATCCAGATGGAGGGTTTCGGCCCCGGCCGCCCGCAAACGTGCAACTTCCCGCTCAAGGTTGCTGAAATCACACAGCAACATCGAGGGAAGGATTTCAGGCAGGTTCTGGCGGAGACGGGAGACCGTCTCGCTGCGACTCATCATCAACGGTCTGTCGAAAACCGGCCGCGGCAACCCCAACCAGTCCGCGGACGGAGGAAATCAATTAGGGACGGGCCGCCAGCGTAAAACATGAGCCGAATCTGGCTCAGGTTCTGGTTGGCTTCCCGCAAGGGATCCATCGCCCTGTCGGATTGCCGAAACAGGGTTGCGGCTTCCCGCCGTTCAGGACGGCAAAGGCGACGGCGCGATTCTACTGTCGGGTTCCATGCAATCCATAGCCGAACCGACGCAGCCGCCACAACTCATTGAGGAATCAGGACTTGCTCCCGAATTCCAAGGAACATTCCCCGCGTGATTTCTCCCCGAACGAGGGGATTGACTTGAGGCCGAAAGTTGGTTCCCGGCAATCGGTCCGAGCGATTCGGAGCCTGTCCGAGAAGCGTCCCGGAAGGGGGTCAGACCCCAATGTGCTCCGAAGACTGCGCAAATTGGCGTCAGACCCCGACGCTTTTCGGACAGGCTTTCAGTTGGGACTGAACTCCGGCGGAAAGCCGCGCTCACCGGCTGTCGATCCCCGTGCCAGTTTGGCTTCGATCAGTCCAACCACGCGTTCGGCCCGCGCTGCCACGTCAATCGTCTCCAGCACGGTCAGCATGTCCGCCAGCGGCAACGAAGACGTGTAAGCGATCGTGTCGGCCAACAACCCCAAGGGCACCTGCCGTGGGTCAACGCTGTTGAACGGCTCGAGGTCGATCCCGGCCACCGCGGCCATGGAGCGGAATGTCTCCATCAGCCGGTCCCGCAACGCATTGACCTCTTCGGCCGACGCCAGGCAGGAATCCCGCACCAGATCGACCCGCGCGGTCCGCCAAGCCCGGGTCGTCGTGAACTCCGCAATCAGTCTGGCTCGCCGGAGGCCGAGCAGGAGCAGGTTGTAACAACCGTCTTCCAGCCGGGTGTGCGACACAATCCGGCCAATGCAAACCAGCGGGAACAGCCGCGATCGTGAAGCCGATCCAGCCGCACCCTGCAGCTCGACGGCCAGCGTGATCAGGCCGTCGTCGGCCACCGCATCCGCCATCATCTCGCGGTAACGAGGCTCGTGAATGTGCAGGCCCTGGATGATGCCCGGAAACATGACCACGTTGGGAAGTGGAAAAAGGCGTACCTTGCCGTCGAAGTCGTCGGGCAACGTCAGGTCATAGTCGGGCATGGACGCAATACAGCAATCATCACGGGAAAACGCCAGATTCCTGAATCAACCGGCCAAACTTACCACGATCCGGCCGCGGCGAGCGGGTGGCAGCAGTTCTCGAAGTCAGTTCGGTTGAGGGTCGGTCCCTGCCCCTTGCGGCAAAAAAACGGCGACCCCGGTGCATTGCACGGATTCCCAATCAGAATGCTCCAGGGAAAATGCCATCGGCGGGCGACAACCGCTCAATACGAGCTGCACCGTTGCCCGTTGTTCTCTGGCCCCCGCCAAGCGTCCCTGAATCACGGAACCACCGCATGTTTTTCCGGTTTTGCCTTTCCCAACGCAGTTTCGCCGGCTTGTCGCTCGTCTGGTTGGCCCTCGGCAACTGCGACGCTCTGCTCGCGCAGGTCAAACCGCAAGCTGGCATGATGCGTTTTCCCGACGTCAGTACCGACCGGGTCGTCTTTGTCTATGGCGAAGACCTATGGGTGGTCGCGCGCGAGGGGGGCGTTGCCCAGCCCCTGGCGGCCCCGTCCGGCGAAGAATCACTCCCCCGTTTCAGTCCCGATGGCCAAACCATCGCCTTCGTAGGCAACTACGACGGCAACCGCGACCTCCACACGATTCCGGTCAGCGGCGGGCCGGCGGCGCGGGTGACATGGCACCCTGCCAATGAACTGCTTTGCGACTGGACGCCGGATGGGCGGCTGGTTTTCGCGACCAACGGTCTGGCCGGACTCGAACGGCAACAGCAGCTCTTCACCGTCTCGGTGGATGGCTCGAACGAAGCCCGGCTGCCCGTGCCCTACGGCACCAACGGAGCGATCAGCGGCGACGGCAAGTGGCTGGCGTACACGCCTTACAACGCTGACTACCGGACCTGGAAACGTTATCGCGGCGGTATGGCACCCGACGTCTGGCTGCTCAACCTCGACACGAAAGCCTCGCGCCAGGTCACTGACTTCGACGGCACCGACACACTGCCGATGTGGAACGGCAACCAGGTCGTCTATCTCAGCGATGCGGGTCCGGAAAACCGGTTGAATCTGTGGCGCTTTGACACGACGAGCGGGAACCGGAAACAGCTGACCAGTTTTTCCGGCCATGATTGTCGCTGGCCCTCGATCGGCCCCGGCCCGGCGGGGCAGGGCGAAGTCATCTTCCAGAATGGGGCCAGCCTCCATCTGCTCGACCTCGCGACGGCCCAGTCGAAAGCCCTTGACATCACAGTTCCTGGCGACCGGCCGAAAATCCGGCCCCAAACGGTTGATGTGTCCGAATCGATTTCGGCCTGGGACATCTCGCCGTCGGCCAAACGGATCGTGGTTGAAGCCCGCGGCGACATCTGGACGTTGCCCGCGAAAAACGGCTCGCCCCGCAACCTGACCCACACCAGCGGCGTCGCGGAACGCGATCCGGCCTGGAGTCCGGACGGCAAATCGCTGGCCTGGTTGTCGGACGCATCGGGCGAGTATGAGCTGATGATCGCTCCCACGGACGGCAAAAACGATCCGCGAAAAATCACCTCCGACGGCAATTGTTACCGCTACAGCCCGGTCTGGTCGCCCGACTCGAAGTGGCTCACGTTCAGCGACAAAACGGGGGCCCTGGTCCTCGTCAACATCGACAACGGCGAGAAGAAACAGATCGACCGCGACCCGTCGGCTGGACCGCTGGTGCCAAGCTGGTCGCACAACAGCCAGTGGCTGACCTACGGCCTCGCCTCACCCGACCGTTCTCCCACCAGCCAGATCGTGGTTTACGAAGTGGCAACCGGCGGGCGACACCAGCTGACCAGCGGTTTCTTTAACGACCGTTCGCCGGTGTTCGACCGCAAGGGGGACTACCTCTACTTCATCAGCCCGCGGGCGTTTGATTCACCGCGCTATGAAGATGTCGGATCGACGTTCATTTATGCGGGCACAGAGCTCCTGATGGCCCTCCCGCTGCGGGCCGACGTCAAACGACATTTCGCCCCCGAGAGCGATGAGGAAACATCCGGGAAGTCTGACGACGAATCCGATCCGTCCGACAAAAAAGATCCGTCCGATCCGTCAGATCAGACCGATCCGCCCGATCCATCCGCCGACGACGACACCGACGATACCGACGACGCTGACGAAGACGACGCCAAAAAACCCGAACCCCCCAAACCCTTCACCATCGAACCGGAAAACGCCGAATCGCGAGTCCACCAGATTCCGGTGCCCCAGGGCAACTTCCAGCAGTTGGCCGTCAACGACGAAGGCCACCTGATCTACGTCCGCGGCGGTGCCCAGGGCGACGACTCCGATCCCTCAATCAAACTCTTCGACCTCGCCGACGAAAAGCGCGAGGAGAAAACCGTGCTGGAGGGCAAGGGCCGGTTCGCCGCAACCGCCGACGGGAAAAAACTGCTTGTGCTCGACGAGGGCAAGGCGTGGATCATCGAAGCGGCCGCCGACCAAAAGCCGGAAGACCCGGTTCCCATGGCCGGGATGTACGCCACGATCGACCCGCGCGCCGAGTGGGCCCATGTGCTCAACGAAGCCTGGCGGATCCAGCGCGATTTCTTCTACGATCCGAACATGCACGGCGTCGACTGGCCGGCCGTTCGGGAA
>JANOFL010000089.1:0-1520 GCA_031405895.1 Planctomycetota bacterium
CCGCCCTCCCCGACGCCCCGCCCCCCGGGCGCGCTGGAGGCGGTGCGTGACACCGCTAGCGGCCGGGGGGGAGCTCTCATGGGGGGCGGCTGCGCAGGGACAGCCGCGGACTTGGCCTCGGCCTGAACGTGCTGGAGCACGTCTTCCTTCAACAACCGTCCTCCCGGGCCAGTCGCACTGACTTGCGACGGCTGCAGCTTGTGCTCATGCAAGGCCCGTTCGGCGGCTGGCATCACGATCGGGGCGGCACCACCGTTGGAAGCTGCGGCCTTCGACGCGGCCTGCGCGGCGGCGGGAGCCGATCCTTGGGGGCCTGGCTCAAGGCTCGCCAACAGGTCGCCGACTTTCGCGAACTGGCCGACTGCGACCTTGATCGACCGAAGGTAGCCGCTTTCGGGAGCGGGCAAAGCCTGGGTCGCCTTTTCCGACTCCAGTTCAACCAGGTTCTGGTCGCGCTGCACCCATTCGCCTTCCTGGACCAGCCATGCGGCGACCTGGACTTCCTGAATCGACTCGCCCAAGCTGGGGACCCTGACTTCGATCATGGAAACTGATTGGGACTGATGGGACTGATGGGACGAACTGGACGAACGGTTTTTCTTGGCGGAGGACCGGCCATGGCCTGGGTTGCCGGAACTCGCCGCACGGGGTCGGTTGATTCGCCCCACATTCTACCGACCGGCACCAATCCGAAAACCTTGTCTGTGTGACGGGCAATGATCGCCGCACTGTTGGTGCTGTCGATGTTTGGTTTTGGTCCTGCGGCTGTTGGGCGGTGGAGGACTCGCCTATACTCGGCACCTCAACTCCGCGGCAACCTGATCGGCGCGGACTTTCCGAATCTGACGAGCCAAACCAGCATGAGCCAGACTGCGGACCTTAATCTGGGCGATTTCATCCGGGACATTCCCGACTTTCCCAAGCCCGGGATCCTCTTCAAGGACATCACGCCGCTGCTGGCGGACTACACGGCTTTTCGGACGGCGATCGACCGGCTGGCGAGCTACTACCGTGACGAGCCGATCGATTTGATCGCTGCGGCCGAAGCCCGCGGTTTTCTCGTCGCTGCGCCGCTGGCCCTCGAGCTTGAAATCGGCTTCGTCCCGATTCGCAAGCCAGGCAAGCTGCCTTACCACAAGCGTTCCTACAGCTACGCGCTGGAGTACGGCACGGACACGCTGGAGATGCATGTCGACGGCGTTGAGGCAGGCCAGCGCGTCCTCGTGGTCGACGACTTGCTGGCGACCGGCGGCACAGTGGCGGCTTGCTGCAACATGATCGAGGAATGTGGCGCGACCGTCGTGGGATGCGCGTTCCTGATCGAACTGGCCGCTCTTGACGGTGCCAGCCGGCTGGCACCCCGGCCCGTCAAAAGCCTGATCCGGTATGATTGAGCAGCGGTAGATTCAACTCCGCTGACCCGATTAGACTTTTCGCGGACGTTTATGAGTGAATTGGGCGAGCGGCAGGGAGTTATCCCTCCCGGTATTCGTAGTCGGGGGCAATATGTTTTTGGGGAC
>JANOFL010000102.1:0-7553 GCA_031405895.1 Planctomycetota bacterium
CTCGCCTCCGCGCGCCACATTCGACACCCTCCGTGAAGTGCTGTTGGACACCAGCACGGATAACGTCGAAGCCCCCGAAAAGTTCGCTCCCTGATACTTCTTCACACACCCTGCAAACCAAATCCACCGCTTCCCCGTACACTCGACACCAAATTGTGGGTAAACCTAAGCCGTAGCGAGGGTGAGGGAAGGGCAACAAACAATTACGAATTCAGAATTAAGAATTGAGAATTCAGAATCAGGAGTTGGCCGCCGTCGTCTTTTTGATCGCTGCGATGATGCGGCAAAGTTCGTCGCCATCGGCAAGAATGCTCTCGAATTGCGGTCCTGTCAGATAGCCGGTTTCCTTGAGGAGTCGCAACCAGTACAGGGACTCGCGAGATTCCTTGTACGCAATGGAGAGTTTGGCCAGAAAGTCTTTGCGTGATTGCCCGCCGATGGCCTCTTCAACGTTTGCACCAACGCTCGTGCCACTGCGCAGCAGTTGCCTTGACAAAACGTACTCTTTTTTCTCTTTCGCCAGAAACTGGCACAACCGCACAATTCGGACCGCGAAAGCGAAACTTTTGTCGAGGACGACGTTGTCCGACTTCATCGTGCTCTCCCACAATTCTCAATTCGTAATTCTCAATTCGTAATTTCTCGCCACAGGTGAGCAGCTGGTCGCCGAGGTAGCGGTTGCCAAAAGCCGAAATGGAGAGTAGCGCCAAAGTTCAGGAACGGGTGGAGAGGGATTCGAACCCCCGGTAGCCTTGCGACTACGCCGGTTTTCAAAACCGGTGCCTTAAACCAGACTCAGCCATCCACCCGGATGATCCGGCCCGGCCGGCCAGGCGACTGGCGGGGCAGGGCGGGTTGCGCTGACGGCCGTCGATTGTAGAAGCCAACCGCCGCGAATGACCAGACCGGCCAAAAGGCCGACCGGTTCGGACGATCCATCAGTACAACAGGAACTTCGCGCGGCGACTCAGGAAGTCGGCGAGGCCGGCTTGCCAGGATTGTTCCAGCGTTTCGCAGTCATGCCCGAACTGGAGGAACGCGCGGTCGCGCTGGCGGCTGAGTTTGCCGCGGCAGAAGCAGCGCTGGCATCGCAGCTTGATTGTTACGTCAGGTGACAGTTCAGCCGGTGCCTGGCGCGGGGGTTTTTCCCCCTAAGCCGCGATCGGCCGAAAGGCTGAGGGCATCAGCGGGCCGGGCTGTCTGGATTGGCAGCCCGGCTTTTTCGTCCAGGGGGTTCAGCCATGGCGTTCGGGTTCGAGGGGAGGATCGACCAGCTGGCCGCGCGGTTCAGGGTAACCGCGCGCATACAAGCCTCTCCAGTTCGAACGCCCGACCACAAACGTGTGCTGATTGACCGACCAGGATGGCAGAGTATACTGTTTGCGAGAGTAATGGAGGGTGGTTCTGGCAGGTACGCCTGTCGTATTGGAAGGCCTCGAACAACTGGAGAATACTTCATGAGACTGTTGATCAGCGCAGCCGCCATTGTTGCCGCCCTCATCATGTCCGCCGGCGCACAAGCGCAGTGGACGGTCACCAACCTTCACCCTGCCGGATCGACGGTGTCAAACGTCTACGACGCGAGCGGCTCACAGCAGGTGGGCGACGCCACGGTGGGCGGCATGGATCGCGCCAGCCTGTGGAGCGGCTCAGCCGCCTCGTGGGTCGATCTCCATCCTGCCGGAGCGACGTCTTCATTTGCCTGGGGCACGAGCGGCTCACAGCAGGCGGGCTTCGCTGAGGTGGGCGGCATAACTCGCGCCAGCCTGTGGAGCGGCACAGCCGCCTCGTGGGTCAATCTCGATCCTGCCGGAGCGACGCAGTCACTTGCCTTCGCCACCACCGGCTCACAGCAGGCGGGCTACGCCTCGGTGGGCGGCATAGGTCGCGCCAGCCTGTGGAGCGGCACAGCCGCCTCGTGGGTCGACATCAGTCCTGCCGGATCGACGTTGTCAGTCGTCTACGCCGCGAGCGGCTCACTGCAGGCGGGCTACGCCCAGGTGGGCGGCATAGTTCGCGCCAGCCTGTGGAGCGGCTCAGCCGCCTCGTGGGTCGACCTCCAACCAGCCGGAGCGACGTCGTCACGCGCCCAAGGCGCGAGCGGCTCACAGCAGGCGGGCTTCGCCACGGTGGGCGGCATGGATCGCGCCAGCCTGTGGAGCGGCTCAGCCGCCTCGTGGGTCGACTTGCACGCATTCCTGCCCGCCGGATTCTCGAACAGCGAAGCCGAGGGCATCTCCAGCGACGGGATCAACACTTACGTCACCGGCGACGGCTTTAACACCGTTACGGGCCAAAGAGAAGCCCTGCTCTGGATTCAACCCATCCCCGAGCCAGGCACCGCCGGGCTGTTGTGTTTGGGCGGCATCCTGGCCCTGCTGCGACGGCGCAAAACGGCCTGACCCAGCCGACAGCGAACGGGGTCAAATTCCGCTTTCCGGGAAGGGCACTGCGGGACGCCCCAGTCAATCGCCCAGGTTACAAGGTCAGTAGAGCAGATAGTCTTGGCGGCGCGAACGAAACCGTTCGAGAGATTCTCCCCAACCCTGCTCAAGGGTTCTGGCGTCCAGTCCAGAGCGTAGTCCTTTCAATGTCGCCGCGTTACAAAGCAGCTGGTCAAGACCTTCGTCCTGCCAGTTGGCAGGATGGAGCTGCCTGAGCGTTGAGGCGATGGCGATCCCCGTCAAAACTGGCTTGAACGCGGCGCGGTCGGTGACGATCAGGTTAATCCCGCCGCAGAGCTCGCCGGCGAAGCGGCTGGCGACCGGCGTGAAGCGGACCGGTACGCAGCCGAGACCGGGCAGCTTCAGCTGGTTCAAGGCGGTCGCGAGGCGGACGCCATCCAGCCATGGGGCACCGAGGACTTCGAACGGCGTTTCCGTCCCACGGCCGACCGAAAGATTGGTGAACTCGAGCAGGCCGATGCCCGGATAAAGCGTTGCCGCACCGAGCCGCCGGATGTTGGGAGACGGATCAACCCACGTCCGGCCCACCGCGTCGAACCAGTCTTCCCGCCGCCAGCCTTCGACCGGGATGACTTCGAGCTCCACCCCCAGCCCGAGTTCGTTATTGAACATCCGGGCCAGTTCGCCAGCCGTCATGCCGTGCCGGACCGGAATCGTGTGGCAACCCGTGAATGACTCGCGGCCCGGGTCGAGGACCGGACCTTCGACTTCGATCCCGCCCAGCGGATTGGGCCGGTCGAGCACGACAAAACGAACTCCGTGCTTCGCCGCCGCGCGCATTGCCAGTTCCATCGTCGAGACGTAAGTGTAAAATCGGCAGCCGATGTCCTGGATGTCGAAGACCAGCGTGTCGATTCCGGCCAGCTGTTTGGCTTGTGGCGCGCGGTGCTCGCCGTAGAGGCTGTAGACCGGCAGACCGGTTGCCGGGTCGCGGCCGTCGGCAACTGGATCGTCCAGCTTTCCCGCGATGCCGTGTTCGGGGCTGAACAGCGCAACCAGCCGCACGCCCGGTGCCGCGGCGAGCAGCGACACGGTTGTTCGCCCTTCGCGGTCGGTCCCGGTCTGGTTGGTGATCAGCCCCACCGCGCGGCCTTGCAGCGGCTGGTAGCCATCGCGAACCAGGACGTCGATGCCAAAGAGGACTTTGCCTTGCGGAATCATTCCGGACGCCTGTTCCGGCTGCCGCGCGAATTGCTCCCGGGAAAAGGCTGCGCGGGTCCCAGCTGCGTTTGCGTTGCCCGAGGCGAGCCAACAGATTGCGATCCCAGTCAGCCCGACAAACAAACTGCGTGTTCCCATTTCACAACAACTCCGTTTGGTCCTGCCCCCTCGCCGACAATCGCAAGCCCGCGCGCCGGAAGCGTCACCGACGGGGCTACAGGAACGCTCAATCATGGCTCCCCCCTGGGAGGACCCAGGGCGGTCGCCAGCCATCCTGCGACCAACATCGTTCCGGCTCCAATGGCCGAGTACCACGTCCAGGCGAACGTCCCGGAAAAGTGAGCGGTCGCGACGGCGGCCGCTCCGGCCACCAGACCGGTGAACAGGCTTCGCTCGCCGGCATTGGCCACCCACAGACCCAGCAGGAAAATGCCCAGCAACAGTCCGCCGACAAAGCCCGCGATCGCCAGCGCTTCCTTGACGACGCTTCCCGAAAGCCCCGCCGCCGCCACCGCGGCAATCGCCATCTGAACGAGGCCAAAGACGACTGTCGCCCACTGGCAGGCCCGCAATTCGGCGGACGGCCGGTCTTTCCAGCGCTGGCCGCCAAAGTCGCGGACCGTCACGGCGGCAGCCGAGTTCAGCGAACTGGCCATGGTCGACATCACCGCGGCCAGAACAGCGGCGATCGCCAGCCCCGACAATCCGCGCGGCATGTGGTTAACGATGAAATGCGAAAAGGCGGCATCGCCACCACCGAGCGGCCTCGGCGGTGGATTGAGGTGAAAGAAACTGGCCAGCCCAATGCCGATCAGGAGGAAAAATGCAAACTGCAACAACACCGCCACGCCGCTGAGGATCAATGCCGCCGTCGCGTGGGAACGGCTCCGCGCGGCGAGGTACCGCTGGACCATCATCTGGTCGGTGCCGTGCGTGCCGAGCGAAAGACAGGCTCCGCCAATCAAGCCCGCCCAGAGCGTAAACGGCTTCCGCGGATCGGGCGACAAGTCCAGCCAGGCCAGCTTGCCGTTCTCATCCGCGAACTCAAACAATCCGCTCCAGCCCCCCGGCAACGCCTGCACGATGATTCCAAGGGCAACAGCACCGCCCGCGAGATAGACCACCAGCTGCAAGCAGTCGTTCCAGACAACCGAACGCATCCCACCCACGAGCGTGTAGGCAATCGTGATTCCGCCAATCACGACAATGCCACCGGTCATCGAAACGCCGAAAGCCGTTTGCAGCGCCATCGCAGCGAGGAACAGCCGCAATCCGTCCCCCAGATTTCGCGCGATCAGGAACAACGCCGCCGCGGTCCGGCGGGACGTGATTCCAAACCGCGTCTCGAGCAGCTCATACGCCGAAAGCATCTCGCCGCGAAAGAAGCCTGGCAACAACCACCATGCGACCAGCAGCCGTCCTAAAAGGAATCCGGCCGCCAGCTGGAGAAACCGCAGGTCACCACCCGGCTCAAATGTGATCCCGGGCACGCTCAAAAAGGTCGCCGTGCTGGTCTCGGTGGCAACGATCGATCCCAACAGTGCCCACCACGGCAAGTTGCGGTCGGCCAGTACATAGCCCCTGAGATCGCGTTTTCCTCGCCCCGCCCAAATGCCAATCGCGATCACGGCCAGGAGATAGGCCGCGACGATCAGCTGGTCGAAGAGAGGGATGGTGGACATGGCTGGCTGATGGCCGTGCCGAGGTCAACGCCGAAAAATTGCGCGGTCGGGAGGCGGAGCCTCTGGTTCCCGGCGCGCCGGGATTACCGGGCAGGAGCCCGGTAACGAGTCGTCACGTCAGTGCGGTCAATCACGTCAATAAAGTCAATCGGGTCGATCTGCACAACTACATGCAACGGTCCCGACATACGTCCAACGCCAGTGAACCGAATCGTCTGATCCTGAGTGTAGACTGCATCGCCCGCCTGGCCGATGGCGGGAGGCTCTCCGGCCACGGGACCAGGACTTCGATTCGATGGACCTCTCCAGCGCCACCACCGAAGCCCGCAATCCGGCGTCGGCCGGCCTCGACCGGCTTTCACCGCTGGAACTGGTCCGGCTGATGAATGCCGAGGACGCGACGGTGGCCGCCGCGGTGGGCAGCCAGGCCGAAGCAATTGCAACCGCAATTGAACGGATTACGGCGCGGTTGCGAGTTGGCGGCCGGCTGGTCTATTGCGGGGCCGGGACCTCAGGGCGGCTGGGGGTGCTCGATGCCAGCGAATGCCCGCCGACTTTCAACTCGGACCCCGGCCAGGTCGTGGGAATCATCGCGGGTGGCCCGGCGGCACTGGCCAGCTCCATCGAAGGGGCCGAAGACAACCGCTCGGCCGCGGTTCGCGATCTCGACGCAATCGGACTTTCAGCGAGCGACTGCCTGGTGGGCATCGCGACCAGCGGTAGGACGCCCTACGTCGCCGCAGCGTTGCAGCACGCCCGAAAACTGGGTTCGCTAACCGTTGGGCTGACCTGCAACGAGCGATCCGACCTCGAAGGACTGGCCGAAGTCCTGATCGTTCCCGTGGTGGGACCGGAAGTCATCACCGGCTCGACGCGGCTCAAGGCCGGGACCGCGACGAAGCTGGTGCTCAACATGCTCAGCACCGGAGTAATGGTGGGGCTGGGCAAAACCTATGGCAACCTGATGGTCGACCTGCAATCCCGCAACGAGAAGCTGGCGGAACGGTCGGTGCGGCTGGTGATGGAACTGACCGGACTCGACGCGGTGGGTGCGGCCCATTGTTTGGCAAAGTGTGGTGGCGACACGAAAACGGCGATCGTCTCGGATCGTCGCAGCTGCGGGGCGAACGTGGCCAGAGCCTTGCTCAAGGCCAATGGTGGCCGCCTGCGCGACGCTCTGGATGCGCCCGCGCGAGCCAATGACTTGCCGGGCACGAACGCGGATTCCCGCGATCTTGTGGTTGGCGTCGATGGTGGCGGCACGAAGACCATCGCGTGGGTTTGTGCTGACCGGCGACTGGGAGCGGGCGCGGCCGGCCCGTCCAATCCGCTCACCGCGGGCTGGGCCGTCGCCGAGTGGAACATCGCCCGCGCGGTCGACCAGGCGATCAGGGCGGCTGACATCAATGCCGGACGGATCGCCGCAATCTGTCTCGCTGTCGCCGGAGCTGGGCAACCATCGGTGGCCAACCGGCTGAAGGCGTGGGCCGAAAGCCGCTGGCCCGAGGCCCGGATCAAGGTCGTGACCGACATCGACGCCGGAATCATGGCAGGACTTGGCGCCCGGCCAGGGATCGCGTTGATCTGCGGAACCGGTTCCATCGCGGCGGGCCGCAACGAACGGGGCGAGATCGCCCGGGCGGGCGGCTGGGGATGGCTCGCCGGAGACGAAGGAAGTGCTTTTGCGATTGGCCAAGCGGCGATCAAGGCCGTTTTTCAGGCAGCCGACGGACGCCGTGAGCCAACCGGACTCGAAGCCATCCTGCTCGACGGTTTGAAGCTCCCGGATGTCGCGGCCATCCGCTGGAAGCTGAACGAGTCGAACGATCCGCGAATCTGGCTGGCCGAATGCGGCGGACTGGTACTCCGGGCCGGAGGTGACGATCCCGATCGGCGGGCACTTGTCCAGCAAGCGGCCACTGATCTGGCAGCAATGGTGGCTTCGGTCGGGCGAAGGCTGCAGCTTGAATCGGCAGGCGGCGAACTGCGCGTGGCGGTGACTGGCACGGCGATCGTCGAGTCGATCGAACTCCGGAACGAATGGGTGAAAGTGATGGGTACCCGGTGGCCGGGAAAGATCCGCGTCGTGATTGTTCTTGACCCGGTGGAGGGGGCTGTGCAAATCGCGAATCAGCTGGCGGGATTGCGTCCGCGAGATCGTCCGGCTTCGCCTGTTCGAGCAGCGCACGGTCGAAGAGATCGCGGAGCGGCTCGGGATGCATCCCTCCGCGGCGCTCCGCCGCTT
>JANOFL010000117.1:0-4866 GCA_031405895.1 Planctomycetota bacterium
TCCCTTGGTTGAGTGGAGTCGTGAGAAAACACACATCAAACAGGGGAAGAGCGTTTTTGCCATCGTCAACCAGGCAAACTGGCAAAGCCCGGCTGACTTCCGCCTTGGTGGAACAAGACTTCCAGTTTGCGGTACTAGCGCCTCAGGCTCACAAGAATTCGCCGTTTTATCTGGCCAAGATCCGCCTCACGAACCGCCTTGCCGTGCAATCGCCGATGCCGCGTGGAGGCAGAGCCTTGGGTCAGTGCGTTCCAGGGCAGGAGCCTTGGACCGAGTAAAAATACCCCCCAAAGGAGGGTGTGACCCTTAATCCTATCGACGCCCAAAAAAGCCTGCGGTTAGGATTTGGCCAAGTGTCGATGGTGCGGGAGTGCGGTCCGGTCTGGTTTTGGGCCGCCAACTCACCGGAAAACCGCGATTTTCGGCCGAAAAACCGACTTTGCCACGAGTCCTGACGGCATGCAAGTTTTCCAATTTCCGAACTGGGTCAACCGGTTCGTCTGGCTGCTGATTTTCGGCGGTTTGGGGGTCGGCGGCTATCTGGCGACCTGCCTTTTCGTAGGCATTCACCCCACCATTGTGAACGTGGGGCATCAGCCTCGCCAGCCGGTCCCGTTCAGCCACCGGATTCACGCGGGCCAGCTGAAGCTCGACTGCCGCTATTGTCACAACACTGTGGAAAAAGCGGCCCATGCCGCGATTCCTGCGACGGCGACCTGCGGCAACTGTCACGGCGGCAACCGGACCAAGGAAGGCGCGACGCTCGGCATCGTCAAGGCCGACAGCCCGCTGCTCAAGCCGGTTCATGTCAGTCTCGAAACCCGGGATCCGATCCGCTGGGAAAAAGTCCACGACCTGCCCGACTTCGTCTACTTCAACCACAGCGCCCACATCAATCGGGGCGTGAGTTGCGTCTCGTGCCACGGCCGGATCGACCAGATGGAAGTCGTGACCAAGGTCAAGTCGCTTTCGATGAAGTGGTGTCTCGACTGCCACCGCAATCCAGAAGCCAACATCCGCGACCCGCAACTCGTCACGCAACTCGACTTCATGGAGGGCGCGAGCGAAGAAGTCCGTGAGGCCTACGGCAAGGAATGGGCTACGAAGCTCGGGATCAACACCAACATCAACTGCTCCACCTGTCACCGATGAACCAGTTCGTATCGCGGCTTCCCGAAGAAACCGCGGCTAGCGCCGGCGGCTCAGGGGACCTGTCACCGATGAACCAGGGTGCATCGCGGATTCACGAAGAAACCGCGGCTAGCGCCCGCGGCTCAGGGGACCTGTCACCGATGAACCAGTTCGTATCGCGGCTTCCCGACACGGTCGGCTCGAGTGACCGGCCTGGCTACGACGCGCTGGAGCGGATGGCTTCGTCGCCCGAAGGCCAGCGGCTGATCGACAGCGAGTTTCAGTCGGCGCTGACCGACGCTGGCGACGGCTTTTCACGCCGGCGCTGGCTGCAGCTGATGGGGGCGTCACTGGCGCTGGGCGCCGCGGGCTGCCGTTACCAGGAAGAGCAGATCGGGGAGTACGCCTTCCGTCCGATCGGCCGGATCGCCGGCATCCCGGTCCACTACTCGACGATGATCGAGCACGCTGGCGTGGCCCGTCCGCTGCGCGCGACCAGCTATGACGGCCGGCCGATCAAACTCGACGGCAACCGGCTGCATCCTGATTCGATGGGTGCGACTGATGTCTTTTCGCAGGCCCGGATTCTCGAACTCTACGACCCCGACCGGCTGCGGGTCAGCAAGCGCCGCGACGGCGAGCGGCTGGTGGAAGTCTCCCGCGAAGACGCGATGAACGCGGCTCGCGCCGTGCTTGGCTCGGGGTCGCTCAAGGGCGTGGCGATTCTCTCCGAGCCGAACAGCTCGCCGACTCTGGCCCGGCTGAAAAAGCAGTTCGAGGAGCGCGGCGGCCGCTGGTTTAACTGGACTTCGCTTGGCGACGACCACACGCGGGCGGGATCGAAAGCGGCTTTTGAGCGGCCGGTCCGGGCCCATTACCACTTCGACCAGGCCGCGGTGATTGTCGTGCTGGACGGCGACCCGCTGGGCATGGATGCGGCGAGCCTCGTGAACACCCGCCGCTTTACCGCTGGCCGCGATGCCGAGCACGGCAAGATGAGCCGGCTGTATGTCGTCGAAAGCGATTTTTCGCTGACCGGTGCCGCGGCCGATCACCGGCTCGCCGTGCCTTCGTCCCAGATCAGCGGCTTCGTCGCCGCTATGGCAGACGAGATCGAGAAACGGAAAGACGAGGTAAAGCTTGGCCCGGTCGGACCGTGGCGGGAGCGGATTCTGGCGGCGATGGCCCACGATTTGGCCCGCAACCCGGGTGCCGGGATCATTTTCGCCGGCGAACGACAGCCGCCCGCTGTCCATGCGATGGTCCACCGGCTGAATGAGCTGCTGGGCAATCACGGCAAGACGATCACATTCACCGAGTTGCCCGACGCGGACCGGCCGCTGTTACTGGACGATGCGGTGGCGCTGGCGGGAGCGGTGGAGTCGGGAGAAGTCAGCTCGCTGGTGATTTTTGGCGGCAACGCGGTTTATGACTTCCCGGCCAGCATCGATCTGGCGGCGGCGCTGGGTGGACTGAAGAACTGCGTTCACCTGACGATTTACCAGAACGAAACGAGTCTCAAGTCTTCGCTGGTGATCAGCGCAGCCCATTCGCTGGAAGGCTGGAATGACGGTTTGGCCCATGACGGTTCGTGGTGCATCGGCCAGCCGCTGATCGCGCCGCTCTTTGGCGGGTTGAGCGAGATCGAGACGCTCGCCAGCCTGCTTGGCAACAGCGCCCCCAGCGGTCTCGATCTGGTCCGCGAAACGGCGGCCGCCCGGATCACTGCCGACTTCGATCAAACCTGGAACCAGTCGGTTCACGATGGCTTTGTGAAGGACTCATCGGCCCAGCCGGTCAGCGTGACGGCGAAGGAAATTGAGTTTCCCGTCGCCAACAGCACTTGGGCGACCGCCTGGAACGGCTCGTCGGTCGAGCTGGTCTTTCTGCCCTCGCGGTCGGTTTACGACGGCCGGTTCGCCAACAGCAGCTGGTTGCAGGAGCTGCCCGACTTCATCACCAAGATCGCGTGGGACAATGCGGCCCTGATGGCCCCCGAGACGGCCGAAAAGCTGGGCCTGAAACAGAACACAACCGCCGTCGTCGAGGCCAATGGCCAGTCGATCACCGTCCCGGTCCACATTGTGCCGGGCATGGCGGCGGGAAGCGTGGCGATTGAAACCGGCTTTGGCCGGAAAGCCGCTGGCCGTGTCGGCGGCGATGAGGCCAGTGGCGTCGAGCCGGTCGGCCAGAGCGTCGCGCCGCTCCGCAATGTCACGAACTGGACGTTTGCCCCGGCAACCGTCAGGAACGGCGGCCGAAAGTACACGCTCGCCTCGGTCCAGGAACTCTGGGGGACCGACAAGACCGGGGCCGACGAAATCCAGCGGCGAATGTTCATCGATGCGAAAAACGGCAACCGCAGTGCGATGATCCGCGAAGGCAGCTGGGGGAGCTATCAGGAATTTCTCCGCGACCATCCGCCTGGCGAAC
The DNA here is from genome assembly GCA_031405895.1 of Planctomycetota bacterium. GTDB lineage: Bacteria > Planctomycetota > Planctomycetia > Pirellulales > Pirellulaceae > BJ22. The sequence goes on from JANOFL010000117.1 coordinate 3,565, forward strand.
ACGGTCATGACGAATCAGCCGAAGAGGCGCATGGAGCCAGCGAGCACTCGGCCACCCCGGTCAGGTCTCATGCCTTGCCCGTGATCGGCGCGGTGCCATTCACGCCAGTCAGTCACGACGAACCGGTCGCCCGGCCGGACAACGTCCCGCTGCCGCCGCACCTCGCCGGCCGCGACGACCAGAGCCACGGCCATGGCCATGCCCCACAATGGCCGGACAACTTCCACATGCACCATGAGCTGAAGGATCTCACGCCGGGCGTCAGCCTTCATTACAACCCGAACGGCGACAACAAGTGGGGCATGTCGATTGACCTCAACTCCTGCACCGGCTGCAGCGCCTGCGTGGTGGCATGCCAGGCGGAGAACAACATTCCGATCGTCGGCAAGTGGCAGGTCTGGCGCGGCCGCGAGATGCACTGGCTGCGGATCGACCGTTACTTCGGCACGAACATCTACAACAAACGAGCGGCGGCGGAAGGCGACATGCAGATCGCAATCCAGCCCGTGACTTGCCACCACTGCGAAAACGCCCCCTGCGAAACGGTTTGCCCGGTCGCCGCGACCGTGCATTCCGACGAAGGACTGAACGACATGGTCTACAACCGCTGCATCGGCACGCGCTACTGCGGCAACAACTGCCCCTACAAGGTCCGTCGCTACAACTATCTCAACTACTCGGATGCCGAGACGTTCCTCAAGTACCCCGGCGCGGACCGCCTGCCGGCCGAGGACCGGAATCTGCAGAATCTGATGATGAATCCCGAAGTCACGATTCGCAGCCGGGGCGTGATGGAAAAATGCACTTACTGCGTGCAGCGGATCCAGAACACGAAGATTCTCGCGAAGAACGAGCAGCGCAAGATCGGCCCGAACGAGATCACAACCGCCTGCCAGGACGCCTGTCCGGCCGGTTGGTGGATGGCATTGAAACCACGCGAATTTTCTTGCCTGCTGCGGTCAACTCAGCCGCTGCTTTTACCGCTAAATCTAGCTCTGAGCCGTTAGCAATGAAAATTAAATCGGCTTTCCCCGCGCAATCGCTCATTACATAGCCACCTTTGCGAATGCCTGCAAAGTCTGCGGCATTATGTTTAATGCCAGCCAAGTTTTGGCGTGACAATACTAAACTTGAAGGCCCTTCATGACGCTCTGCAGCTGCAACCCAAGCTACTGTTGTTTCTGTTGCGCTACCTGGACGCCAGACGTCCATACGAGGAATGTAACGTAAGCCTGCAGTTTGTTCGACAGGTTGGTGCGTTGGACCATCTTCACCTTGACCGATAGAATCGTGCGTTAGCAC
>JANOFL010000169.1:0-46993 GCA_031405895.1 Planctomycetota bacterium
CCGATTCGCACGATGTGCCCGTCGCCGGAGCAGGCTGGAGACAGGAGGCTTGAGGCTGGAGCAAGAGCGATCACAGCCGCAAGGATCACTGCCAGCGTCGGACGCTTCAACCGGACGTAGAATTCCGTCCATGCGGGACCACACCAAACTGCGGGCGTTTGAACTGGCGAGGGAACTCGCAATCTCAGTCTACCGCGAAACCAGCGCGTTTCCTTCCGCCGAACAGTTTGGTTTGACTGCCCAGATGAGACGAGCTGCTGTCTCCGTCGGCTCCAACATTGTTGAAGGCGCTGCGCGTCCGAGTCTGCCGGACTATTTGCGATTCCTTCACATCGCCTACGGTTCTGCGAGGGAGCTTGAGTTCCAGACTGAGTTGGCCTTCCAGCTGAAGTTTCTGGAGCCATCGAGGTTCGAACTACTCTCAAGCCTCGCATCGGAAACCGCCAAAGTGCTCCATGGTCTCATCCGCGCGCTGGATAGAGTCAAGTGAACCGGTGGGACCACCCTTCGACTTGCCGGGTCCGGTCACGACCGCCACGCTTCGATCGCTTTGTCTCCAGCCTCTCGTCTCAAGCCTCTCGCCCGCAACTCCGTCGGGGCTGGTGATTTTCGTGACCCGCGTGCCCCACTGGCCGGGAGCAAGCGGGACGGAGCAGACTTCCAGCTCGTGGACCCAACCGTTATGGCGCGTGACAATTGCCTTGGCGGCCGCGCAAGGCCCGGTCGCCGGCTGGCCATCGGGCTGCAGCAACTCGATCGGCCCGAACAGCTGGCCGACTTCCGACAGGTACGTGCCCGTCCCCATTGCGTCGGTGTAGAGTTCGCATCGCTCCGAGTCGGGATCGAAGAGAATGGCCGGATGACTGCCATTGCCGCTCCCTTCGTAGAGCACCAGCCGCAGGTCAAAGTCCGTGAAGAACCAGCCCGGGCTGCAATTGCCAATCGTGACCTGGTTGCATGGAATCAGCCGCCGGCTGACCACCAACCCCGGCAAGCGCGTCCCATCGGGCAACTCGCCCATCGAACCGCAGGACGAACATCCGCCCATGCCGTAAATCGATAATCCCGCCATCTGATGTCCGGCCGAACTGTCGTAGTCGGTATGCCAGCCGAGCGTCTGCAACTCCGACATCGGACAGAAAGCCGATTCGCCACCCGTCTGTGTCCGGCCTTCGGTCTCGCTGTCATCCGAACCGGCGTTGGCGAGCGGAGTTGGGCAGACTTCACAGGGGTTGGTCGGCGGCGCGGGCGGGATCACCGACGGCCCCGGATCGTTGGGTGGCGGGATTTTGCAGGCCCACGTCGCCCGGACCGTCATCCCCGAATGATCGAGGATCCACAAATTGCTTGAGACCCGAAAGAACCGGTAGGGACCCAGTAGCGGATCGATCCAGGTATGACCATCAAAAACAAACGTCCGCTCGAGTCCCAATTCGATGGCGTTGTTCTCGAAGTCCGCCTGGAACTGCTCGTCGTTCGTTTCTCCCGCAAGCGTATTAAGGGTACTCAGAAACCCGATCGTCCCCTGCTCACCCGGCAGCGGTGGGTTGATGTAGGTGTAAATCGCCTAGGCGGTGAACTCTTCGCCGTCTTCGATCTCGAGCCCGGCCGAGACATCGAAGAACAGATTGACGGTGATGTCGGGCCCCGTCGAGTTGGGCAGAATGAACTGCTGGTCAACGGGAAGGACCTGCCCCAAATCCTGCCAGACCAGCGGCTCATGCGGACTCGGCACGGCGTAGACGGCCACCTCGACCTTGATCAGCTCGACCTTCCGCCAGGCACAACAATCCGGCTCAACCTGGCCCCGCGCGGACAACGGCAAGAGCATTACCGTTACAACTGCCACAATCAACGACGGCAATGCAGCCATGCGCAACGAATTCGCAAGCGCGAATTCAATCGCCGGCCTCGCGCATCGTCCGCGACATCCAGACCCCAGATCGCCAAGCATGGTGATGTCTTCCCGTTGCACGAGAGCAGAGCCAACGCCACCGCCAATCCTGACGATCCCCAAACTCAAGTCAAGCGTTTTCGCCAACACGAATGCCGGATTCCTCCAGAAACCGTCTCTGTCCCGGCGCAAGATGCCAGCACTTACAGCGGAACCACTTCGGGACCGGGCTGAGCCGGCTGGAAGACCCGCGACGAACGAAACCGGGCGAGCCATTCCTCCGGCACCGCGGCATACGCCGCGTGATCAAACGGCTCGTGCGTCGTCAAGGAAGAGATGACCACTGGTTCACCTTCGGTCAACGCCGGATCTTGTCCTCCCGGATCAACATCGGGAAGGGTGAACGAAAAAAAGGCGGGACGGCATCGCGCCGTCCCGCCTGAGGTTCCTGAAATGCCCGGCCGTGAGGGGCACGGCCTAGTCATTACTCGAACTGAACCGGATCCCTTGCTTGCGCTGCGGGCTGGTATTGCAACCGGGCTGGTATTGCCAGCGGGCCGATTGCCGATGCCGGTTCAGCGGTCGTAACGGCCGCGGCCACCGCCGCCTCCACCGCTGCCACCGCCGCCACCGCCTCGATTGCCGCCGCCGCGGTTGCCACCGCCACCGCCGCGGTTTCCGCCGCCGCCTCCACCACCGCCGCTTCCGCTGCGATAGCCGCCTCCACTTCCGCCGCGGCTGCCGCCCCGGTCGCCGCCGCCGCGATTGCCGCCGCGGTCACCGCCACCGCCACCGCCTCGATAGCCACCCCGGTCGCCGCCACCCCGGCTTCCGCCGCGATCGCCGCCTCCACCGCCGCCACTGCTGCCGCTCCGGTAACCGCCCCGGTCTCCGCCGCCCCGGTTTCCGCCGCGATCACCACCGCCGCGATAGCCGCCCCGGTCACCACCACCACCGCGATCGCCGGCACCACGGTTTCCGCCCCGGTCGCCGCCGCCGCGGTCTGTGCGTTCTCCACCGCGATCGTTGCCATAGTCGGCGCGGGGCTGGCGATCGCCGGCGAATTCGTCGCCACCGCCGCCGCCACCGCCCTCATCGTCGAAGACTTCCTCTTCGCCCTCTTCGGCGGGAAACTCCTCGTCGCCCGCGGCCTGCGGTTCGGCGAACTCGTCCTCAAGACCAAGTTCCTCGATCGCGCGGCGACGGCTGAGCTTGACCCGGTCGTTGCCATCGATGTCGATGACCATGACCTGCATCTCGTCGCCGACGTTGCAGACGTCGTAAACGCTGCCGACGTAGCCGGCCGAGAGCTCGCTGATGTGGCACAGCCCGTCGCGGCCCGGGAGGATTTCGACGAACGCGCCGAAGTCCTTGATGCTGCTGACCACGCCGTTGTAGATCTTGCCCATCTGGACCGTCGCGGTGACGGCTTCGACGCGGGCAAGACACTTCTGGGCGTTGGCCGCGTCGTCCGAGGCGATCGTCACGCGACCGGAATCCTCGATGTCGATCACGCACTTGGTGTCTTCCTGGATCTGGCGGATGTTCTTTCCGCCCGGACCGATCAGAAGGCCAATCTTTTCTGGATCGATGGTGGTCACCAGCAGCCGCGGGGCGTAGGCCGAGATGTCTTCGCGCGGCTCGCCGATCGCGACCAGCATGCTGCGGAGAATCTCGATCCGGGCATCGCGGGCCTGGGCCAGCGTCGCCCGGATGATGTCAAACTCGATCCCGCGGATCTTGAGATCAAGCTGGATCCCGGTGATCCCTTCGTGGGTCCCGGCAATTTTGAAGTCCATGTCGCCGAAGTGATCCTCGTCACCGATGATGTCGGTGAGCAGGGTCCAGCGGCCTGTGTCCTTGACCAGGCCGACTGAAATTCCGGCGACCGGGTTGGTGATCTTGACCCCGGCATCCATCAGGCCCAGCGTGGTTCCGCAAACCGAAGCCATCGAGCTGCTGCCGTTGGATTCGAGGATGTCGGAGATGACCCGGATCGTGTAGGGAAATTCCTCGACGTCAGGGAGCACCGGCTTGATGCTCCGTTCGGCCAGCATGCCGTGGCCGATTTCGCGCCGGCCCGGACCGCGGTTGGGCTTGCACTCCCCGACGCTGAAGGACGGAAAGTTGTAGTCGAGCATGAACTTCTTGGAGTACTCGTCCTGCAGGCCGTCGACCCGCTGCTCGTCGCGCGAGGTGCCGAGCGTGATGGTCACGAGGGCCTGGGTTTCACCGCGCTGAAAGACGGCCGAGCCGTGGACGCGCGGGATCACGCCAACATGGCATTCGATCGGCCGGATTGTTTTCGCATCGCGGCCATCGGGGCGAGTCCCGTCGAGGATCAGGTCGCGAACGGCCCGGTACTCCATGTCGTGCCAGGCGGTGTAGAACGCGGTCAGGTCGGCCTGGCTGGCACTGGCGGCATCCGGCACGAGGTCGGCGAGGGCCCGTTCGCGGAGCACGTTGCAGGCTTCGTTGCGAGCGAGCTTGCCGGGGACGGCCTTGGCCTTTTTGCTGTCGTTGAAGTACTTCGAGAGCTTGTGGACGACCGGGTTCTCGGCCGGCTTCTTGAACTCGTTCTTCGGCAGGTTCGTCCGGTCGGCCAGTTCGCGCATCATCCCGATGATCTCGCAGATCACGCCGTGGGCGTACTCGAGGGCGGCAAACATTTCGTCTTCCGGCATCTCGCGGGCAAAGCCCTCGATCATGGTGATCGAGCCCTGCGTGCCCGAGACGATCAGGTCGAGATCGCTTTCCTCGAGCTGGTTGTGCGAGGGGAACGGGACGAACTCGCCATCGATCCGGCCGACGCGGACCGATGCGACGGCTTCTTCAAAGGGCAGGGGGGAAATGAACAGGGCGGCTGCCACGCCGTTCATTGCCAGCACATCGGCGTCGTTCTGCCGGTCGCTGGAGAGGACGATCGCCTGGCACTGGACTTCGTCCTTGTAGCCTTCGGCGAACATCGGCCGGATCGGACGGTCGACCAGCCGGCTGGTGAGCGTTTCCTTGGTCGTGGGCCGGCCTTCACGCTTGATGAAGCCGCCGGGGAACTTGCCCGCCGCTGCGGTCCGTTCGCGGTAGTCGCAGGTCAGCGGGAAGAAATCGATCCCGGCCCGCGGCGTGCCCGATGTAACTGCGTTGATGACCACCGTGTCCTGGAACTGGCAGAGCACTGTCGCGGCCGCCTGTTTGGCCAGCCAGCCCGTCTCGAACGAAAACACGCCACTGCCGATCCGCCGTTCAACCCTGATCTTGCTCATGAAATCTCCTGACTACTTTCTGTCCCTGTGGGACCTCGAAACCTGAACCTGAATTCCAGCCAGCCTGAATCGATCGGCCGATGGGCGCTAGCCCCGGTTGACGCGAATAAACCGGGGCTAGCGCCCATCGGCTAATTCCTCAATCGCTTGTGACCGACCACTTTCCCGCGCCCCGCCGGCCCTGGATTGCCGGGGGGTACCGGGCGATCGCGGCCTGCAACGCCGCGTTTCACTCTCCTCCCGCGGGAGGCAGTCTCCTTTTGGCCCGGCCACGCGGGCCGGGATTGCTTCCAGAAACAACTTGGGTCAAACCATTTACCGGACCTGGCTACTGCCGCCCGGTCTCACTGCCGGGACAAGCCACTTCATGGGCCTGCAAAACTCCGGTCAGCCTTCACGGCCCTACTTGCGGATATTCAGCCGGGACAACATCTCGAGGTACTTGTCCGGATGCAATTTCCGGAGGTAGTCGAGCAACCCGCGCCGCCGCGAAACCATCGCCAGCAGACCACGACGGGTCGAATGGTCTTTGGTGTTCTTCGCAAGGTGCTGGGTCAACGCATTGATCCGCCGGGTCAGAATCGCGATCTGCACTTCCGGCGATCCGGAGTCATTTTCTTTCCGGGCGAATTCCTGGATCGTTTTTGTCTTGGCTTCTTTGGTCAAAGTCATCGTCGATCAAATTCCACACGAACAGGCCCGGAAACCACACGCCGGGCAGGATGGGGGACTTCGCCCCGTGAGTCAACTTCGCATTCCGCTGAAGTGCCCCAAAGTCTACCGGAAGGGTCCGTTTTTGCAATGACAGCGTTACGGGGTCTGACGCCAAATTGGGCAGTCTTCGGGACCATTTGGGGTCTGCCCCCCCTTTCTCGCATGGTTCCCACGGCCAGGGCAGCCGCCTGGCCCTTTGCCTGAAAAAGCAAGGAATTCAGGGGGCTACCCGCTACCGCAAGCCCGTGGGCGCGGTTCCAGTCATCAGGCAACGCGGCGGAGGGCCGGTGTGAGCACCGGGGTCGGTCAATAATCTTCTGGCTCACGACGGGCAACTCATTCAGCCCCGTCCTGTCAGACTCCGCCGCATGATGGCCCAAGAACCGAGGAGACCTGAAATGTCGGTATCAAAATGTTGGGCGGTGCTGGTTGCATCCGCCCTGGTGTGCAGCATGTCGATTGCCCAGGAACCCGGCCGCGAAGGACCGGGTCCGGGTGGGCCAGGGGGTCCAGGCGGTCGCGGTCCAGGCGGCGCGCCGGGCGAAATGGCCCGCTGGATGTTGCTGGGAGTGGAAGAGGTCCAGGACGCACTGGGTCTCGATGACGAACAGAAGACGGCCGTCAGCGAAGCCGTCACCGCCCTCGTTCCGCAACGCGGCCGCGGCGGCCGGGGTGGCGAAGGCGGTCGCGGCGGCGGTGGTGGAGGCGGCCGCGGTGGTGAAGGTGGCGGAGGCGGCGGTGGTGGAGGCGGCGGCAGTGGAGCAGGCGGCGAAGGTGGTCGTGGTGGCGATGGAGGCGGCAGTGGCCGTCCTGCCGAAGACACCGAGGCAATGGACCGTCGCGCCGCGGCGTTGGAAACCCTCAACGGCCTGTTGACCGACGAGCACCGGGCCCGGCTCAACGGCATCCTGATCCAGGTCCTCGGTACCCGCGCGATTTCCGACGGACAGATCGCCGAGAAGCTTGGTGTCAGCGAAGAACAGCATGAGTCGATCCGTACGACGATGGAAGAACTGGTTGGGGAAGTTCGCGCTGCGATGCAGGAAATGATGGCCGACGGCCCGCCCGACCGCGAAGCCATGCAGGAGATCATGGAAGAGCTGTCCGCCGACCTCGATGAAAAACTCGGCGCCGTGCTGACCGATGACCAGACGAAGATGCTGGAGGAGATGAAAGGCGAAGCGGTCGAGTTGCCCGAATCGGTCCAGCGAATCCGGATGATGACGCTTGGCCTTCGTGGCGGCCGCGGCGGTCCAGGTGGCCCCGGCGGACCAGGTGGTGAAGGTGGCCGCGGTGGCGACGGCGGCGGTCCCGGCGGCGGTCGCGGTGGTGAAGGCGGCGGTGGACGTCCCGGCGACGGCGGCGGCCGCTGAGCCTCCCCCTGAGCCGACGGCGCTAGCCGCGGGTTCTTTCGGAGGACGTCCCGGCGGCGACGGCGGTCGTAGAGCCGGGGACAGAAAAATTGTGGACAGAAAAATGGGACGAGGTGGCTATCCCGGCGACGACGGCGGTCGCTGACCCAGTGGGACAGATTGTTTTGTCGAGCCTATGACCCGGCGCGAATCCCCCGATTCGTTCCGGGTTTTTTCATGTCTGCGTCAACCGGCCGGATGGTTCACGCTATCCTGAACCGGGCTGGCAATGACGAGCAAGGCGCAGGCCAATGTCCGAACCCGACCGTTCCAGATTCCTTCCCGGCTCCGAACCGCCACGTCGCCGCCGGTCGTGGACGATGTTTCGGGTTCTCAAGTACGGCTTCCTGATCTGTTTGCTGCTGTTCATCGGCCTCGTGGCTCTCAACCTGCGGCCGTTGCCGGGGCCGAACCAGCCGGCGATCACCGTCGGACCGACAACGACTTACGCGACGGGACCGCTCAAGCCCAATGGTGATGTTGACTACATCGCCTGGATCAACGAGCGGCTTTCAGCGGGCGTGACCCCTGAGAACAACGCTGTCGTCGACCTGGTCCGCGTGATCGGCCCCCGACCAGAGGGAGCCGACCTGCCCCGCGGTTTCTACGACAAGCTCGGTATCGCCCCGCCGCCGCCAGGCGCTGCTTACATCAGGGCACTCTACAAGTGGGAACGCGAGCAGGGACTGTTTGTCGATGGCCTGGAGCCGCAGCTTGCGTCGCTCTCTCATGACGAGGGGACGTCTGTCTTTCAGCTGGTGCCGTTTGATGTCCGCAAGAATCCGTCGATCGCGGAATTCCTCGAACAACAGGCACCGTTTCTGGAACAGATGCGGGCTGCCTCGCACAAGTCCCACTGGTACATGCCCATGGAAGGCGACACCGTCGTGGGGTGCCTGTTGCCCTTTGTCCAGCAGTTCCGGGCTGTCGCACGGGATTTTCAGGTCTCCGCGATGCGCCATTTGGGAGCTGGTGATGTCGATCTGGCGATGGAAGACTGCCTGACCCTGATGCGGCTGGCGCGTCTGGCCGGCCGACAGGGTTGTCTGGTCGAAATGCTGGTCGCCTCCGCGATCGAAGGAATGGCCACGCAGTCCGCCGCCCATATCGTCGCCTCGGGCCAATGCAGCGGGACCCAGCTGGAGGCGTTTGCGGAGGCCCTGAATGCTCTTTCGCCACCGCCGGGAATCGACCGGCGACACCTTGAGATGGAGCGCGCCATGGCGCTCGATGCAATTGCCAATATCGCCCGGGGCAGGGGCGATCCATCGATCTACCTCGCCTATGAAGCCCCGGGAAGCCGGTTGCCCGTCAAGGGTTTCTTCGGCGGCTTGACGCGGGCCTCCATCGACTGGGACCAGGTCTGCGTCCAGTTCAACCAGCAATTCGACCGTCTGGCGGATCTGACGGACGAGAACAACCTGGAGGCGGTTCAGCAGGCCATCGAAGCATTCGAGGCTGAACTGGAAACGCAAGAGACTCCGGTCGGTTTGATTGGCGAGGCCCTCGGCGGCCGCGGCAGCCGGTCCCGGATGGTCGCCAGAATCGGTGCCTCGTTCTACATGCCAGCGATGCATCGGATGTGGCAGGTCCAATGGCGGCTGGCGGCTCAGCAAGAAGTGCTCAAGACGACCATCGCCGTTGAACGCTTCCGACTCCAGCACCAGCGACTGCCCGAGTCGCTTGATGAACTGGTCCCGGAGTTTCTTGCCGTCGTCCCGCAAGACATCTGGTCCGGCCAGCCGCTGGTCTTCAAGCCCAAGGCCGGCAGCTACCAGGTCTACAGCGTTGGGCCCAACCGCAAGGACGACGGCGGGACAAGTCTGGAATCAAGTGACCTGTCAAACGGCGACCTGACCGGCGTCCCCGCCATCCGCACGGTCGAAGACCAGCTCCGCCAGCTCCGCGCCGAGGGCAACCGGTAGGGTGCGTGCAACGCACCAGTTCCAACTCGGTCCAAGGCGGGAGCCCGGGAACGAGGATGGCGGTCCTAGCTTGCGCTGCGGGCTGGTATTGGCCAGTCTGAGACAGGAACTCAAGGCCCCGCCGCACCGAATCCTGCCATCCCCATCAGCCAGTGCTGCAGGATGAACACGGCGACGCCGGCGAAGTAGCCCAGGAGCGCCCAGGGGGCAATCTTCTTCGCGTACCAGAGGAAGTGGATGTGCTCCAAGCCCATCGCCGCGACGCCCGCCGCCGAGCCAATGATCAGGCAGCTCCCGCCCGTTCCTGCGCAATACGCCAGCAGCATCCAGAATCGGTGGTCCATCGGCAGCTCGTACATTTCGATCCCGGCCGCCACCAACGGCACGTTGTCGACGACGGCGGAGACAAGACCGATCAACACCGCCACGATGTCGCGATTCGGCACCACCTTGTCGAGCCAGGCGGCCAGATTCTGCAGCGTTCCCATCGCCCCCAGCGAACCGACCGCCAACAGGATTCCGAGGAAGAACAGGATCGTCGACATGTCGACCCGCTTCAGCACCGCCAGCACGCCGGTCGACGTGCGGATCGTCTCGTCCAGCGTATGGCTGATCATCTCCGAAACGAACCAGAGGATCGCCAGGACCAGCACGATCCCCATGAACGGCGGCAAGTGCGTGTAAGCCTTGAAGACCGGCACGCTGACCAGCCCGCCCAGGCCGAGGACAAGGAAGGTCCAGCGGTGCCAGTCCTTGATCCCCTTGTCGATCTCGCCCTGCCGTGTTTCCGGGACATCCGTCAGATCCCCCGTCATGAAGCGGCTGAGCACCATCAGCGGGACCAGCAGGCAGGCCACACTCGGCAGGAACAGGTCCTGCATCACCGGGACCACGCTGATCTTCTGCTTGATCCAGAGCATCGTCGTCGTCACGTCGCCGATCACCGTCCACGCCCCACCCGCATTGGCCGCAATCACGACGACGCCCACGAACAGCAGCCGCGTCGGCCGGTCGGCGATCAGTTTGCGCAGCAGCGAGATCATCACAATCGTCGTCGTCAGGTTGTCCAGCACCGACGACAGGAAGAACGTCATCCAGCCAATCAGCCAGAGCAGCGTGCTCTTCTTCCGGGCCTTGATCCGGCTGGTGATGATCGAAAAGCCCTCATGCGCGTCGACCAGCTCGACAATCGTCATCGCCCCCATCAGGAAGAAGAGGATGTAGGCGATCTCGCCGGTCAGTGGCAGCAGCTTCCCTTCCGTCAGGTAATGCCGCGGCATCTCGGCCGCTGAGACCCCGTTCTCGGTCGCATGTTCGGAGAACCAGTGCGGGACCGACGTGGCGGGAACGAGGTTCTGGTAGTCAACCGCGTAAAGCGTCCAGCAAACGGCCCCGATCAGCAGCGCCGACGCCGCCTTGTTGATCTTGAGCTGATGCTCCAGCGCGATCGCGATGTAGCCCACCACACAGACAATGACGATCGCGGTCAACATGGCGACGATTCAGCGAATGGGCCGTGAAATATTTGGGCGCAGCCAGCAACTGCCTGGCTGTCGCCGATTTCGCGGGGATTAGAAGGGAAAGTGAAAACTGGCACAAGGCTAACCAGCCTGCCCCGCCTTCCCGGTGTTCTCCTATGCGGGCTGCTTCCGCCATTAGGAATTGAGAGTAAGGGTGCGTGGAACGCACCCGATTGGAGTGGTGCGTTCCACGCACCCTACTCAGGATCGGGTTCGCCCGAGGCCTCCAGCTGGTCGATGACTTTCTTGTAGTTGCGGGAGACTTTTTTCGCGGCCTTGACCAGGGGTGTGGCGGCGGGGAGGGATTCGGAGAGTTTGGTGAGCGGGTCGAGCCACTGGGCGATGGTCTCGTGCTGGTAGCGGATGATCTCGAGGAAGATCGTCGGGACGCTGTTCTTGACCTCTATTGGAGCCGGTGTGGCGGCGCGGAGGGTGGCGGCTTCGGAGAGCGCGGCGAGGGCGATGCGGATCTGGTCGAGGGCCGTGTTGCAACGGGTCAGTTCGGCCGCCGCGCCGCCAAGGCTGGTCAGGGTGAGCTGGCGGAGTGGGTCAGCCGCGGACTTTTCGGCCTGTCCGAGCCAGTTTCGCATCCCCGCATCGACGGCCTTGCGGATGTCGTGCAACCCCTCGCCGAGCGTCGCGATCTGGGCGATCACCTGCGCCGCAGCGTTGTCGCTGCCGGCCTGGCCCAGAACCAGGTTGCGGCGGAAAGTCCGCTTGATGTCGTCCCAGCGCTGGACCTGCTCGGGTGACAGCAGGCCAAGCAGCTCGCGGAATCGGAGCAGGTTGGCTTCCGCGCCGGTAGTCAAAGTCTGTGCCTGGTTGACGTAATGGTCGAGGATCACCTGCTCAACCTCCTGGTCGTTCATGATCGGCAAGACCCGCTCGGCGAGCTTGTTCATGTCGCGGTAGGAGCCTTGCAGCCGGAACGGCGGCTCGGTCCGGTAGGCGTCCGCTTGCGCGGCCGAGTCGATATATTGCCGGTTGACCTGCAACAGGACGCCGCGGATGCGGAGCAGTTTTTTCAGGACACTGGTGATCTCGCTGATCTCGTCGGCGGCAAAGCTCCCCTCCAGCGTTGTCCCGGACAACTCGTCACCGGCGGCCAGCCGGATCAGCGTGAAGAGATCGTCGCGCGAGCCGGACGCCAGCCGCTGGAGGACCGGGTTCGAGGTGACGGCGTTCTCGATGTAGCTCAGCTCGAAGGCTTCGCGATTCTGGCCGATCACATCGCCGAGGTTCCAGGTGTCGGCCCGGTTGGCCAGCATGTCGGGGATGCGGAATTTCTCGCCGCTCTCGGTGTAAGGGTTACCAGCCATCACGACGCAGACTTTGCGGCCGCGAAGGTCGTAAGTCCGGGACTTGCCGCGCCAGACCCCTTCGATCTTGCGGGTCGCGTCGCAGAGCGAGATGAACTTTTGCAGGAACTCGGGATCGCAATGCTGGATGTCGTCGACGTAGATCATCACGTTGTCGCCCATCTCGAGGGCGAGGTTGAGCCGGTTGATCTCTTCGCGGGCGGCGGCGTTGGGAGCATCGGCCGGATCGAGCGAAGTGGTGCGGTGGCTGAGGGCGGGGCCGTTGATCTTGACGAAAGTGATCCCCAGCCGGCTGGCGATATACTCCATCAGCGTTGTCTTGCCGTAGCCCGGCGGCGAGATCAGCAGCAACATGCCCATCAGGTCGGTGCGCTTCTGTTCGCCCGCTGTGCCGATCTGTTTGGCGAGGTTGGTTCCGATCAGAGGCAGGTAGATGTCGTTGACCAGCCGGTTGCGAACAAAGGAGGTCAAGACCCTGGCCTGCAGTTCGCCGAGCTTCAGTTCATCGCGGCGGGCAGCGATCAGGGCCGATTTCAGCTGGTGGAACTGGTCAAATCGGGGCTGAACGCGGCGCACGAAATCTTCGATCCGGCGGAAGTAGCCGGCGAAGTCGAGCGTGTACTTGCCGCCGGCAATCTGCGGGTGGTCACCGAGCAGGCCGCCGATTTCGACGCGACCCTGACCAGCGAGGCGATTGACTTTGGGGGCCGCATCCAGCAACGAGCCGGAAGCGTGAGCGACTGGGCCCGGAAGGGGGTCAGACCCCCCGAGAGCCATCACCGCCGCGACTTCGTCCAGCAAGTCATCGGCCGGTACGGGATTCTGGCCCGCAACTTTGGCCGCGACCCAGTCACGAGCCGTTTCGACCCGGCCGGGCCAGCCGGCGATCTCCGCGGAGGGAAGCGATGCGATGCCCATCGCCGCGCAGACTTCGGTGGCGAGCATCAGGGCTGCTTCGCTGACGATGGCTTTGCCTGCGGCGATCGACTCGAAAAAGAGTTCTGCGGCCGCAACAGGGGAAACTGAATGGAAGAGTTGCGCGGTCGGCCCCTCACCCCCAGCCCCAACTGACAAAACGGCGAGTTCTTGTGAGCCTGAGGCGCTAGCCGATTTCCTTGGGTTTGTGTTAAAGGTTGAATCAGCGGTCTCGGCCAGCGCCTCAGGCTCACTTTTTGTCAGCCCACCCCTCGCCCCCTTTTCGCCACCCAAAGCCGCGGGTGCAGGAGGAGCCATTGAACGGCCGCGCCACGCTTGCTGGAAACTTCTGAACTGTTCAGCCACGAGTCCGATCAGCCTATTCCGGCCGTGGTTCGTGAGGCCGAGCTGGCTGGCGGCGGCAAGCGAACCGATCTGCTCGCGTAACCCTTTGACGTTCCTCGAAATGGCCGCGTCCAACTCGATGAAATGATCTGCCTGTCGCGTGACCTGATCGAACATGAGGACCAGACCCCGCGTCGAGCCGTCGAAGCGGAGCAGGGGACTGGTGAGCTGGAACTTGACGAGGCCCGCGAGGATCAGTGCGGCGTCGTGGTCGTGGACGCCCTTGGTGTATGACTCGCGGTAACGCGGCGCAGCGAAATGGCGGACGTGCTCGAGCAGCTGCTCGGAAGAAAAGGCGGCGAGCGCGGCGACGTCGAGGGGACCGGGCGGAACCGGAAGGGGGTCAGACCCCAATTCACTCCGAATCCCGGCGCGCCGGGAGCGCGAATTGGCGTCAGAACCCGGTCGCGATCCGCCGTCAGCCCCCATGGCTTCGCGAAAGACCTGCCAGGCGAGGAACTCGCCGCGGTAAACATCGCGGTTTTCGGAGACCGCTTCCTGGTCCCAGACGTCGCGGAGCGAATCCAGTTCGGGGTTGGCGAGCGGTTCCATGAACCGCGTGCCGGTGAGGTGGAAGCAGAGTTGCCCGTCGCGGACCAGCGTGGTCAGGTCGAGCGGGCTGGTGTTGACCGTGAATTGGTGCGGGCCGAAGCGGATGGCGTTCTGGCCGTCGACGAAAAGTTCCTTGCGGTCCAAAAGCTGGCGGACGGCTTCTTCACGGGCCGTTTTTAGCCGGCTTTGCAGGTCGTCGACCTTGACCGATTCGCCGAGTGTCTGGAGCTGGCCGATCAGGTCGCGGACTTTCTCCGCCATCAGGTCGGCGGCGAAGAAACTGTGGATCGCGTCGGCCGAATCGAGACTGGCGACACGACCGCGGATGCCTGTCAGAATCCGTTCAGTGGCGGTGACCAGGGCCGCGGCCCGGCGATTGCGGGCTTCGCTGAGCTGCAGTTTTCGCGCGTCGAAAGCCGAGCGGATTTCCTCCCGCTTTTCCGCCAGCTGGACGATGAACTCGTCGAACTCAGCGAAGCGGCCTTCGACTTCCTCGACCTGAACCATCATCTTCGTCAGCAGCTCGTCGCATTTCTGCGGCGTGTCGCAGATGTCGAGGTAGTTGATGACGGCCTGGCCGAGCAGCTTGAGCTGGGACGAAAACTCGGCCGAGCCTTCGACCGACTGCAGGTCGCGGACGCGGTTCTTGAGCTCGGCGCGGGCCTGATTGATTTCGGTGTAGATCGACGAGACGTCGTCGATGATCTGCGTCCGGCGGAGCGTGTCGTCGATCTTGAGGTTGCTGACAATGTCGATCAGCAGTTGCAGTTCACCCGACTCGCGGACAAGGGCTTCGTCGAGTTTTCGGCCGTCAAGGGCGGTGGCGATGCCCGGAATCGCGGACCGGTGGACAGCCATCTGCTGGTGCCAGGGCTGGAGGGCCGATGGCTGGGCGAGAAACCCGATGCAGGCCAGCGACTGCTTTTCGGTCTGGCCAATGACGGCTTTTTCGAGCTGGTCGACGGCGGCGAGGTCGATGTACTTCAGCTCTTTCAGGGAAATCAGCTGGCCGCGGGACTGGCGCAGCGCGGCGAGGACGGCGACGTGCTGGTCGACGTTTTCACAGCGAGTCGTAGCGGCCTGGCGGATCGCGGCGTCGACGGCTTTCTTTGTCTCGTCGAACTGTCCCCGGTTGCGGGTGCGGATGCGGGTAACTTTTTCGAACTCGCTGATCGCCGCCTGGGCCGTCTCACGGATTTGCCGGAGGGTCGTGGCGGTGTCCATCGCGGCGGCTTCACCCAGCCACTGATGGGCGTCGAGCAGGTTGGTAGTCCGGCGGACGAGTTCGATATAGAGCCCTTCCCACGCATCGTCCTTGGTGCAGAGCGTAAAAATCTCCTGGCACTCGGCGAGACCACGGACGATGTCCCGGTTGCCGATCCGGCAAAGCGGGCTGTCGGTTTTGACGGTCGGGTTGCGGCCCTCGGCGACGAACGGCGTCTGCCAGATCTGAAGGGCGTGGTGCTTTTGCGGCTGGGAGTCGCTGCGGAAGACGACCATCCGGCCGTCGGGAAAGAATGAGAAGCCGTGGCACTGCAGCGGCGGCTGGGCCTGCTGCTGGATCATGTTGTAGGCCAGCAGGACGAACTGCCCGGTGGAGGGGCTGTAGAAGACGTAGAGATGGTCTTCGCCGTTGCTGGCCGGAATGCGACGTTCGAACCGGAGGTCGGTGAGCTGCGACTCGTAGGTCCGGAATTCTCCGGTCTGGAGGAAGTAGCCGTTGGTGAAGATCAGCCCGTGGTCTTCAGGCAGCCGCACGCAAGCCTGGCCGATGGTGTCGATTCGCTGAACGGTCTGGGTCCGCCGGTTGAAGGCGAGATAGCGCCACGCCGTTTCGCGGAAGGGGCGGATTTTGAGCAGGACAATGTTGCCGACAAGGGCATAAAAAATCTCGGCGTCGTCGAGCGTCTGGTCCGGGTCGTCGACCGGCTCGCGGTAAATGCCGGCCCCGTCGGCCGTGTTGTCTTCGACCTTGATCGTCAGGTCTCCGCCAACCGCTTCGACGAAGATGACGTCCTCGATCGAGATGTGCGGATGCCGGCCACCACGGTGCAGGTCGCGGTGAGTGCGGGTCCAGAGGAAGTCGTGTTGCGGTGGGAGCTTGAGATCGTGCTCGCTGCGGTTGTCGATGTACTCGAGGACCACCTGGTTTTCTGCCGGAATGGGGTTTGACACCATTTCGCGACGAAGAAGGGGGTCAGACCCCGAATTGCTCCGAAGACTGCGCAATCCGGCGTCAGACCCCTGTCGCGAAAAGGCGTCAGACCCCGCATCGCGCAGAATCCACTTGAATGCCTTGACGTCCGAAGGCGATTTGCCAGTCTGGAACAGGAAGTAGAGATAGGGCGGCGCGGCGAGAAATCGGAGGAACTGGGTGCCGCGGTAGTACTTGTAGACCTGGCGGAAGTCACTCACAAAGGCCTGTGCATTGAGCAGGTCGAGCGGCTGTTCGTGGAATTCGAGGCCCCGCAACTCGTGGACGGCAAAGACATCGGTCAGTCCGGTTTCCGATTTCAGGCCAAGGTGGACGTTGTAGCCCAGCACAAACTGGTTGCCGACCGGCGTGATGTCGCGCGGCGTGCAGTTATGGGCGGTGGTGATCCGCCCGGTGGCGAGCAGCTCGGTCGGGATCGCCCCAAAGACTTCGCGGCGGGCGTCGTTGAGCCGCTGCATCCGCTGGCGAAGCTCGTCCGCCTGGGTGGCCAGCCGGCCACGGATGACTTCGTAAGGGCCGCGGTCGAGGGCTTGTCCGGCCGCACCCTCAGGTGGCAGCGGAGGCGGCGTCGCGGAGGGAGGTGGGGAGGAGGACAAAGGTGCGGATCAGATTTGAGATTTGAAATTTGAGATTTCAGAGTTGACCTGATTGACCGCATTGACCGCATTGACCTGATTGACCCGATTGACGGGAAGTGGTGGAAAGGCCGTCAGCCTTTGCCACCCTTCAGCGCCTTCACCGCGCTGGTCAGGCCGAGGTCGGCGGGTTTGCGTTCGCCGAGGCCGGCGAGGCCGATCTTGCCGAGCAGCGCTTCGAGCTGCGGGCGGATGCCGTCGTCCGAGCGGAGAATCCACTGGCCGAGCAGGGCGGCGATCGAGAGGTTTTTCAGGTCGTTGCTGCTGACGCCGAAGAGGTCGATGTACTTCTGGATTTCGGCCCGGAAGTCGTTCGCGTCGCCGCCAAAGAGCGATTGTTTCACATCGGTCAGGACGCGGCTTTCGCCAACCAGCCGGTCGATCTGTTTGCCGGCCGTGATTGAGCGGACGAGGCTCTGGAAGAACTCGTTGTCGCCGCCGACGATGTCGATGTTGGCCGACTTGAGGGCTTCACCGAGCATCCGGGACTGGGATTCGGCGATATTGGCCTGGACATTGATCGCCGCCAGCTCGACGTCCTTGTCCTTGCTGAGGCGAAGCTTGAACTCCTCGTGTTCCTTGCCGACACCATCGAGCAGTTTCATGGCATGGGCCTTGTCGGTGATGCCCTTGGCCTCGGCGGAGAACTTGAGCTGCTGGACGTGGGCTTCGGCCTCGCCCTGTTTGCCGATCGCGAGGGCAAGTGCCTCTTTGCCGCGGGCCTCGGCTTCGGCCTTGCGCTGCAGGACTTCGGCTTCGGCGAGTCCACTGGCGGCCGTTTCGACGCGGACTGCATCGGCGAGCATTTTTTTGGCCTCGGACTGTTTCTCGGCCGCCACTTTCCCGGCGTCGGCGAGAACTTTCATGGTTTCAGCCTGCAGCAGGCTCGACTGCTTTTCAGCGTCGGCGGCGCGGACTGTCTGGACGAGCGCCTGCTGGGCCAGTTCTTCGGCGGCCGTAACGGCGACCTGTTTCTTGCGCTCGGCGAGGGCGAACTCGCGGGTGTCCTTGATCTTTTCCTCCTCCTGAACGACGGCCCGTTCGACGATGACCCGTTCGCGGATCACGTCCTGGATGTTCTTGCGCTCGACTTCGACCGCTTTTTCCTTGTCGATCTGGGCGAGGGTCACGACTCGTTCGCGTTCAGTCGCTTCCAGCATCCGGTCCTTCTCGACCCGTTCGGTTTCGACCTTGTCGGTCCGTTCCTTGGCTTTGGCGGCAACGATGATGGTCCGCAGCCGGTTTTCTTCGGCGATGGCGATTTCCTCGTCGGCGCTGATCCGGGAAAGCTGCGAGCGCTGGCGTTCCTGGTTGCCGACGACTTCGGCTTCGGCCCGCTGGCGGGCCTGGACTTCCGCGATTTCGCGAGCCTGTTTTTCCTCGGCCTCGGCCAGTTGGCGCTGGAGGTTCAGGATCGCCTCGCGGGCCTCGACGTCCTGCTTGGTGATCGTCTTTTCCTTTTCGCGGCGAATCTGGTTGGCGAGGACCTGTTCGCGGGCGGTCAGGTCGGTGATTTTCTTGATCCCCTCGGCGTCGAGCACGTTGTTGGGGTTGAGCTGGTCGAGGCTGGTCTGTTCGAGGTAGTCGATCGCGACGTCGTCGAGGACATAGCCGTTGAGGTCGGTGCCGATGACTTTCTTGATCTGTTCGCGGAACTGTTCGCGCGTGCTGTAGAGATCAACGAAGTCGAACTGTTTGCCGACCGATTTCAGGCCTTCGGAGAATTTGGGCTCGAACAGCAGAACGAGCGCGGCCTGGTCGGAAGCCCGTTTGCAGCCGAGGAACTGGGCAACTTTTTCGACGTCTTCGGGGGTTTTGTTGACGCGGACGAAGAAGGCGACCTTGATGTCGGCCCGGATATTGTCCTTGCAGATCAGCCCGTCATGGCCGTTGCGGTCGATCTCGATCCGTTTGACGGAGATGTCCATCAGTTCGGTGCGGTGGACGATGGGAAGGCTGATCATCTTCGAAAAGCCAACCCGGGTGCCGTTGGCCCCGTTCTGAACGAGCGCGGTGCCCTGTTCGACTGTCCGGAAGCATTTCAGGATGACAATCACGAACAGGATGAACAGAACGAGGAGGATTCCCCCGGCCACATAAAGCGTCGGGTTATCCAGCTGTGCAATCAGGATGCTCATGGTGTTACTCGGGTTTCTTGGCAAGCTGGACGAGCCAGGTACTGGTTTCGGGCTGGTATTCGACGAGCCGGACCCATTCTCCGCGCGGCAGCCGTGCGCCGCGGCAACGGGCCGACAGCACAACGGGCGGGCCGTTGCGCTGGATGGTGACTTCGCCGGATGAATCGGTGACTTCGCTGGTCGAGACCTGGGCGATGTCGCCCGGCTTGAGCCGCTCGACGTCCTCGCGGTTGAGGCTGCGGAAGAGCGGCACCAGCGGGCGGATGGCGAAACTCGTGGCGATCAGGCTCGCCACGGCACAGCCAGCCAGCAGCAGGACGCCTTTGACCGGGCCAAGCTCCGGGCGGAACCACTGGTGGCTGAGCATCGTGGTCGTCCACCAGAGCAAGGCGAAGACCGACCCGACGACCGTCACCGGTACTTCAACGAGATGCAGGAAGTTGAGGACCGCGGGCCAGACGCCAACCGGCACCGCGTCGATGCCGTCCGTGTCGAGGCCGAGATCCAGTTCGAGCAGATCCGTGCCGAGCGCCCCGACTGCCACAAGCAGCCAGTAAAGCAGCACGACCCCAAGCAGGAGTGTGGTGGGCAGCACGGTAGGGAGAAACAGGGTGGACCAGAATTCGACCATGCGATTCCCGTGGATGAAGAACCTGGCCGATGGCAGTCGCCAGTCGGGCAAGTCCAGAAACGGTCACTCTGCCCTGCCGCGACGGGGTCGCGGCAAGGCAGAACGAACGGCGTTTGGGGCACGTTCACATGTTAGTCAGGGCCAGCGCGGGCCGCTATTTTTCGTATCCCCAGTTCGTGCTGCCGGCCGACATCTTGGCTTGATTCGGGCGGAAAACTGGCGACCGGTGAGGAACGCGAAATCTGGCGGGCGGCCATCCCGTTAAGCGAACGACCCGGCGGGAGCCTGGTCGCCACAGCCCGGCCCGGACGGCAACCAGGCGACGTGTTGGGAACCTGGACTGGGCCCTGCGCGGTCGGGTTGCCGGTTTCGGCGCACTGATTCCCGAAATTTGAGATTTGAAATTTGAGATCGGCCCCTGCCTTGACGGATTCAAAGACTTGAACACGCAATGCGCCGGCGAGTCAGACCGGGTATCGCGGAGTGACAGGCGGGAAGCAATTCCCTCGGACGACAGGCTGGAAGCCTGTCCCACGTAAAAAGAAAAGTCCCCGCCAGTGGTACCGCTGGCGGGGACTGTCTCTGTTGACTGGCCGTTCAGCCAGGTTCGAAGGCGGGCAATGCGGAGGAGATGCAGGTCGATGAAGCGGGACAGGTAGTAGCGGCCGGCGGCTGGCGGGCAGGGGCGAGTCTGCCGGACCGGACCCGGGTCGGATCGCAGTCACCGTTCGGCTTTCAATTCCACGGTTGCTGGAAGGAAGTTGGACCCTGTCCGGGAACCGCGAAGAGAGGGGGTCAGACCCCGGCGGTTCACAAACAGGCTTTTGCGGCGTCAGGCACTTCGGGTTTCGGGCATTGTGAAACATGCGGACTGGCCGGCGACAACCGACTCGTCCACCACGAACTTGCTGCCCTTCGGCTGTTCGGGCAAGTCATACATCAAGTCGAGCATGACCCGCTCGATGATCGCACGCAGGCCGCGGGCACCGGTGCCCTTTCCAAGGGCCTGCTGGGCAATCATTTTCAGCGCGCCATCGGTGAAGCTGACGTCGCAGTTCTCCATCTGGAAGAGGCTTTGGTACTGGCGGACAAGGGCGTTCTTCGGCTCGGTCAGGACCTGGATCAGGCCTGGCTCGTCGAGCGGCGCGAGGCTGCTGACCACCGGCAGGCGACCGATCAGTTCGGGGATCAGGCCGAACTCAAGGATGTCGTCGCTGGTGACCTGGGCAAGGATCGCGGCCGTGTCTCCGATCGCCCGGTAACCGGCATTCTGGCCGAAGCCAATCGTGCGGCTGCCGAGGCGGCGGCGGACAATGTCCTCGATCCCGACAAACGTTCCACCGCAGATGAACAGGATGTTGCTCGTGTCGATCTGGATGTACTGCTGTTCGGGATGTTTGCGACCACCCTGGGGCGGGACGTTCGCGACGGTGCCTTCCAGCATCTTGAGCAAGGCCTGCTGCACGCCTTCACCCGAGACATCGCGCGTGATCGAGACGTTCTGGCTCGTCTTGCCAATCTTGTCGATCTCGTCGATGTAGATGACTCCCCGCTGGGCGGCTTCGATGTCGAAGTCGGCGGCGTGGAGCAGCTTGAGCAGCAGGTTCTCAACGTCTTCGCCGACATAGCCGGCTTCGGTCAGCGTCGTCGCGTCGCCGATGGCGAAAGGGACGTTCAGCACCCGGGCGAGGGTCCGGGCCAGCAGCGTCTTGCCGCTGCCGGTCGGTCCCACGAGCAGGATGTTGGACTTCTCGACTTCGACTTCGCTGCCCCCTTCCACACCAAGCGTCAGACGCTTGTAGTGGTTGTGGACGGCGACGGACAGGACCTTTTTGGGGTCCCGCTGGCCGATCACGTACTCGTCCAGTTTGGCAACCAGTTCGCGCGGTGTCGGAATCTTGGTGAAAAGCTGCTTGGTGGGACCGCGGCGCCGCTGTTCCTGGTCCAGAATGGACTGGCACAACTCGATGCACTCGCCACAGATGTAGACGTCGCTTGGTCCTTCGACCAGCGGGCCTACTTCGCGGTAGCTCTTGCGACAGAACGAACAATGCGCGTTTTTGCGGGTGGCACTACCCGTGCGGCGCGTACCGCCTGAATCGTTGCCTGCGGGCATGGAAGCTCCTGGTTTTCAGAACCAACCGTTGCTGGATCATCTGGTTGTGGCCCGAAAACCGGTGACGGATTCGCGAACCGCGAACCCGGCCGGTGAAGCTTCCCTGCCCGCACCTTCGAGCAAACGTTGTTATCTGCTATCACACCCCGGATTCTGTGCTGGGTCATCGCGCCCGCTCATATCCGGAACATCCCGGCCGCTCTGGCCGGCAACTGCCCTGTTTCCACCCGGCACAGCCGTCCGGCCGGGCATATCTTTCGCAGTCGTCGGGCCGGACACGCGTCCAGGCACCAACGATATGCGTCCATAGTTACGGATCGTATGCCGCTCAGTTCGCCGAACCGGTTTTTTTTGCGCGGTCGAGGTGTTCCTTGCCGGCCATCCGGTCCGTCTCGCGTCCCGCCGCCTGCTCTCCGCCGCCGTCACCTGTCAGGTTTTGGCGAAGCTTCGCGTACTCATCATCCTCGATCAGCCCCTGGTCGCGCAGGTCGCGAAACGAGCCAAGGTAGGACTGCCGGTCGGGAGTCGTGTCATGAAACATGCTTCTCAACTTGCCGACGACGTAGATCGCCACCGCCAGCAACATCAGCAGGATCGTTCCCCAGACGACCCAGCGCACGGCGTCGATCTCCATCGATTCGACCCAGAACTGACGTATCGACTTGAACATCTTGCCCAATCCGCAATCCCGTGCTCCCGAGTGGGCAACCATCCAGGTCACCCGGCACGCATTATAGGCGTGCAAACCCAAACAACGCACCGCGAACTTCCCTTGTGGCCGTCCCGAAAGGCGGTGACCGCCAAAACCGCAAGACCGGCCGGCAATCCCGGCCAGCATTGAAATCGAGGAGGCCAATGAACCGTGCCGGGAAAACCTGTTTCCACTGTGCATCCGGCCCTTTCTGGCCAACCGGGATCAACTGCACGACCGGCCATCTTCAACCCGTCGGCGGTCGGGCGGTCCGATAAAGATCATGCGGCAATCCGCTCCGTAGCCGGGCGAGCCGCCCCACGGATGAAGGTGACAGGGGACCGGATCGATGCTGGCCAGAACCGGACAATGGAAGATCGCATTCGGCACAGTCTGTTGCCTGCTGGCGTCCGTGGCAGGCGGACAGTCAGGGAATGGTGATCGGGAGCCGGGAAGCGGAGCGGAGCGGCGGATCGGGACCAACCTGCGAGCCTTCGGGATTCCGTTCTCGGTCACCGATCCGGGCGAACGCTACGTCGAAGTCCAGCTTTACGTGTCGCGCGATCGCGGACAGAGCTGGAGTTTTCACTCGCGCCAGCCGGCCCGCGCGACCGAGTTCCCGTTCGAGAGCCGGGGCGACGGCGAGTACTGGTTCGCGATCCGGACACTTGACCGGGATCGGCAACTTCATCCGGCCGGGTCGATGCGGCCCGAGCTCAAGATCATTGTCGACACGGTTCAGCCGAAGCTCGATTTTCGCATCCAGACGGATGCTTCCGGCCGGATCACTTGCCGCTGGCGGGCAGAAGACGAGCACATTGACCCGCAGGCAACGCGGATTGCGTTTCGGCCACTGATCGCAACGGAAGACACGGGCAACGAATGGCTGGGCGTGCCTTACCAGCCCGTCACCGAGCCGGTGGACAATGTCTTCGCCGACCAGTACGCCTGGTGGCCCGAGCCCCGCAGTGCCGAGGTCCTGGTCCAGCTCGCCGTGAGCGACATCGCTGGCAACCAGGCGATTGAAGAGCGGCAGATCGCGCTGCCGTTCAACGGGCCGACGGCCGGACAGCTGGGACAATCGGCTCCCGGACTGCAGGCAACGAACGGCAACACGTCGGGCCAGAACAGCGGGCTGTTTGAAGTTTCTTCGACGACGCAGAGTCCCGGCCCGCAAGGCCTGGCTGTCCAGCGCCCCGTTGTCGGTGATTCCGGGTTGCCAGCTCCCGATCAGGCGACCCAGCCGCAGCTCTATGGGGCAACCGGACAGATCGCATCCATTCCGTCGCCTTTGACCAGCCCCGGCGCCGCGCCATCCATTGCCTGGAACAGCACGACGGCTGGCGGTAGCGGAAGAGCGCCGGCCATTGCCTCAGGGCAGCCGCAAGCCCCCGATTACCGGCCTTGGTTGCAGGGAGAACAGGAACCGTCCAGCCCCAATCTGGCTGATCGTGGTGCAGGCCGGCCCGGCATTGAACCACAACGCGATCCACAGTCGGTGATGGCGACGCCGGTGTCGATGGTTCCGCAGCCCGCCGGGACAGGCCACTCGCAACAAGCGGGCGAAGCTGCGGACGGGGGAGGAGCAGTTGGGACAACTGCTCTACGTTCGCCGGAAGGCAGGATGGGCAGCATCCGGTATGTGAACTCGCGGCGGTTCAGGCTCGACTACAGCCTGGAATCGCTTGACCCGGGTCAGATTTCCAGAGTCGTGCTTTGGTCGACTTCTGATCAGGGCCAGACCTGGACGGCCTGGGCCGAAGACACTGACAACGAGAGTCCCTTCCCGGTCGAAATGAACGAGGCAGGCCTTTTCGGGTTCCGGATCGTCTTTCATACGTCGGATGGACTTGCCGGTCGCGCGCCGGCCCGTGGCGACGATGCCGACCTCTGGATTGCGATCGACCTCGATCCACCTGTCGCGCGACTGACCGGCGCTCCCTGCGGACGTGGTGCCGAAGCGGGAAACCTGGTGATCCAGTGGCAAGCCAGCGACGCGATGTTGCGCAATGGCCCGGTGCGGCTCAGCTGGTCGTCCGGCCGCGAGGGGCCGTGGACCCTGATCGGCGACGGGATTCCCAATCACTTTCAGTACGCGTGGAAGCCCGACAGCCAGGTCCCCGACCGCGTCCATCTCCGGCTCGATGTCACCGACGCGGCGGGCAACATCGCGACCAGCACGACCGACCAGCCGGTCAATCTCAAAGGCCTGATCCCCCGCGGCCGGTTCATCGATGTCCAGCCGTTGCGCTGACGTGGCACAGGCTGCCAGCCTGTCTCAAAGATAATTGCTTCAGACTTACAGGCTGGACGCCTGTCCCACGTTGAGGCGGTACACTGACGGCTTACCATTGAGCCGTCCGCCAACCGCCGATGACTGGTACGACCAACGCGCTAGAAGTCCTCGATTCGCCCCGGCCGGAGCTGCCAGGGACGGTCGTGCTGTTCGGTCCGCAGCGGTATCTTCAGTGCCTTGCCCTGAAGCACCTCACGGGTGATGGCAGCGCGGAAAGCGACCCGTTCGTTGTGGCTTTTGAGGGGGACTCCGTCGAATGGCCGGTGTTGGCCGACCAGCTGCGCAGCCAATCGCTCTTCGGCGGCGAAAGCAAACTCGTTCTCGTCCGCGATGCCGACGATTTCGTCAAACGGCACCGCGAGCGACTTGAGGGTCTTGTGACCGACACCGGCCGGCCGGTGCCGCTGGTGCTAACGGTTTCGGCTTGGCCCGCCAACACGCGGCTCTACAAGCAGATCGAAAAAACGGGCTGGCAGATCGCCTGTGACCTGCCGCAGACGGGCAGCGGCTGGTCGGCCTCAACCGACTTCGCCCGTGTCGGTAAATGGCTGGCCAAACGAGCCACGATCGTTCACCAGTTTCGCCTCGATGCCGATGCAGGACGATTGTTGATCGAACTCTGTGGCGAAGACCTCGGCCGGGCCGATCAGGAGCTGGCCCGGATTGGCGTCAGCGTCGCGGAGAACGAAGCTGTCGACCGGCAGAAACTTCAGTCCATTGTCGGCGGGTGGCGAAGCCAGACGATTTACGAAGCGATCGATGCAGCACTGGAAGGCCAGCCCGCGATCGCCTTGCAGCTGTTCGACCGGCTGCTGCACGCAGGTGAAGAACCGTTCGGCCTGTTCGCCCAGCTCGCCTGGTCACTGCGGCGGTATTCGCAGGCGATGCGCAATCTCGACCGGAGCGGCGGGGGGAAAAACGCGATGCGGGCGGCGCTGGAACAGGCCGGCTTCAAGAACTTCCGCGGCGAACTCGAGCGGGCCGAACCCCGCATGCGGCGACTGGGCCGGCCCCGCGTTGAAATACTCTCCGCGGTCCTCCTCGAAATCGACCGCGCCCTGAAAGGCTCCCATTCCCGCGAAGATCGCGGCCGGCTGGCGCTGGAGAAGCTGATCTTCTGGCTGGCGTGAAGGGACATCGCCACTTTTCCGCCAACCGGAATACCAGCACGTCCGGAATACCAGCACGCAGCGCAAGCAAGTGATCTTTCGTCGCCGGAAAAAGGCGCAATGCGGAACCGGCTTTCGAACATTTCTTCAAGACTCTCTGCCACAGTCGCCGGAAGAAACAGGCCAACACAACAAGATCACTTGCTTGCGCTGCGTGCTGGTATCTCTGCAATTAACTGCATGGCTGCCTGTATTCATTGCGGCACGCCTTGAAGCGGCCGGACAAACCTCCTAACATCCCGCCCCCGGTCGGTCCGGCCGGGCCGCGCGCCAAGGCTCGAAAAAGAGGCTGGGCGCCCAGGCACTCATCGTCCGCAAGGAGCTGGACTCGTGACGCAACGGAATGCGAATCGCTGGTGGATTGCGGCAACTCTGGCCTCGATCATTTTGGGTGTCAGCTTGGGCTGCACACCGATGGGCAGCAACGCCCGGCGGATGGCGATGAATCGCCAGTTCAATGCCGAGAACCGCATGCCTGGCCAGCGCTCGCCCGCCGACATGGCGCAGCCCACCATCATGCAGGACGGCCAGTTGGCCGCCGACCCGCCGGCCAATGTCCGCCCGGCGAACGACGGAACCAGCCAGTACCCGTTCGATCCCGCGGACGCCAATGCTCCCCAGTCGATGCGCGACGAGGTGGCCAACCGGCAGCGGATGCTTGGCAACGGCGGGATGCTCGATCCGGCCAGCCTCGCGCCGCCAGGTCCCGGCAACCCGATGCAGATTCCTGGTGAAGGCCAGGTCGCGCCCGTCGCGTGGCAAACCCAGGACGGAGCTTCGATTCCAGTCGCCCAATCGGCCAAGACGCAATCGCCACCCACAAGCGGTGCCCACGCCAGTCTTTGCGACGGCAACTGTCAACACGGCGCGCCAGGTCAGTTTGCTGCTCCGGGTGAAGTGATCGGCCTGCCCGCGTTCCGCTTTCCCGTGCTGCCCGAGGCCGACTTGTTGCCGGGCGAAACAGACAGTCCAGCCGTTGCGATGGCCGCGCCTGCACCGGCGATGCAGCGTCCGGCCTCCCGGAACCAGACTACCGCGCCGCAGCCCGAAGCCATTTCCGTAGCCCCGCGGCAAACGGTTCAGGTCATGCCGCCTTCGGCACCTCCGTCTCAGCCCGTATCAACCCCGCCCGCTGCTGCACCGGCCATCGATCCATCCACAAGCAGCCGTCGCACTGCATCCAATCCAGCCGGCCAAGTGCCGCCAGCGACTCAGCCGGCAATGCAGGCTGCTCCGGCCACGAGTCCACCTCCGGCCGCACTGCCAGCCAGTGTCACGATGAACCCGGTCCGGACCACAATGCAGGTTCGCGTTACGGCGGATGATAGCCCCTCCCCGCCGGCTTCTTCGCAACCGTCCGCGGCCGAGGCAGCAACTTCCCGGGCCCCTCAGCCCCATCTCCCCGCTCGCGCCACGTCGTCGGCACCACAGGTTTCCAGCAGCACGTCCGCGCCTCCAGCGCAGTCATCGACCACGTCGGCTCCAGCCAACCAGGGGCAGTCCGCCAGCGCGGCCGGAATCCGCGTCGACTCGTCGCTGAAAAGTCCCTGGAGCCAGCCGGCTTTATCGTCCGCCGCGCCCATGACCGGCAGCACTCCGGCGAGCCAGCCGTCCGGCGCCGCTCCACCGGTCGCCAATCCCGACCAGCCCGCGGCGCGAATCCTCCCCTTCAACCCACCGACCCGACCTGCCGGAAATCCGGCCACCGGCTTCAATCCGCCGCCGTCCGGCTTCGACAGTCAGGTGAAACCGGTCGGCCATCAGCAGGCCGCCCCGAATCGTTCAACTGCGGCCGCGATCCCAGCCTCGTTCAGCCCGCCGGAAAACGGCTTGAGTGCGAATGCGAAAAGGCCGTTTGACCCGGCCCGGACCGCAATGGACCTGGCCGGTGCGATCAACGGAATGCCGTTGCCTTTGATGGCCAATCCCGCCATGACCCAGCCTGCCGGTCAAACGAACCAGCAGCTTTCGACGCCGCGAACCCCGTTGCCACTTGCACTTCGTGCCAACCGCCCGGCCCTGACTACCGAGATCCGCGGTTACGGCGACTACGAACCGATGCCGTCGGCAACCCTGACGCCTGGACAGACCGTACTCGTTTACTGCGAGCTGGAAAACTTCGTCTCATCGCCAGTCCAGCGCGAAGGCAGCGAGTCGTTCCGCACAATGCTGGAAAGCCGCCTTGTGGTGACCGACCCCACTGGTCGCGTCGTTCAGGACAGCCGCTTCCCGCCGCTCGACGACTACGCGCTATCCCGCCGCCCCGAGTTCTTCATGTACGTCCCCTTTGAAGTCGGCCAGCTCCCCGCCGGCAACTACCAGGCCCAGCTCGAAGTCCGCGACCTGCAAGGGACCAGTTCCACTACGTCGCCGGTGACGTTTTCAGTTCGGTAGCCAGCCGGCCTTCACCACCCCGACCGGCTGAAGCCCGATCCGCCACCGGAAGAGCGGCTCGACGAGCCGCCGGAGGAACCGCTGGACCAGCTGCGGCCACCGCCAAAACTGCCGCCGCCGCTGCGGCTGCCTCCGCCGATTGAAATGCCGTCGAGGCCACTGCCCCAGCTGGACGAATGTGAACGGGCAGCCTGGCGGGCGGCCTCGGCTGCTGCGGCCAGCTCGCGGCGCTTGTGCTCAACCGCCAGTTCGGCGATCCGGATCGCGTCGGCGGCCAGCATCGCCGCGGCCCGGCAGTTGTCGATGGTGCCCTGGTAATCGCCGCCAGCCAGCACACGCCGCGCCTGTTCGAGTTCGGCAGAGCCAGGTTCGCCGTGAATTGAAACGCCATGCGCACCGGTCCACCGCGCGGCGCGAAAGACGGCCGCCGATGCATTGCGAAAATCTTCCGCCGCCTGGCCCGCCAGCTGGAGCTCACGCACCAGCGTTCCCGCGACGACACCCAGATCGGCGTTCAGCCGCGCGGCGCCGGTCTGGATCGCCTGCCAGTCGGTATGCGGCTGCTGGAACTGCTTGCGCACCGCGGCCACGCGCTGGCCAAGCTGTTTCGCTTCGGCCGCGCACCGCGCAATCGTGGCGCTGTCGGGAATCTGGTCGCGCTGCGACTGGTCGACCAGCCGGTAGACGGCTTCCTGTTCATCCTCCGCGCCGCGGACAGCCAGTCCGGCTTGGGCAAAGGCCGCGAAGTCGCTCTCGACCGTGGCGCGGAGCGATTCAAACCGCTGCTCCAGCCGCGCGACCTGGCCGGCATCGGCAAACGGATCGCGCCCAACAGGCCGGTTGCCCAGTCCGGAAGCG
Source organism: Planctomycetota bacterium (assembly GCA_031405895.1). Taxonomy (GTDB): domain Bacteria; phylum Planctomycetota; class Planctomycetia; order Pirellulales; family Pirellulaceae; genus BJ22. The sequence goes on from JANOFL010000169.1 coordinate 29,063, forward strand.
AGCGTCGCGGCTTCGGCGACCAAAGCCGCATGCAGCTCAATCGTCGACTGTTCGCAGCGGGAGTCGCGAGCCGGGGACGCGAAGCTCTGCAGTTCCATCGCGAGCTGACCTGACTTCTCGACGCTGGCCCGGCTGGTCGCGTCAAGCGACTCGCAGTGCCGGGTCAACTGCAGCAGCAGGCCATCGATTTCATGCAGGCCGGCTTCCGACTGCTGGACGACCGCGCTCGCCTCCAGCACCCGGCCCGCGCGAAACGACTGGTCGGCTTCACCCAGCGACTGGCCCCGCGCAGTCGCTTCGGCGCGGGCCTCGTCCAGCAGCTGGCTGAGCGGAATGTTGGCGGGTGCCGGATCGAGCACCAGTTCTACGTCGTCGGTTTCGGCCAAGGGTGCCATGACCAGTGCCGTGGCGGCGTACTGGCTTGTCGCGGTTTCGATTTGCCGGGCGATTGAATCAAAACGGCCCGCAGTCGCGTCGTGATGCTGCCGCGCGGCAGCAAGCGCGGTGGGAAAAGCGTCGAGAGCCGACTCGGTGCTGGTCACCAGCTGGCGGGCCTGTTGCACCAGATCGTTGCCGGCCGCAATCGCCTGCGTGGCCGCCAGCGGGTCGCCGCGGTCGAGTGCGCTTTCGGCCGCGACCAACTGACGGGCCGCTGACTCCAGCCGCTCGCCCGGATGCTGGCCGGCTTCCGACAGGCTGGCCGAAGCCGCCAGCTTGAGCCGCGAGGCAACGCGCTCGCGCGCGGACTTGACCTCCTGTTCACAACCGGTCAGTCCGGTCCGGTGCCGGTCGCGGATTTCCGCCGCCAGTTCCGCGCTCCGCGTGGCCCGCGATCCAATGTCGCGGATGGCCGATTCGAGAGAGATCGTGGCATCGGTGGCCGGCCCGGATGTGGCTTGCTGAAGTGCCCGGTCGGCCCGTTCACCGAGGGCCCGGACCTCCTGTTCAATCCAGCCGATGTTGCGGCCCAGCTCGCGCAGCCGGTCGGATGCCGCATCGAGTTGCGGAAAAACCTGTTCGCGGAGCAGGCCGGTGGCTTCGGCGATCCGTTTGCCGTCGGCGAGTTGTTGCAAACCGGGCGGGCTGATCTCTTCTATCACACGCACCGGATCCGTTTTTTCCTCTGACCGGGCTGCGTTAAACGCAACCTGGGCGGCGGGAAGCAGCGATTTTTCCAATGCTGGCAGGGCGAAGTATCCATCCCCGCGCGCGGCGGTTTGCAGTTTCTGTTTGTGCTCGGTCAACCCGGCGATGGCGGCATGCAGGTTCTGAACGGCGGCCGGTGCTCCGATGAGTCCCTGTTCCAGCCGTTCGGCCGCGGCCAGCGCCAACTCGCGGCGGCGGGCCCACTCGCCGATGAACTCCGTCAGATTCGCCCAACCGCCGGGGTCTGGTACCGTTTCGCGCAGTCTTCGAAGCGAATCGGTACCTGACCCCTTCTCTTGGCGGTTGCCGGACAGGCCCTCCGTTGTTTGGGCTGTTGTGCTGCCCGTCGCCACGGTCCGGTTCCACGACCGCTCGACCAGCAGATTGCTGCAAGTCAGATAGCGCGAGCTGCTGACCATGTTGGCAGCGAGGGCGAGCGGATTGCCGGGGTTGAGCAAGCCCGCGGCCCGATCGAGGACCCGTTGCCCTTCGCCCGCGAGTGCCTGAAGCCCGGCCATTTGCTGTTGAAGTGAATCGGCGACTTCGCGCGTCGTGCCGGTCCATGCTTTGTCGCGCCCCTGGGCATCGGCCGGGAACAGCGCGGCAACCCGCTTTGCGAGGTCGTCCAGCTGCTGCTGTTCGTGGCCGATGACAGCCGAGCTTTTCTCGAAGGCCTCGAACGCTCGCCGAAGTGCCGGGCGACGTCGCCAGTTGAAAATGCCGAGCAATCCGCCGAGCAGGGCCAGCAATCCACCGCCGGTCCAGCCAAGTGCGCGGCGCACGGCCCGCCGCTGGCCCGTGGCCGTTGCGAGTCGTTCGGTTTCCTGGACGATTGCTGCTTCGCCCTGTTCAATCGCGGCGACGGCTTCGGCAAGTGTTTTCGTGAAAGCCGGGTTGCCGCCGGCGTGCTCGGACTCTGCCCGGGCCAGCAACTCCTCGGCCTTGCGCGATTCGGCATCGGCCACCGCGGAGTTCTCGTTGAACGCGATATTGTCCCAGCGTTGGCGGATCGGCGTCAGCGCACGGGAATAGCCGCGATGGGCCGCCAGCTGGTTGCGGTGGGCTTCGATTTCGGCCGCGACGGATTCGACTTTCTGGGCCGTTGCGCGGGCGCTGCTTTCGGTCAACTGCAGTTCAGCGGCAACGAGTTCCTTTTGCCAACGCTCCACGGGCGGGTTGGCGAGCGGCGCTGCCGCGGCGGCCGGATTGTCGCGGCAGAACTGTTCCACATCGGCGGCGAGGTCCTTCAGGAGTTTCTCGCGGATCGCCGCAGCCCGCTCACGCGTCGCAGCCATTACGCGCTGGCGTTCCAGTTGGGCCCGGCGGGCCCGCTCCTGTTCCTCGGCCGCGGCCCGCTCTTCGTCGGCGATCGACTTGTCGAGCCGCCGGTTGATCAGGCCGACGGTGTTCTTGACGGCGTCGACGATCCGGCCGCCGTTCCGCATCGCGTCGATCGCGTCGCGGTCAAGCGAGCCGACCCAGCGCGACTCGCCCAGTTCGCGCCGGTCCTGGGCGTCGCTGCCGTAGTAGCTGAATTTGCGTTCGCGCAGAAAGAGGACGAAGACCGCGCCGTCGGTCTCGCCTGTCCTGGGATGTTCCAGCCTTCCAAAGCCGGTCTGGTTCGCGAGGCCATGCCCGAGCGCGTACTCCACGGCGTCCATGCCGAAGAATGTCCGGCCATCGGGCGCACCATACGACTCGCCGTCCGCCGATTCCAGCAGGACCACCGTCCAGTGCGGGGCATGTTCGTCGAGCCAGCCTTCCAGCGTGGAAAGCTGCTGCGGCGAGACACCGAGGTCGCCTTTGACATAGAGGTGCTGGGCCGGCTGCCAGGTCTCGACGACCTCGGATACATCGCGAACGGCTGACGCTTCCGGCAACTGGGCCTGTAGCAGGGCCGCAGCGATTGTCAAAGCGAAGGCTGCAAGTGCCGCTGCATAATTGGCCAGCCGCGACCGCAACAAAACAGACTTCATGGAAAATGTCACGCCCATTGACCTCCTGCCGGTGCGGTTCGGACAGAATCCGGAAGCAAACCCCGGATGCCTTGGCCAGTATCATATCGCCAGTCCACAAAACGGCTTTCGCCCAGGGAGTTTTTCGTGAGTGCCCCATCGTCGCAGTTTCGGGCCGCGATTGTGATCTGGCTCTTCGTCGCCGGTCACCTGAATGCACAGGAAACTGATTCCACCGGTTCAGCCGCCGAGGTGCCCAGGGCCGCTGCCCAGGCTGACGACTTGTTCCCCTACGCGGGCGGACTGGTGATCGTTGGAGGCGGCGGCACGCCGGATGACGTTCGCCAGGCTTTCGTCGAACTGGCTGGCGGCGCGGAGGGGCGGCTGGTCGTTGTTCCGACGGCTTCCGAGTACGCCGAAAAACCGGACGCTGAACAGTACTACCTTGAGGACTGGCAACCGGTGGGCTTCAAGAGTCTGCGGATGATGCACGCCGCCGACCGCGAGACAGCAGCGAGCGAGCCGTTTCTGGCCGCCTTGCGCGAAGCGACAGCGGTCTGGTTCAGCGGTGGCGACCAGGCCGTGCTGGCCGAGCGGTTCCTCGACACGCCGGTCGAGGCCGAGTTGCAAGCCCTGCTCGAACGGGGTGGTGTGATCGGCGGCACCTCGGCAGGCGCGGCGATCCAGACCCGGGTGATGATCGCTGGCGGACGCGAGGAACCCGAGATGGCCCGCGGCTTTGACCTGCTCCCGCGCGGGATCGCCGACCAGCACTTCCTCGCCCGCAAACGCCAACCTCGCCTCCGGATCGCCGTCCGCCAAAACCCGGGCTGCGTCGGCTGGGGAATCGACGAAAGGACGGCCCTGATCGTGCGGCGGGATGGCCTTGCAGTGCTGGGGGAAAGTTCAGTCACGCGGATGTACATCGATCCCGTCAGCGGCGAACTGGTTGAAGAGACGCTCGCGTCGGGCGCGACAATGGATTGGCGAACAGCCGTGCCAGCGGGGCTTCACGCCAAGAGCGCGGAAACAGATGGAGTTGGACAAAAAAATTGAGGACAAAAACACTCAAGGCCGGAGGTTTGGCGACAGGAAGGTCGGGGACAGGAAAGGCACAGCCAGCAGATCCCAGCCTTTAGTTTTTCCCTTTCCATTCGTTCTCTTTTTGTCCAGGATCTTTTTGTCCAACTTCTTCCCTCAGACCCACAGTTGCCTCTTCGAATGCTCCACGCACCTCCTCGAAACACGCGTTGAGCCGCTCTTGCAGGTCGCCACCTGAGGGCAGCCCCATCAGCAGTGCGACTTTGCGAGCCAGACCGCTGTCGCCCGCAAGGCTGTGCCGCGGAGTCTCTTCGCACAGCCGGAGGCAGGACTCCACACGTCGAAGAAAACGAAATCCGGCCGCGAGCCTGAGGTAGGGTGCGTGCAACGCACCATCGGCCCTCTCCCTCCCCCCGGCCAATCCCAGAATCTCCAGTATGGACGGCGTCCGGAACCGCTGATCGCTTGCGAGCATCTTCAGCTGCAACAGTTCGGCGACGAACTCGACATCCACCGCGCCGCCCGGGCCCCGTTTGAGGTCTTCGGGCGAAGCGTTTTGCTCCAGCCGCTGCCGCATCGCGCGGGCATCGTCGACCATCGTGTTGGACCACGGCTGACTGGCCAAGGCGGCAAGCACGGCCTCATCGGCCCAGCCCGCTGGCCCGGTCTGCCAGACAACGCGGGCGCGACAGAGCGCCAGCCGTTCCCAGGTCTGGCCCTGACCGTCGCTGAAATAGCGGAGCAAGGCAGGAGCGGACGTGGCGAGCGAACCGCTCTTGCCGGTCGGCCGCAACCGCGAATCGACTTCGTACAGCCGGCCACCGGTAGAGCGCGCCGACAACAGCCGCGTGACTTCGCTGGCCCACTGGCTGCATGCATGTTGACTGGTCGTCTGCCGGGCCGGATCGGGATGCGCCGTCTGGCCGTCGGATTCGAACAGGAACAGCAGGTCGAGATCACTCTGCCAGTTCAGTTCGCGGCCCCCCAGTTTTCCGCAAGCCACGATCGCGACGCCGCCATCACGACTCTTGCCGGCTGGATCGACGAACTGCGGCCTGCCGTGATGGTCGCAGACCTGGCGCCAGGCGAACGTGGCGAGGCTGGCCAGGCAAACATCAGCCACATCGGACAAGGCCCGGGTCACTTCCTCAGGTTCACCACGGCCGACCAGGTCGAGCATGCCGATCCGGAGATGCTGGGCCTGTTTGAAGCTGTGGATGATCGGCAGCGGGTCCTGGCTGCCGGCGCGCAGCTCTGCAAGGCTGGCTTCGAGCCACTGGCGCGAGGGAAGCTGGCTGACGAGCAAGGCGTCAACCAGCTCGTCGATCATGCCGGGGTTGGAGCGAAGGATGCCCCCGAGGTAACCGGCGGTCGAGCAGAGCCGCACGAACAGCTTCATCGCGGCGGGCTGGGTGTGAAACAGCTCCCAGAGCACACCCTTCCCGCCGATCTGGTCGCTGATCGCGAGCAAGTTGCCGAGCGTCCGGTCGGGGTCGGGGGCATTCGCGATTTCGCCGAGCAGGCGCGGCAGGACTGCGGCAAGGAAATGGCGACAGCGACCGGCGGGCAGAAAGGGCGTGCCTTCGCTGGCCAGTCCCTGAATCCGGCGCGCCGCGTCGACCGGATCGCTGAATCCCCATGGCCGGAGAGCCGCGGCCGCGCGTTCTGGCTCCACTTCGACCGCATCGATCAGGTCAACCACTTCCGGCACATCGCCCTCGTCGCGGTCGCCGAACGCGCCGTGCAAAAGGTGATCGAGAATCCCCCGGTTGGTCGCCGTGATGTCGTCGTAGTCGGCCCGAAACCGCTTTAACGGCGGCTGGCCGAGGACCTCGACATAACCCATCCGCAGCGCGACGCGAGCCAGTTCGTCGTCGCTCTCGGGCAGCCGGTGGGTTTGCAGATCGGCCAGCAGCTGGAGCCGGTGTTCCAGCTTGCGCAGCCAGATGTAGTTCTGCATCAGCCGCGTTTCTTCGTCGAACGACAGGCAGCCGGCCCGTTGCAGCCGTTCGAGCGCGGCGAGCGTGTTGTGATGGCGGACTTCGGGCAGAGCCGCGCCGTGCAGCAACTGTAGAAACTGCGTGGTGAACTCGATGTCGCGGATGCCCCCGCGGCCGGTTTTGACGTCGCGGGATTCCACTCCGGAAACGACGGCTCTCCGCTCGATCTGCCGCTTGAGCGATTTGACGGATGAAATGTCGAAGTGGCTGAACCGCCGCCAGATCCACGGCTGGAGCTCGTCGATGATCTGTTGGCCGAACTTGCGGTCGCCGGCTACCGCCCGGCATTTGATCAGCGCTTGCCGTTCCCAGGCCCGGCCTTTTTGTTCGTAGTAGCGAAGAAACCCTGCCGAGTGGTTGCAGAGTCGACCCTTCTGCCCTTCCGGCCGCAATCGCAAATCCACACGCCACGCAAACCCGTCGGGCGTCGTCTCGCTCATCAGCCGGGTGAATTCGCGGGTCAGCTCGTCAAAATACTCCTGGCAACTCCGCCCGCGGCCGCCATCGCACTGGCCGGGCGTGCCGAAGACCATCACGAGGTCGATGTCGCTCGAATAATTCAGTTCGCGCCCGCCCAGTTTGCCCAGCGCGAGGATCGCAAATGGCACTTCCGCTCCGTCCTCGTCCCGCGGCGTGCCCCATTTGTTTCGCAACTGCCGGTCGCAGAACTGGAGCGCCCCTTCGCAGAGGGCCTCGGCCAGAAATGAAATCTGCTCGGTGACCATGCCGAGCCGGTGATTCAGCACGAGATCGCCATAAGCGATCCGCAAGACCTCTCGCTGCTTGAAACGCCGCAGTGTCCGCATGGCAATCTTCGGGTCGACCACCTGGTCCAGCACGTTGCCAATGTCGCCGCAAAGCGTCCGCCGCGTCTGGGGCTGGCCTTCGGTCATCCGTAGCGCGTCGAAAGCTTCCTGGTCGCGGATCAGCAGCTCGCCGAGGTAGTGGCTGGTCGAGAAAATCCGCAGCAGCACCGGAATCACCGACCGGTCGCGGTCGATCAGCGCCGCCAGCCCCAGCCGGCTGCGGGCAGCGAGGAAAAACCGCTCGAAACAGTTGAGCGCCATGTCCCGGTCGCTCGCCGCGCGAAGCCCCTCTTCCAGCTGCCCCAGCATTCCCGCCAGCAAATCGGCCGGCAGCCGCGTCGCCGCGAGATTCCTGACATTGGTCGCCCCCCGCGCCAGATCCCGCAGCCCAATCCCCCGCAACCACGCCTCGACCGCCGCCGGGTCATCGAGCCGGGCGGCGAGCTGGACTGGTTCGACGGTTTTCATCCTGGGAGGGCGTCACAGCGCCTTGCGGTATTTGCGGCCGCGCGGGCCGGTGGTGGAGGGGGAGGGGGGTTTGATGCCGAGCTGTTGCTCGGTTTGCTGGTCGACCCAGGCCTGGAGCGGGTCTTCTTCAAGCGAACGGTTGATCAGCTTTTCAATCCGCGCGAGGTCGCCTGACTGGACCGGCTCCACGAGCGAATAGGCGATCCCGGAGCGGCCCATCCGGCCGGTCCGGCCGACGCGGTGGACGTAATCGTCGCTCAATTCGGGGATATCGAAGTTGATGATGTGCGAGATGCTGGTCACATCGATCCCGCGGCCGACGACATCGGTCGCGACGAGAAAATTGATCCCGCCGCCGCGGAACTGGGCCATCATCTGTTCGCGGGCTGACTGCGAAAGGTCGCCGTGGATCGTGCCAACGCCTTGCAGCACACCGGCCTTGAGCAGCTTGCGGAAGAGCCACTCGGTTCGCAGCCGGGTCCGGCAGAAGATAATCGCCTGGCTGGGCTGCTCGCGCTCGATCAGCTTCATCAGCACGTCGAACTTCATGTCGGCGTGGACGCGGAGGTAGGACTGGTCGATCGTTTCGAGCGAGAGTTCCGAGCCGGAGAAATTGACCAGCTTGGGCCGGAACATGTAACGCTTGGCGATCTCGAGAATCGGCTTGGGCAGCGTCGCGCTGAGCAGCAGCGTCTGCCGCTGGGCGGGCAACTGACGGAGGATCCGCTCGATGTCGGGGCGGAAGCCGATATCGAGCATCCGGTCGGCTTCGTCGAGCACCACGCACTTGACGCCCGACGGATCAAACGTGCGGCGCTGCATGTGGTCGAGCACGCGGCCGGGCGTCCCGACCACCACGCTGACTCCCTGGCGGAGCCGGTTGATCTGCGGCTGCATGGGCTTGCCGCCGTAGAGCGTCACGACCCGCGCGTCGGAGCCGGCGGCCAGCTTCTCGAACTGGCCGGCGACCTGGACCGCGAGTTCGCGGGTCGGCGCAAGGATCAGCGCCTGGGGCCGGTCCTGGGCCAGATCGAGCAGCTGCAGGATCGGAATCGCGAAAGCGGCAGTCTTGCCGGTTCCGGTCCGCGCCTGACCGACCAGGTCAAGCTGCTTCAGGGCGAGCGGGATGATGGCGGCCTGGATCGGCGTCGGCTTTTCATAGCCGACGGCGGCGATGGTATCGAGCAGGTCCTGTCGAATGCCGAGCGAAGCGAAATTGAGAGGCTGTTTGCGTTTGATCGCGGCCGGTTCGGCCGCGGCGGTTGAAGTCATGCTGGTTCCATTGAGTTTGCTGTCAGTCACTGCGCGCCCGAGGCAGGTACCTCACGGCACGGGGCGAACCGCTACGTTCGCCAGTCGCCAGCCAGGGAGTGTCGTCCCTCGCCGACGCTTCCGGAGCCAATCTCCGGGAAACTGTTTTCTTGTCTGACCGGTTGATTGCCAAAGATCGCGAGTACCGCGACCAAAACAAGCCTGGCGGGTGGGCCTGTCAAAGCCTGCCGCATTGCGCCGGATTGACAGTTAGGGTAGTTTTTTGTCCTGAAAGAGTCAACGTGAACGACGGTCCAGGACCGCTGATTGAACGCCAGCAGCTTACAGGTTGAACAGCTGATCCAGCGTCTGCTGGCTCCGGCCGATGCGCTGCCCGAGCCGGTTGCGGCGATTGCTCGCAGCTTGGCGGCAGACGAGGTCAACCAGTTGCTGGAACGGCTGAGTGGACATTCAGGCGAGCTGGTTCGCGAAGAAGTTCAGCTGCGACTGTTGCAGATTTTGCCCAAACTGGTCAGCCAAACTGTGGGTTCGCAGAGCCTGTCCGGGAACCGCGAAGAGAAGGGGTCAGACCCCAAATCACTCCGAAGACTGCGCGATTTGGCGTCAGACCCCGGCGAAGAGAGGGGGTCAGACCCCAAATCGCTCCGAGGACTGCGCGATTTGGCGTCAGACCCCGGCGGTTCCCAGACAGGTTCGCCGCTGGACGGGGAGCTGTTGGCCGAACGGGTGCGGCTGATCGAAGAACTGTGGCGCGTTACGCCGCGCGAGGCTTTGCTGGCCTCTCTCTGGCTGATGTGGCTGGCCAGTTTGCCGCAACCGGAGTTGTCGTTGCGGGCATGGGCGGACGCGATCGTTGCCCGTCCTCCCCAAGCCGTCGCCGGCATCGACCGGGTCGTCGGGCCAGTGCTGCGGCGAAGCGATTTGCCAGATGGGTTGTTGGCCGGGCTGGTTGCCGGAACGCTGGCTGATCCGGTCGTCGCCCCGGCGGTGCTCGATCTGTGCAACTTCCGGTTTCGCGAAAAGTTCGACGCGGTCCATGCCGCGACCGGATTGCTGGATCGGCTGGCGCGGCTGCTGCCGACCGTCGTGCAGGGATTGCTGCGGGTGGAAGAGGGACACTTGCCACCCGGCGGGGATGCTGCGGCGATCAGCCAAAACATCAACCACTCGGTCGCGCTGAGCATCGCGCTTTGCGACACGCTTGGGCAATGCGGGTATCGCGCCGGGGAAGGCGGTCTGCGGCAGGCGCTCGGGCTGCGCCATCGCCGGGTGCAGACCGAGGCGGCGGCGGCGCTGGCGCGGCTGGATGTGGCGGCCGGGCGCGAAACCCTGGTGCGGCTGGCGGGCGAGCCGTTGGCGCGGCTGCGGGTGCTGGCCTTCGCGCGGGAACTCGGACTGCTCGAATCGATCCCGGAGGAACAACGCTCGGAGGTGGCGGTGGCCGAGAGCCGGCTGGTGAACTGGCTGGCGGAGCCGGCGCAAATGGGGCTCGCTCCCTCGCGGACGGAACTGGTCGAGCGGCACGCGCTGTTTTGGCCAGGGCAAGACCAGCCGGTTGAGTGCCTGTTGTTCCGTTACGAGTACGGCAGCCAGTTCAGTTCGTTCGGACTGGTGGGGCCGTCGGTGCAGGGACTGCTGTTCGACGCGGGCTGGATGACGGGCGAGGACCTGTTCGCGGCCTTCGCGGGAATGGCGGCTGGCCACGAAGATCTGTTCACGGTCAGCGCAGCGGATTTCTCAAGCACTCACCCGGCCGAGATGCAACGGCTCCTGCGGCGGCTGGCAGACGGCGGCTTCGTTTCATTGCAGCCGGCAATTGCGGGGCATTTTTTCGGGACGTGGCTGCTGGTCTGCTCGGCCGAACGCCAGGGGGCTGGCGGTCTGGTCGCGATCAACGGCACACCACGCTGGTTTCCAGCGGCGACGACGGGCCAGCTGGTGCCGGAACTGGTCTGGGCGATCGAATCCGGGCGGCGACTACTGGAGAGCTTCAATCAGGTGAGAGAAGAACCGGAAGAGTGAACCAGCGGCTTGCCGGTTGACGAGTGAATGCGGCACAATAGCGTGGGACAGGCTTCCAGCCTGTCGTTCGCGCAAGCAAGGCCGACAGGCTGGAAGCCTATCCCACGTTGATCAACCCGGCGAACCAATCCGATGACCGACTCTGCCCGCCACCGCGTCCTGATCGCCGACGACAACCAGGCCAACTGCGAGTTGCTGGAGGCGTTCCTGGTCGCGCTGGATTGCGAGATCGAATTCGCGACCGACGGGCAGCAGACGCTCGACCGGGTCAGGAGTTTCCAGCCCGACCTGATCCTGCTCGACGTGATGATGCCGCGTTTGAGTGGCTTTGAAGTCTGTCAGCAGCTCAAGTCCGACCCACAAACCGCGAACGTGATGATCCTGATGGTCACGGCGCTCAATGAACTGGGCGACATCCAGCGGGCGGTCGACGCGGGGACCAACGATTTTCTCGCCAAGCCGGTCAACAGGCTGGAGCTGCTCAAACGGGTCGAGAACCTGCTGGCCCTGAAAAATGTTCGCGACGAGAACGAACGGCTGAGGCAGTACATCCAGCGGATGGAAGACAGCAGCGTGGCCCGTTGAAGCGAGTTCCAGGCTCACGTCCTTTCGTGCTCGTGCTCAACGCAGCGGTGCTCGTACTCGTAATCGGTTTTGTGCGTTCTTCCGGCGACCAGAAACAGGAGCGGGATTACGAGCACGAGAAGAGAATGCCCGGCCGGCAAACACTATCGTTTGATTTCTGAAGCCACCACGCCGTTGATGATGACCCCGACGCAGTGCGAGGTGTACTCGAACGGGTCGCCGTCGTAGAGCGCGAGGTCGGCGTCCTTGCCCGGTTCGAGGGTTCCGACGCGGTCGGCGATGCCGAGAACTTTCGCGGCGTCGGAAGTCACTGTGGCGAGGGCCTGCTCGAAGGTCAGTCCGTTGGCGGCGGTCAGGGCGGCCTCGAACAACACCACGCGGGTTTTGGGAACGTAACCTTCAAAGCCGCTTTGCATGATGACGGGAATCCCGGCCGTCACCAGTTTGCCCGCTGTTTCGAAGCTGAGGTTTTCGTACTCGCCGACAGCCCGGACCATGCTGGGATGGATGAAGACGGGAATCCCGGCGGCCTTGATCTGATCGATCATGAGATAGGCTTCCGCTGCTCCATCGAGCCAGATGCGGATCTTGAACTCCTCGGCAAGGCGGAGCGTCGTCGCGATGTCCTGGGCCCGGTTGGCGGTTACGAGCAGGGGCAATTCACCGCGCAGGACAGAGACCAGTGATTCCATCCGCAGATCGCGCGCGGGCGGCGACCCGTCGTCGCCGGATTTGCCGGAAGGGTCGGACGAATCAGCCTGATCAGACGGATCGGACGGATCTTTTTGTGCGAAACGGGCGTGTTTGTCGGCGTATTCGCCGGCCTTGATCAGCTCCTGCCGCAGCATCGCCATCTGTTTGCCGCGCGTGCCGGGCGAGCCTTCGTCGCGGTTGGCCGCCGCGCCGATCGTCGCCACGATCGCGGCCGGGCTGACCAGCTGGGCTTCATCCACCGTCGCGCCGGTGGTTTTGACGATGATCGTCTGGCCGGAAACGAGTTGTCCGCCCGCGTGGCCGGTGTGCAGGGTCGTGATGCCGTAACTGCGCAGGTAACCGATCAGCTCCTCGCGGATATTGACGGCATCGAGCGCGCGAAGTTCGGGCTGGATCGGCGCGCTGTTCTCCTGCTGGTCCTGGTCCTGCTTCTGGTTGTAGATTCCGGTCAGGCCGGCCGTGGCATGGCCGTCGATCAGCCCGGGAGTGACGATGGCGGCTTCGAGCACGCGGTAACCTGGCGGCACGGCGATTTCGCCGGCCTGGCCAATCGCCACGATCTTGCCGTTTTCGATCAGCACCACACCGTCGGCAATCGGCGGACCGGCCATCGGATAGATGGTCTGGCCGCGAACGGCGAGGTGCGTGGGTTCCGCGGCTGGGACTTCGGCAGGCGGCTGTGCACGGGCTGACTGTCCGGCGGATGCCAGGCCGAAAGCAACCGTCATCAGGGCTGCGATCGCGAGGCGAACATCGGTGGCGGCTGTCATTTTTTACCCTGCGTCGCGTTGATCCGAATGGCCTCGCACAAACCAGGCGGGAGCCTGGTCGCCACGATTGGCCGGTCATTGACCCTGCAAACCCAGCAGCCGCATCATCTCTTCGTGGAAACAGCAGAAGTAGGGTGACTGGTCGTGCCCGGCTCCGTAACCGCCGGTGGCGTAGAGCCGGTCGGCGGGGTCAGCGCGGTCGAAGACCAGGCGGCCCTCGACCCATGTCTGCTGGACTTTGGTGTAAACGCTCAGCGGATCGCCGTCGAGCAGGATGAAATCGGCGTCCTTGCCCGGGACCAATGATCCGGTTCGCTGGTCGAGATCGAGCATTTTCGCGCCGTTGATGGTCAAGGCTCTCAGGGCACCCTCGCGCGACATGCCTGCCCGGACGGCGAGCGCGGCCGAACGGAAAAAGAGCCGCGAGTCGGTGATGTAGTCGTCGGTGTGAAAACCGACCAGCACGCCGGCTTTTTCCAGCACCGCCCCGGTTTCAAACGACAGGTCGAGGGCTTCGAGTTTTCCACCCGGGCTGTCGACGACGATGATCGAGCAGGGGACGCCGGCGGCGGCGATCTGCGGGGCGACTTTCCAGCCGTCGCTGACGTGGTGCAGGACCACGCGGAGATCGTTTTCGACCGCCATCCGCAGGACGGTCAGGATGTCGTCGTGGCGGTGCGTGTGATGATGGACGACGCGGCGTTTGGCGAGAACTTCCTGCAGGGCCTCGAGTCCGACATTGCGGTCGGGCATTTTCTCCGGGTCGCCGGCCGCGCGGGCGATCTTGTCGCGGTACTCGCGGGCTTCGATGAAGAGCTGGCGGACGAGAGCCGCCGATTTGCCGCGCGTGCCGGGAAACGGACCGTTGTCGCGAATCGAATTGGTCCCGTTGGCCATTTTCAGTCCGCCCATGATCCAGCCGTCATCAGCCCGGATCATCAAGTCGTCAATCGTGCTGGCATCGCGCAGCTTGACGTAGATCGTCTGTCCGCTGAGCAGGTGTCCCGAGCCGGGCATGATGTTGAGCAGGGTCAGGCCGCCCGCCTGGGCCCGCTTGAATCCCGAATCGCGGACGTTGATCGAATCATGGATCCGCACATCGGGCTGGAGCGGGTGGCTGGAGTCGGCTCCGCCGATTCCCCCGACATGGCTGTGCGTGCAGACGAGTCCCGGCATGATCGTGTGGCCGGTGGCGTCGATCTGTTTCGCGCCGGCGGGAATCGCCACGGCGTCGGCGCTTCCGACAGCGGAGATTTTTCCATCCTCGACCACCAGCACGCCGTTCGCAATCTCGTCTCCATCGACGGGAATGATCCGTGCTCCGGTAAACGCGAAAATCTGGTCCTCGGCTGGCGGCGTGGACTGCGCGGCAGCGACGGCAGCGATGCAGCCCGCGATCAACGCGGGCAGCCAGAGTCGGGACAATGACAACATGGAACTTCCAGCGCGGAGTTCAGGAGCGAGAATGGCAAGCCGCCATGCTAAACCGGCCAGCGAAGGCTTGCCAGTTGTCAAAAGGGGATTGAGGTCGATGCGTTCCCGCGGTGCGTTTCACGCACCCTACCTGGAAGCGACGGGTTCGCCATCGCGCTGGCGGCGCTGGGCTTCGATCCGCCGCTGCAGGTCGGCGATTTCCTGCCTCATGGTGTCCAGTTCCAGGCGGCGGGCGTCCAGCAAGCGCGTGATCTCGGCCACATCCTGTTGCAGGTTGCTGTTGTCGGCCTGCAATTTGCGAATGTCGTCGTCCCGGAAAGTGATCTGTCCCTGGGCGTCAGCCAGGGCCTTGGCCTGAACTTCGTTCTGCAGCGTCACCGTCGCGGTCCGCTTCACGAAGTCCACTGACTGGCGGCGGAGATCGGCAAACAGTGACGGAAAATCGTACAGTCGGCGACGGTAGACCCGGTCGACCTCGGTCACATCTTCCCGCTGGGTGAAGGGGGCGATCACGTTCTGCTCGGAGGCCTGGTAGCCGGTTGCGTTGGGAAGGTCGACGAGCACTTCGTCGTCCGGATTGAATTCGACCTGTTTGCCGAGTTTCAGGCCCGGATCGATCGCTTCGCCAAGCAGCGTGAAGGGCCCGTCGGTTTCGAGGTTGCCCTGGCCATCGACGGTGTAGGGCTGGTTCGACCGTTTGTTGAATTTGTAGCGCACGAGAACTTCTTCCGGATCGGGCGCGAACCGCTGGCTGATCCGGGTCGCGGCGTTTTCTTCGATCCAGCGTTCGATTTCGCCGATCGAGCGGCCATCGAAAGCAAACTGGTCGATCAGGCGTTCGTACTCGGGGCTGGCCCGGTCCATCCCGAGGGCTTCGGCCGGCATCCAGGTGTTTTCCAGTTCGGTCCGGAATTCAGTCAGTGTCATTTCTGCCGAGCCGTCGGCCTTCAGCCGCGGGAAGGTCTCGAAGCGGTCACTGGGCATCTTCTCAAACAGTGACCAGGTACCGGGGGCCACGTAGTCGTCATTGCTGACCACCAGTTCGGGTGTCAGCAACAGCGAGTCGGCTTTCTCGTCGCTGGCCCGGAAGACGCCGAGGAAACGCGTGGGATACGACAGCTCGCCCACCTGGTTGTCGAGGAAGGCGTAGAGCAGGATGTTGTTGAGCAGGCCAATGTTCGGGTCCGCGGCGTCGCGTGCAGCGGGGAATTTGTAGAGCCGGTTGCCAGCGGCGTCTTCGACCGTGCCGTTCATCCAGACCCGTCCGCGTCCGGTCAGCTTGAGCTTGAGGGCTTCTTCGACGCCATACAGCGAAGTGGGTGCGTAGGTCAGCGCGGTGGCTTCGCCGAATCGCGCCAGCGAAAAATCTTTCTTCAGCTGATCACGCTGTTTGACTGCGGCGTCCATCTTGCTGACTGCGTCGCGCCGGAGCTGCAGCGACTTGGCCGCACCGAACGCGCACGCGACCGCGGCAAGGTAGCTCAGCACCAACAACACGATGCTGGACCAGTGCCAGTTCCGCGCAGTGAGGAAGCCAAACACGAGCAGCAGAACGAACAGCAGCCCGAAGATCACATAGCCGATCATGCGGTGAAACCAGTTCTGCCCGCCTTGAAGCGGGCGAATGGGTGCTTGAACTCGACCAGACCCACCCCTGGGTCGGTCGCTTGAGCCGGGCCGAATGCCTCAACTGCCATGATAAATTGGGCAATTTCCGGGGTCAACAAACTGAATCGACTTGCCCCCGGCCCGCAATTGAGTGCTTTCTGCGGCTGGTCGAGTCTGCCGGCTGGTGCAACCCCTACTTAAGTTGCCACCGCAAAAACCCCGACAACCTGCAATGTCAGCAAACTGAATGCAGCCATCAGAAACGGGTGGAATCCCGCACGGCCAAGGCTGCGCCCAAGGCACCCCACGGGCCGGGAAATGAAGAAAAACACGTCCCGGAGAGATCGCCAGCCTGGCCGCTGCGCGCTTCCCGGCACTGCGATGGCCTGGCTGGCCGTCCTCACGGCGGGTGGCCTGGCGGGTTGCCACCGCGGCTATTACCGGCGAATGGCGGACAGCGAAGCCCGGGACCTGGTCCAGCAGAAAGTTTACGACCCGCGACTGACGGCCGCATCGGGAGAACTGGACGTCCAGCCCTCCAGCCGGATGTTCGATCCATTCTCCCGCGACCATCCGCCGATTCCGCCCGACGACGCGACATCGCACGAGCTGATGACCTGCGTCGACGGCCGCAGCGGCTATCCGCACTGGCACGCCAACGGAGACACGGGCTACGTCGAGAATCCGGAATGGACGGCCTGGCTGCCCCGCAACGAAAAAGGGCTCGTCGTCATCGACGTGCGGTCGGCGGTCGAGCTGGCCTTTCAGCACTCCAGCGACTACCAGCGGCAACGCGAAGAGCTGTATCTTTCAGCCCTCGATGTTTCGCTGGAGCGGTTTGGCTTCGACACCCAGACGTTTGCCGGGTTCAACTCGTTCTTCGAGACTCAGGGCCGGATTCGTGGCGGGGGCAGTTCACGCTCCAACCTCTCAGCCGCATTCGGAGCCAACGGCGGCGGGCTGAGCCTGCGCAAGCTCGGTGTCACCGGCTCGACCTTCACGATCGGCCTGGCCAACTCGATCCTCTGGAACTTCGCCGGAGCCAATACCCAAAGCGCCACCAGCCTGATCAACTTTTCGCTCGTCCAGCCCTTCCTCCGCGGGGCGGGTCGCGACCGGGTCCTCGAATCGCTGACCCAGACCGAACGCACGCTGCTGGCCAATGTCCGGCAGATCGAACGCTACCGCCAGGGATTCCACCTGCAAGTCCTGACTGGCCGTTCGCCTGGGCAAGGCCCCAGTCGCGGCGGCAGTTTTCTCGGCCTGCCATCCGCCGCTCCCGGTGGGGCAGGGGGCCTGATCGGGCTGCTCGAAACCCAGCAGCAGATTCGCATCTCCGAGTTCAACGTCCGGCAGCTCGAAGACGCCCTCGACCAGTTCCGCGAGTTCTTCCTGCGCGACCGGATCGACTCGCTGCAGGTCCGCCAGTCTGAGACCGAACTCTACAACGCCCAGGCCAGCCTGCTGACGTTGCGCACGAACTACCAGAACCAGCTGGACCGTTTCAAGCAGACGCTGGGCCTGCCGCCGTGGCTGGAGGTCGAGATCGACGACATGTTGCTGACGCCGTTTGAACTGGTCAGCGACGGGATCCTCGAACAGCAGGTCAAGATCAACGAACTGCGCAAAGCCACCGGCGAGCAGCTTAACCGGGTCAACGACCTGCTGCCCGCGACACCCGAAGCCGTCGCGGTGGCCGGTTTCCAGTGGCCGGAAGAGCTCGACGAGGAGATCACGGCCCTCCGGCCCTTCATCGAGGAAGGGATCGCCGCCGCGAAGCAGATGCTGGAGGCCGACAAGGCCGAACTGGAGGAAGACTTCCAGCGGTTGACCACGGAACGGCCCAAGCGCGTCGAATACCTGAAAAAACTGCGGGAAAAAGTCCGCTCCGGCCAGATCCTGGCCGAAATCGACCTCTCGCTGCTGGATGAATCCAGCATTCGCGAGCCGGAAGTCCTCCGCGAACAGCTCGACAAAGCCCTCGTGGCAGTCGAAAAGGCGGTTGCCGATCTGGAGCTGCTCAGGCAACAGGTCGATACCATCGCCCAGACGCGGGCAGCAAAACAGCCGGCCGAATTCTACGGACTGGTTCGCGACAATCTGCTGGTCG
>JANOFL010000240.1:0-21054 GCA_031405895.1 Planctomycetota bacterium
TGAATCGAGATTCCCCGCAGCGCCACCGCAAGTCACCGACGGGTCCTGGGCATTGGCCTGAAAGCTGGAACAGATCGACTTGGGATAGTTCTCGTGATCGTCCAGCAACTCAACTACGCCCTTCAGGTCGCTGACGGCCCCGATCTTGCGACTGATCAGCTCGTGGCGAATGTGCGTGGTCGAGTTGACCGAAAGCGGCGTCTCACGGGTCTGGGCAGCCGCCCCTTCGCAGTGGTTGGTATGAAACAGGTGGCCGGGTTCATCCCCTGCAAGCGTACCCACCCGCTCGGCCAACCCTGGCATGACTTCCCAAAAATCGGCCCGTTCGCGCGAAGCGACGAGGTAGCTGTGTCCGGAAGTCACCGAAGCGGTTTGCAAAACTCCCAACATCGCGGCATGGCCCGCTTGCTCGAGCAGACTCCGGACGAGCACTGGCCAGAGGATCCCGGCCTGTGCTCCAGTCGTGTTGATGTTGTTGACGCCGACCATGGCCCCGGCCGGGTTAAAACCCATCAGGCCGACGCAGCCGACCAGGCTGTAAACCAGCGTCTCGCCGCCAAACCGCCGGGAGGGGACCCGCAGGCAGCAGACATAGTTCTTCGCCGAGCGGTGCATGTCCCAGGTCTGCCCCGCGACCCGGCCCTCGCCACGATTGACGTAGACAACGCTGCAGCCTTCGTCGGGCAGCGTGATGTCGCGAAAGTCGGTGTAATTGTTGAGCACGACCAGGTCGTTCGTCGTCACCCCCGCGGCGGCGGCGATGCCCTCCAGTTCTTCCGCAAGATCCGCGTCCCACCCCGCTGTCATTCGCCACTGTTCGGCCGCCAGCACGGTGATTCGTTGCGCCGTCATCTGGGCGTTTTTCTCGCGCATCAGCCCGGTGCGGATCGCGACGAGTTCGCGGATCGCCTCACGAAATGATTCACCGTGCGCAGTGCCCCATTGCCGCGGTGAATGGCGGTTGTCGTAGTCGATGACTGGAAATCCGGCGTCAGGCATGATCGTCATTCGTGGGTGATAACTCCATTTTGCATCAAAGCCGGTCCAGGACGTAGGGTGCGTGAAACGCACCAACTGCACGGGCGGACCACGGTTCGGACTGGTGCACTGCACGGGACTGGTGCGTTTCACGCACCCTACCGCCCGTTTGCCAACTCGAACATTTTCTGCCGGAATCCCTGTTCTCCCAAACGATCCAGTTCGGCAGCGACTTTCGCCGCCTGATCGGGTTCCCAGCGCAGCGGACAGCGATAGTAGATACAGTCCCGGAAAGGCTTGTCGTCGGGGTAGTCGTCCACCAGGTGTTTCAGTTCATAGCTGCCAAGGCCGAGGTTGATGGCCCACATGCCGGCGGCCAGCCGGTCGCGGTTGCGGCCATGGAAAGCTTCCCGCCCGGCAAGCACCGCATCGAGCGTGATGGCCTGTTTCATGATCCGTCCCAGACCACCGCGAAACCCGGCGTCCACGGTCAGGTCGGCGACATAGATCACATCGGGCCGAGCGCGTGCCGGATCGTCGAGCGTCCCGCGTTCGTTGGGAAAACAGCTCAATGACGCCGCAAAGACAATGGCGATCAGTTTGCCATCCAGCTCCAGAACGATTGCATGGTGGACGGGGCAAGCCATCAGGGCATCGAAAGTCTGCAATGACGTCCTGCGGGCCGGTTCGTAGACTTCTGCCTGGATCACCTGAACCCGATCGCGGAACCGCGGCCAGCTTTCCGAATCGACCAGCGTTACGATTGCATCCGTGGCAGAAGTCACGGCAATGCACTCTGCCAGGTAGTGGGTGACGGCTGCGGCGCGCTGGTCCGGTTTCAGACAGGCCGGGCTGCTTTTGCAATCGATCAGCTGTCGCTGAAAAGCCACCAGCGCATCCACTTCACGCGGCCACCCCTGGCTTTCGAGCAGGGCCCGCACCTTCATCGGTCGTCTGCCGAATGGCTCCGTCGATGGTTCCGCGGCGCGGATAACGTCCCAGAACCAGTTGAGGTCCTGGGGCCGGCAGCCCAGTGAGAACCGGATCGCGACGGAATCTTCGCCAGCGGGTTCTGCCAGGATTCCGGCACGGGCCAGGCGAAGTACAAACTCGTCGCGCTGGCTGGCTCCGGCGAAACTCAAATCAATCGCAAGGCCGTCCACATGCCAGGAACGAACAACTCCGGGCGAGCGTTGGGCCAGATTTTCAACGTGCTCCAGGCTCGCCGCACCTGTTTTGGCTACCACGTCCTGAAACTGGTCGAGGCAGTTGGCTTCGATGTAACTGCGGATCAGGTCCGCGGTCTGGAAATCATCCACTCCACCCGGTCGCTGGAGACCTGGATCGAGGTCGTTGTTTGGGCCGCCATGGCGGGAGTTTTTGGGCGAAGTTCGTTTCAGCAACGCTCGCAGGGCGTTTTGCACTCCCCGGACGTTTTCCGTCTCTAATTCACCGGTCCAGGTTTCGGCGAACTGGCAGACGCCGAAGTTCGCGGCTGCGTTGTAGCCGAGCGGGCTGGTGCCGAGGCGGGCAGTGGCGTCGAACCAGGTCCGCCCCTGGGCATCGACCAGCCACGGGCCGCGGCACTGGTCGAGCCGGGCGTGGCGAATGATTGCGGCTGGGTCGGTGACTGGGGCCGACATGGGAGGTCAATCCATTTTGAGGTGATGGATGGGAATTGTAGTCGGCAGTGGCCGGCACTTATGGCCAGGCGTGAGGCAGGCCCCACGCAGGAATGCGGCTTGTCCGGCCGCCAGGGGCTGGGTTAGACTGCGGGGCTGTAGATTCCGGGGTTTGGGCAAGTCGGCCCGTTGCCCGGCGGGTGTGTCCAGTACGTCGGAAGTGACTTTGGGAGAGCCAATCGCGTGGGTGTGAAACGAACGGGCAAGGGTCGACGAAAACAGGGCAGCAAGAAGCGCCGCAACCGCGCCAGAATCCGGCACCGGAAGTAAGATTGATTCCGCGGCCGTACCACCGCGCAGAATTCCTGCTGGCGATGGAACATGGCGGACGGACAAAACCAGCCTGGCTCACTTCCCCAGGACTCCGATCCATGGCGACCGCCCGAGGCTGAATTCCGTCCGTGGATCATTGCGGATGGACCGGACGGAAACGCAATTCCCTGTTGCCCCGAA
Source organism: Planctomycetota bacterium (assembly GCA_031405895.1). Classification (GTDB taxonomy): domain Bacteria; phylum Planctomycetota; class Planctomycetia; order Pirellulales; family Pirellulaceae; genus BJ22. Next base: position 3,114 of record JANOFL010000240.1, read on the forward strand.
TGCGGGCGCGAAATGAAGCCCGGTTATCTGACCACTGGGGCGTGGCTTTACTGGCGGGAATGGACGGACCGCTCGATGCTGGTCAAATTCTCGGACCGCTTGCCCAACACGCCGCCGACTTTTGTGGGCACCAACCGGTTACCCGGGTTTCGCTGCAAGGATTGCGAAGTGGTCGTTTTTCGTTACGGCGGCCACCGCAAGGAATGGACCGAGGGCGATGCCTGAGCAGCCGACTATGACTGCCGCCACGCGCGGCCGGCTGATCATCGTGACGTCGGCATTGCTCTGGAGCCTTGGTGGACTGTTCGCCAAGTCCCCCGTCTTCGCCGACTGGCCGGCCGAGTCGCGGGGTGTGCTGTTGGCGCTGTGGCGGGCCGTGTTCGCCTGCGTGGTCCTCGCGTTGATGGTCCGCCGACCGGCCTGGGACTGGCGGATGCTGGTTGCAGCCGCGGTCTTCGCGGTGATGAACGCGAGCTACCTGACGTCGATGGTCTATTGCGAAGCCAGTCTTTCGATCTGGCTGCAGTATTCGGCACCGCTCTGGGTCGCAGCGGGAAGCTGGTGGTTCCTGGGCGAAAAACTGAAGCCGGGTGAACGCCTGCCCTGGGGGGTCAGCATGCTCGGTGTCGCAGTGATCCTGGCGGCGGAACTGGCGGGCGGCAGCCAGCCCGTAGGCGTTGGACTGGGCCTGTTGTCGGGAGTCTGTTTCGCAGGAGTGGTGTTGACGCTCCGCTGGCTGAGGCATCTCGATCCGGCGTGGGTCGTGTTGTTTAATCACGCGCTGACTGCTGTCGCATTCAGCCCCGTGCTGTTCTCGACAGGTTGCTGGCCCCACGGCCATCAATGGTGGCTGCTGGCTGCGTTCGGGATGGTCCAGATGGGGTTGCCTTACCTGCTGTTTGCCCGCAGCATGAAGACGGTTTCTTCGAACGAGGCCTCCACGCTGCTCTTGCTCGAACCGCTGCTGGTGCCGTTTTGGGTTTGGGTGGCGTTTCGGCATTCCACCGAGTACACCGCTCCCAGCCTGACGACGCTGTTCGGGGGCGGGCTGATCCTGCTGGGGCTGGTGTTGCGGTACTACCGGCGGATTCCGGCCGACGGTGAGGCTGAAATGTAGAGCAGTTGTCCCCAACCGCCCGTCTGAACAGATTTTTCTTGCGAGCTGCACTCACCGTCGGTCCCTGGGGCGAGCTGATGCTGAATTGCGCGGTCGGGCAGTTGGGGACAACTGCTCTACAATCCAGCGGCACATTCAACTGCTGTCTGAAAGAACCAGCATGTTCCCGATCAATCGAGTCCGGTCTGCCGGCGAACGCCTGCTACTCTCCCTGATTCTGGCATTCCTGATTTCGTCCGGCGCCAGTTCCGCCACGGCCCAGGACGAACCCGATCCGGCCCAGCCGGGTTCGATTGTGAAACAGATGGCCGGCGAAGCCGAACGGCTCCAGCCGCAGATCGAGTCGGAGTGGGTTCGCGAATGGGCCAAAACGGCGGGCCAGCTTGCGCCGGTCGAACCGTTTGAGGTCACGCTCGACGAGCGGGTCCGGAGGATCGACGAAGAGTTCTTTTATGTCGGACGCTTTGGAACGCCGCTGGCTTATGCACGAGCCCTCGATATCGCAGCCGCGCACGGACTCGAAGGCATCGCCGGGAAACGGGTCCTCGACTTCGGCTACGGCGCCATCGGCCAGCTGCGGATGATGGCACTCAGCGGAGCCGACACTGTGGGAGTCGATGTCGCGCCGCTTTTGCCGCTGATTTACCCGGATGCGTCCGGGCCGTTGGGTGGAGGTTTGGTGCAGCTCGTCAATGGGCAGTTCCCGGCCAGCGCCGCTGTGAACGAACAGGTCGGCGGCGAGTTCGATTTGATCCTCTCGAAGAACACGCTCAAACGCGGCTACATTCACCCCGCTCGGGAAACGCCGCCCGAACGCCTGATCCAGCTTGGGGTCGATGATGCAACTTTCCTCAGTGCGATCCGCGACCGCCTGAAGCCCGGCGGGCTGTTCCTGATCTACAATCTCTGCCCGGCCAAAGCCCCGGAGGACCAGCCCTACATTCCCTGGGCGGACGGCGAATCGCCTTTCACGCGGGAACAGTTCGAGGCCGCCGGGCTGGAGGTGCTGGCCTTCGATGTTGACGAGTCGGCCCAAGCGCGGGCCATGGCCAATCTCCTGGGCTGGGGCAGCGACGATGAACTTGAGAAGTCGCTTTTCGCCTGGTTGACCGTCGCGCGACGGCCTGTTGATCGCCCGTCCAGATGAACCACCGCTAGCCCGCATTTCTCACAACAACCGGAAACCCGAAGCGTGTGCGAGGGGGAATCAGCCAGATCCCCTGCTGACGCGTCGGGTTACCAAAAACAGTCTGTCGCGAGCGGTATCCCCTCGTGAGAAATGCGGGTTAGCATCGGTTACTCCGTGGTTCTTTCGCCTGACAGCGGAGCGGTGCTGGCGGCCGCCGCGAGCAGGAGCCCGCAACTTCCCCCCTTCCGTCAAAGTCCGCCTAATGCTCACGGTCTGCCGGGCCGATACCGGGACTATGGCTGGTCTTTCCTCAAGAAATGAACTGTTGGGGACTGCGCTCCGGTTCGCCGAACTGGAGCACGGCGTGATCAGCCAGAACATCGCCAACGCCAACACTCCCGACTACAGGACGCGGGAGTTGTCGTTTGACGAGTTTCTCGACGCCGCACGGCACGCCAACCCTGATTCTCAACCTGATGGCGACGTCGAGATGCGTTTGACGGAAGGACTGGCGACCAGAGCCGACGGGAACAACGTCGATCTGGACCGCGAAATGGGCCGGCTGAAGCAGAACGCAATGCTCTTCAAGACCCTTTCGCAGCTTTTGATGTCCCAGATGGACGTCATGCGCCGGGCCATGTCGCGCTAGACCGACCGGTTCAGTTCGGGCCGCCACTGCCGCTTGCGGTCGTGGTGCGCGGGACGACAACGCAGGGCATCAAGCCTCGCAGGGTTCGACCCGCTCCGACCTGTTCCGGCTGAAGTCCGAACCATCAGGGAACGTTGGCATGCCGAACCGGCTCTTCTCCAGCACGAGCATCAGCGCCTCCGGCATGGCCGCCGAACGCCAGCGGATGGAGCTGGTCGCCAACAACATCGCCAACGCCAATTCCACCCGGACCGCTGACGGCCAGCCCTATCGCCGCAAACAGCTGATCTTCTCCGCCGCGGTGGACTCCGCGCGCAGCCCGTTCGACGACACAAACCCGCTGGGTCTTTTGGGAGTAGAGGTCACCGGCGTCTCGACCGACAACACGCCGTTCGACATGGTCGAGATTCCCGGCCACCCACACGCCGACGCCAACGGCATGGTCGCGTTGCCCAATGTCAGTCTGCCAACGGAAATGGTCGACCTGATCTCCGCCAGCCGGAGCTACGAGGCCAATTTGCGGGCCTTGACGCTTTTTCGCGAAATGATGGAACAGACCCTTTCGCTGCTCGCCGGAGGCCGCCGATGACGGGGCCTGTTTCCGCGATGGGTCCGGCCGCAGGGATTTCCGGCATCTCCGCCGCGCCAGCAACGCGCCCGCCCGGCGCGACCGCCAGCCCGGCCGGCTCATTTGGCGATGTCGTCAACCAGTTTTTTCAGGCTACCAACTCCGACCAGCAGGCCAGCGAAACCGCGATCCGCGACCTGATGCAGGGCAAGACCGACAACATCCAGGACGTGGTGATGACAGTTTCCAACGCCGAAATGTCGTTCCAGTTTTTCATGGAAGTCCGTAACCGGGTGATTGATGCCTGGAATGAACTGATGCGAATGCAGTTTTAGTCAATCGACCAGTGTCGCCTTTAGCGCCGCGAAAGCCCGCCGTGACCGAGTCTGCAAATAACGGATTGGGACCTTTCGCGAAGCGAAAGGCGACATTTGACTGCCGCTGAACGGAATCAAACGGAATGGGCAATCTGAACAATCTCACCGGGCAGATCACGGCGATCTGGCAGGGCAGCACGCCAGCCGCGCGAATCGGGCTGGTTCTGCTGGCCATCCTTTGCGTTGGCCTGGTCGGCGGTGTTGGCTACTGGTCGATGCAGCCGTACTACGTCGAGCTGGCCTCAGACCTTGAGCCGGAGGTGATGAGAGAACTGGTCGCCAGCCTGGACCGGGCCAATATCGGTTACGAAATTCGTGGCGCGGGCGGGATGTTGATGGTCGACAAACGGGACTGGGCCCGGGCCCAGATGCTGGCCCGAGACAGCGGCGTGGAAAGCGGCACGCCGGGCATGGAAACCCTTTCGCCGCTCGACAATCCGCTCAACCAGCACTCAATCCAGCGCCGCAACCTCGAACGCTCGCTGTCGGCTTCAATTGGCCGTTTCAAGGGAGTCGAGGCCGCCACCGTCCACCTCAGCCTGCCCGACCGGCATCCCTTCCTGCGGCAGCGCGACGAGCCGGCGGCCAGCGTGGTATTGACCATTCGCAAGGACCAGCGCTTCGCGCCGTCCCAGTCGGCGGCAATCGCCTCGCTCGTCGCCGGCGCGGTCGAAGGCATGCGGCTCCAGCGCGTCATGATCACCGACACCGATGGCAACCAGTTCTCCGCGCCCGACGAGGGCGTCGCGATCCTGACCCGCCAGGACGAGTTCCGGGCCCAGCGCGAACAGGACCTTGCCAGCCGGGCTCAGGCGATCCTGGCCAAATACCTCGGTCATGAAAATGTCGTCGTCCGGGTCGCCGCCGATTACGTCTTCCACGACGGCGACACCATCACTACCACCACCGTGGATCCCAATGCCAAAGTGGTCAAATCGGAAACGATTGAATCCACTGTCACCACGGATGCCAGTAACCAGGCGGGCGCCCCGCCGGGCGCAACGGTTGGCCTGAACGGCCAACCTTCTTCCAGCACAGCCCCGTCTGTTACCAACAAGACCGAGAAGACCACCTCAAGCTACGAGTTGTCCACAACCGTTGCGACCGAACACAAACGTACCCCAGAACTGAACCTGCTGACTGTCTCCGTCGTCGCCAACACGCTGGCCCTCCAGGACAAGGCCGGTGCGATGCCGCCGCAGGTTCGCGAGAAGATCGAGGCCGTCGTCAAGCAGGCCGTGGGTTTCCGTGACCAGCGTGATGTGATCACGGTCGAGTTCTTTCCCTTTGCGGATCTGATCGACGAAAGTGAAGAGCCGGCGGCCGGCATTCCGTGGGAACAGATCAACGAAATCCTCCGGATCGTTTCGCTTGCTGTAGCGGCGCTGGTCGCCCTGGTCGTCTCGTTCGTGCTGCTCAAACGGCTGCGGCCAGCCCCGTCGGGTGGCACGCCGGCCACCGCGCCTTCTGCCGGCAACCGGCTGGATGAGCTGGGCCGGCTGGTGGAGCAGAACCCGGAAGTCTTCTCCCGCATCATTTCCGCCTGGACGACGGCACCCAAGACCAGCGCGGGCAGCGGGGGAACCGAATCCGGAAACGGCCGCGCGGCCGCCTGAAATGGGCGAAGGTGACCCAACAACCAACCTGCCGACAGATTTGAGATTTGAGATTTGAGATTTGAGATTTGAGATTTGAGATTCTACCAGCCCGTATTCTGATTCTCCAACTCACTGATTCACCACCAGTCTGAATGTCCACCGCGCTGTTTTCCGCTGACGAGAAGCTGGGGCTGCTGCTCTACCTGCTGGGTCCGGCAGCGGTTGAGCAGAGTCTTCGCGCGATGGAACCGGCACGGGGCACGACGATCCGGAACTTCGTCCGCGAGCTGGGCAACGATCCCCCTTCGGCCGACGAAATCCAGTTTGTGCTCGACGACTTTGAAAGCTGTTTCCGCGTCGCGCTGGCTTCGCTGCCGCCACCGGAGAAAAGGAAAAAGGACGCCAAAGGCTCCGGGGGTGCCGATGAAGACGAGTTGTCCGGTCCGACGATTGTGAGTTTCCCGACTGTCGACTGCGGCGACGATCCTGCGATGGCACTGGCCCGGCTCGATCCGTGGCAGGTCGCCGTGGCGCTGGGCAACGACCAGCCCCTGACCATCGGGCTGGTCCTTTCGCAACTTCCGCCGGTCGCCGCGAGCCGAATTCTGGAGAAGCTGCCGGAAGCCCAGCGGCAACCGGCCTTTCTTCATCTCAGCCGTCCGCAACCCGTCGCGACTCCGATTGTCCAGCGCCTGCTGCGCACGACTTTTGACAAGGCCAATGCGATTCGCGAGCGGCGCGATGACCTCGACCAGACCGAACGGGTGGTCGAGCTGATGCGGTCGATGCCGTAGGAGCTGCGCAAGTCGATGATGACCGGGCTGATGGAGGCCGACCAGGCACTTGGTGCGGCGGTGCGGCAGAAGATGTACCGCTTCGACGACATCAACCGGCTGGAAGACCGCGGAATCCAGACCGTGCTCGCCCGCGTGCCGTCCGACCAGCTGATCATGGCCCTGACCCGCGCGCCCGACGGCCTCGGCACACGGATTTTCGCCAACATGTCGAAACGGGCCCGGCAGACGGTCGAGGAAGAAATCGGCTTCAACGACAAGGCCACCGACGCCGAGCTTGAGCACGCCCGCAATGAGATCGCCCAGCTGCTGGCCCGCATGGACGAAGCCGGGGAGATATCGCTGTGACCCACAGTTCGACCAGCAATCCTGCTGCCGCGGTCGTCGCGCTGCCCGTCGCGCCAGCCCGGATTGCCGGCCGCATGGCTCATTCGGGCGAAGAGCTGCGGATCGTTCAGTCGGTCCGCGAATCCCGCGGCGCATTCGATGGCGGGCGGCCTTGCGTGGCCGAAAGCCCTGCCTCGCCTGGCGCATCCGACCAGACTGCAATCCTGCTTGAGGCCGTTGCCGATGGCCTCGAAGAACTCAGGACGATGCGGACCGCGGCTCTGAGCGAGCTGCAGGCGCTGGCCGTGCAGTTGGGAGTCCGGGTGGCGCGGACCATCCTGCAACATGAATTCTCACTCACTTCCGAACGGGTCATTCTGCTGGCCGAACAAGCCGTGACGCAGCTCGATTCAGATGCCGTGCCGGTGATTTTTGTCCATCCGGCTGACCTGCAACGGCTCGAGCAGGTGGAAGCAGGCCACGCTGGGCTCCTCGCGACCGCGCGCTGGCGGGCCGACCCGGGCCTTGCGCCAGGCGATGTCCGGATCGAAGGCGGCAACTATGGCCTTGAAAGCCGCGTCGCGGCACAGCTCGACGCCATCATGAACACCCTGCTGGAGAACCTTGCGGATGCTGCAACTGAACGTCGACGTGCTGCTGGAGATGGTCAACCGTTCGGACGTTTTCCAGACCGTCGGCACCGTCCATAGTGCGGATTCACTGGTGACCGTTCGGATGCCGGCCGCCATTGGCCAGTTGTGCCAGATCGAAGCCAGCGGCCGGCCCGACAGCCTGGCCGAAGTGATCGGTTTTCGCGGCGAGACATCGCAGATCATGACCTTTGCACCACTCGAACAGTTGCGGCATGGCGACCGGGTCCGGTCGCTCGGTCGGCGGCCGCGCTTTCCGGCCGGGCCGGGCCTGCTGGGACGGGTGATCGACTGCCTTGGCCGGCCGATGGACGGCCAGGGACCGCTCGTGGAAATCCAGTGGCGGGAACATGCCGTGCAGACGCCCGGACCGATGTCGCGACGACCCATTCAAAGGGTCTTGCCGACCGGCCAGAAGGCGATTGACACGCTGCTGACGCTGGGCGAAGGCCAGCGGGTTGGGCTGTTCGCGGGCTCGGGCGTTGGCAAGAGCACGCTGCTCGGCGAGATCGCACGGTATGCCGAGTCGGACCTGAACGTCGTGGCCCTGGTCGGCGAGCGAGGTCGCGAAGTCCGCCCGTTCCTGGAAGAAGCCCTGGGTGCCGACGGACTGGCCCGCAGCGTCGTCGTGGTCGCGCTCGCCGACGAGACGCCACTGGCCCGTGTTCGGGCGGGTGAGACTGCGGTTGCGATCGCGGAAGACTTCCGGGCCGGCGGCGTCCGGGTAATGTTGCTGTTTGACAGCCTGACTCGCTGGTGCATGGCCCAGCGCGAACTCGGACTGATGCTGGGCGAACCACCCACCAGCCGCGGCTACACGCCGGGCGTCATGCAAAAGCTCGCGGTCCTGCTGGAACGGCTCGGCAACGATGATCGCGGTTCGATCACCGCACTTCTGACCGTGCTGGTCGAGGGCGACGATGTCAACGACCCGGTCGCCGACTCGGCCCGCAGCGTACTCGACGGTCACATTGTGTTGACGCGCGAACTGGCGGCGCAGGGCCATTTTCCCGCCATCGACGTTGGCCAGAGCATCAGCCGTGTCTTCCTCGACATTTGCCACCCGGAAAAACAACGGGTTGCACGGGCCGCGAGACAGGTCCTGACCCGCTTTCGGCAGACCGAGGACCTGATTCAGGTTGGGGCATGGCAACGCGGCAATTCTGCCGAGACCGACCTCGCTGTCGATCTCTTCCAGCCGGTCATGAAGTTCCTCGAGCAGCCCATCCGGAATCCGGTTTCGATGCGCGATGCCGATGTGCTGCTGGCAAAAACGGTTACCCCCTGGCTTTCGGCCGGCCACTGATTGCCAGAACCATGCAAAGCACGGAGTGATCTGATCAGATGTCCATTGAACGCCGCATTCAGCGCTTCCGACGACTGGCTGGGCTGGACCAGTTGCGGCTGGAGCGCGCCGCGGCCGAGTTGATAGCGGCGAATGAAGCCAGGTCAAAGGCCGGGGCGCGACTGGACCAGCTGCGCGACGAGTACAGCACGACGCTCGCGTCATGCGAAGGGATCGACCTCGCCCAGCGACGGCAGACTTCGCTGTGGGCGGACTGGTCCCGCCGCGAGCAGGACGGCGCTGCCGTGGACCTTGAAAAGAAAACCACCGTCGCCGAAGTGAAACGGCAGGCCGTGCTGCTGGCCCGGAGGCGAACCAAATCCTGGAGCCGGCTCCTGCAACGGCTCGACCGGCAGCTGCAGTCGGCGCTCGTCAAACGCGATTACGCCGGCGCCGACGAACTGGCAGTCCGGCAACACTGGCTGGGCCATGCCCAAACCGGGCAACGAGCCGGAAGCGTGAGCGACGGGACAGGCAGATCTGACTACGACAATTCAACCAACCTTTCAAACCGCCAATCCGAATCCGCGGCCAATCAGCGGCTGGAGCTGTACCCATGAAGAATCTTGTCCTGCTCGGTGTAATCGGTGCCGTTCTGTTTGGTGCCTCCTACGGAGCGAGCCAGTTCCTGCTCGTCCCGGGCCAAAGCCAGGCGGATTCCGGTCATGGCAAGGCAGGCGATCCCGCGCACGGTGATGAGCAGTCAGACGCACACGGCGACGCAACTGGTGATGAACCGGGCGGAGGGCATGGTGCGGCCGCCGAACCGGCTCAGCATGGCGATGAAAGCGGGCACGAAACGGCCGACGACGCACAAGGCGGCGGTCACGACGAGCCAGCGACTGATGCAAGCGGTCACGGAGGCAGTCAAGGCGGTGGACATGGTGATGCCGCCGGGCACAGCCATGACGAAGGCTTTGAAGGGCCCGCCATGGCCGGGGCCACCCACGAGAACGTCGAAAAAGTCGATGCGATGCCCGTCTCGCTGCGTCCCGACCAGTCGCTCTCGATTGAATCCGTCCTGCAGCTGAGCGATTCCATCCGCAAAAAAGAACAACAGCTGGCGGACCGCGAGCAGGTGGTGGTGCGCGAGGAAGACCGCCTGAAGCTGCTGTTCGAGGACCTCCGCCGGGAACAGAAAGAACTCGAGGCGCTCGGCGACAGCGTCGACTCGAAGATCAGCGCGGCCCGCGAACTGCTCGCGAATCTTCAACAGCAACAACAGCTGCCTGGCGGCCCCAATTCATCGACCGGCGGCGCAGCATCGAGTGACGGATCCGCCGCGACCACCGCCGCACCGGTTGATCCACGGGTGGAGCAGGCCCGGGGCTGGATCAAATCGCTGGAGGCCGACCAGGCTGCGCGTTACCTCAAGGAATTCGCGAACCAGGGCGACCTCAAGTTCGCGGCCCAACTCCTGAAAAGCCTCGACGACCGCCAGGCCGCGAAGATTCTCGCGGCGCTGAACGATCCGGTTCTCGGAACCCAGCTGGTGGAAGCACTGGCCGGGAAGTTGGGGAATTAAGGGAAGGGTACCGCTGTTGAGAAGGGGGGCAGACAAGATCCAGCGAAGGGAACGAGCGAAAACGACTACGAGCACGAAAGCGAGTACGAGTACGAGGGATACCAGCCGCTTTGACGTCGGCAAGTCTGGAAAAGGTCGCGTGAACCCTTCGGGCAGGAAAGACCTCGTACTCAGTACCGGTCGCCCGGGACGGTACTCGTGCTCGTACTCGGAATCAGACTCGTGTTCGCCTTCCTTGGCTTCCCTGAAAAGCCCGCGGGCAGTCCCTTCCACCACCAATCCACGTCCAACGCAACCCAATTGCTCCTGACGGAACCATGGACTACTCCCTGATCGCCTGGATCGGTCGCGAAACGCTGCTCGAAGCGCTCTATCTTTGCGCACCGGTCGTGATCGTCAGCCTGGTACTCGGCCTGATCGTGAGCATCGGGCAAACAGTGACCGGGATTCAGGAACAAACCCTGTCATTCGCTCCGCGAATCATCGCCGCGGCGGCCACGATTGTGGCGCTGCTGCCGTGGTATCTGACGCGCCTGCAGGCGTTTGCAATTGAACTCTTTCAGCTCACTGCGCAGGCCGTCCAATGATGGACGCTTGGCTGCTCGGCTACATTCTGGTCCTCGCGCGGGTCGCCTCCTTCGTCGGCTTCCTGCCGGTTTTCGGCCGCCGCCAGCTGCCGATGGCGGTCAAGGCGGGACTCGCCGTGGCGCTCACCGTTTTCTGGTCGGGCAGTTCCGTGACGGCAACCGTCCGCACACCGGAGGAAATGGCTCTCGCGACCGGAACGCTGGCCCTCCTTCGGGAGATCGCCAGCGGCATCGCGCTGGCGATGCTGGCGGGCTGGATCCTCGTGCCGATCCGGATTGCCGGGGCCTGGATCGGCCAAGAGCTGGGCCTGCAGATGGGGCAGCTGCTCGACCCGACCGGCACGGAAAGTGTCTCCGAAATGGCGGCGCTGTTCGAAGTCTTCGGGCTGATCCTGTTCTTTCTCCTCGACCTGCACCATTGGGCGCTCTGGTTGTTGCATTGGTCGTGGCTGTTTCTGGGAAGTGAAACCGGCCTGCTGGCACTGCCCGTGGGGGAGATCACCCAGGTCGTGGGCAAGCTGGAAGAGTACGGTTTGCTGATCGCGGCTCCAGTCGCAATCGCGCTCGCTGTGATCAATTTCGCGGTGCTCTACCTGAACAAGGCCTCGCCGTCACTGAACCTGTTTTCGGTCGGAGCGCCACTGCGGCTGCTTTCCGGCCTGACCTGCCTGGTCCTGTTCTGGCCCGTCATCGCCCGCAACATGGCCGGTTCGTTTGACCGGATGGACGGATCGTTGCAGGAAGTTTTTCGGCAGATGCCAGGCCCCTGACGTGGGACAGGCTTCCAGCCTGTCGTCCGCGGCAGGGACCCGATTGACCTGATTGACCTCAATGACGCTTCGGACAAGTCTGACATGTCCGACCAGCCTGGCTGACCATGGACGAAAAACCCTTAGAAGCGACTGCCCAGAAAATCCAGCACGCGCTGGAGGAGGGCAAGACCGGGTTCAGCGCCGAGCTGACGGCGGCACTGGTGTTTTTCACCGGACTGCTGTTTCTCTGGCTCGCCGGCCCGCAGTTTTACGCAAGCCTTGTCGGTGCGGTCGAGTCAGGGCTGCTTGGGTGTGCGGGCCAGTTGGGGGACGCGCATGCGATTGTCCCGGCGGCGTTGCATGCGCTCGTTCCGGCTTGCCAGCTTTTGGCCGCCTGTCTGGTTGTCACTGCCTTGTTGCCCGGGCTTGCCGGCGCAATCCAGAACCGGTTCAACATCACGTTCAAGCCGCTGGCCTTCAAACCCGAACGGCTCAATCCGGTCGAGGGTTTCAAGCGGCTGTTCAACACCCGGTCCGTGGTCCGGTTGATCACATCACTTTTTCGGGCTGCGATTGTGCTGCTCGTCGCGTGGTGGCTGTTCCAGTCGCGGCTTGATGCGGTTCTTCAGGCCGGAGACGGTGGTTTTTTGGCGGCATTCGGTCTCGCCTGCGACCTGCTGCTCAAGATCGGCCTTGCTACAGCCGCTCTGATGGTGGTCATTGGTGTGGCCGACCTGGGCTGGCAAAAATGGAAAAACCTCCAGGACCTGCGCATGTCCGTGCAGGAGCTCAAGGAAGAACTGAAGCGCGACGACGGCGACCCGCTGGTCAAGAGCCGGATGCGAAAAGTTCAGGCTGAACGGATGAAACAGTCGCTGGCCCGCGAAATTCCCCGCGCGACGGTCATCATTACCAACCCAACCCACTTCGCCGTTGCCCTGCGTTACGAACGGTCCGAGTCCGACGCTCCGGTCGTGATCGCGAAGGGTGCCGACCTGATCGCCAAACGGATCATCGAGCTGGCGGGTGAACACGGCGTACCGGTCGTCGAGCGCAAACCGGTCGCCCGTTTTCTTTACTACCGCGCCCGTCCCGGCCAGTCGATTCCCATGGAGATGTACCAGGCCGTGGCCGAGATCATCAGCTTCGTGACCCGCCGGCGAGCGGCGTAGCGCGGCAGGGACGCAGGCACCCGTCCGGACCGAACGGTCCGATCCGGCCGATCCGGCAGGCTCTTGCGTCACTACCGGACGATATTGATCAGTTCCTGCAGCACGTCGTCGGTCACGGTGATCGTCCGGGCGTTGGCGGAGAAGCCACGCTGGGCGACGATCAGCTGGGTGAACTCAAATGCGATGTCGACGTTGGACTGCTCGAGGTTGCCATTGAGAATTTGCCCACGGTCGTTGGTCATGCCGGGGCCGATCTGGGCTGCCCCGCTGGCGATCGTGTCCTCGAACAGGTTGTTGCCGACTGCCGCGAGAGCGTTTTCGTTGCGGAAACTTGCGACCGCGAGCTGGGCCAGCGGCACACGGACGCCGTTCGTCGCCACGGCTTCGAGGATTCCGTCCGGGCTGACCGCGAACGAAAACAGCACGCCGCGCGGGAACCCGTCCTGCTCGATGAAGCTGGAAAAATTCCCCGGGTTGTGGGACATGTCACGGAAGTCAAACTTGATCGTCTGGTTGGCCGAAAGCAGTTCGAAGTCGATCGTGACGTCGGAATCGCCATCGCCGGTACCGGTTACCCGGCGGAACGTGCCGTCGTCGTTGAACTCGATCCCGCTGACCCGGTTGTCCGTCAGCGAGTCGCCGCTGCCGGCCAGTGAAAAGGTCGCGTCCCAGGATTTGGACGTCATTTTCTGAAAGACAACGGTCATGTCGCGACTCTGGCCCTGTTCGTCAAAAATCTGGACCGTGGTCGTGAACTTGTCGCCGAACTTGCCGGTGACCGAGGTGACCAGGTCGTGGTTAAGGAAGTCGGTGCCGCCGGTGTTGCCTGCAACGTCGACCAGGTTAAGGAAAGTCGACGACTCACCTTCGACATCGTCGGTCACCACGAGGTTGCCAGCGGCGTCGAGGGTGGCAGTGGCACCGGTGATCGCCCCATTGATCGCGGTCACGAGATCGCCCAAGGTGGTTGTGTCATCGACTGCCAGGTCGACGGAGAAGGCTGAGCCGTCGGCGTTGTTGCCGGAAATCCGGATCTGGTCGCCGGCGGCATAGCCCTTGGTGTTGGTATCGAGCGCATTGAGCAGCGTGGCCGCGGTAGCGGGACTGCCCGCCGCTTCGAACGGCGCGTTGGAAGTTCCCACCTGAATGCGCGGCCCGGTCGCCGTCGAGGGCAGGTTGCCGGTCAGCGAACCGGTTTTGGTCAACCCGCCCTGGGTTGCCTTGCCGAGCGGAATCTTGATCGAAGTGCTGCCCGGTATCTGATAACCGACGACATCGGGCGCCGGCTCGCCCCGCGAACCGGTGCGCTGGACGAGCAGGCCGGAGGCGGTGGTCAGGTAGCCATCACGGTTGACGGTGAAGGCCCCGTCCCGTGTGAAAAAATCCCGCGACCCGTCCGAGACGGTGAAAAACCCCTTGCCGACGATCGCCATGTCATACTGTTCGCCGGTGGACTGGAGCGTGCCCTGTTCCAGCCGGCGCGTGATCTGGCTGACTTTGGTCCCGTTGCCGAGCTGGGCCGGATTTCGGCCGCCAAACGAGTCGCCGATCGGGTTGGCTTCGTTAACAACCTTCTGGTAGAGCAGGTCGGAAAAGAGAATCCGGCTCGCCTTGAAACCGGTCGTATTGAGGTTGGCGAGGTTGTTGGCGACGATATCAAGTTTGCGCTGGTGGGCCAGCAGGCCAGACGCTCCGGCGTAGAGGGAACGGGACATCGCAGTGCACTCCTTTGCGTGGGGGAAACGGGGTTTTGAACAGGGCGGCGGGATTGGGCGGCGGACTTTCGCGGAGCGAAAGGCGACACTCAGTTGCCGGGTTTTTCGCGGAGCGAAGGGCGACTCAGGCAGCCTTGCTTTTGCCAGCCATGATGGCGGTAACTTGAGACATGTGGACCGGCTCGCCGTTGACAGTCAGGATCGGCTCGCCGTTGGACATTGCAATCTGCTCGACATCACCCTCCATCGGTTCGCCGGTGGTGCTGTCGAGGTAGCCGACGCGTTTGCCGACGAGGTTCGCGCCCTGCGAAATCTGCTCCATCGCAAGGATGTTTTCGAAACTGCTGTTCAGCTTCTCGACACCCTCCAGCGTCGAGAACTGGCTGAGCTGGCTGATGAACGATTCCTGGTCGACGGGCGAGAGTGGGTCCTGGTACTGCAGCTGGACGGCGAGCAGGTTGAGGAATTCGACTTTGCCCAGTGTCGAGTTGAAGGCAGTACTCATGTTTTTCTCCCTGTGGAATCAAGCCACCAAATCAATCAGGCCCGGGAGAATTCCCGGTGTGCCTGTTTTCCAGCTCGCAGCTGACGCGCCGTTCCGGGACAGTCCGGGATCGGGTTGGCCGTCAGCGGCTCGCAACAGGGATTCCCCTTGCGGGGCCCGTTGGTCAAAACTTCCGGAATCGCCTCCGGCCGGACCCGCGCCGAGGCTGAGCGAGTCCAGCGCCAGACCTTCGCTCCGCAGGGCA
This sequence comes from Planctomycetota bacterium, assembly GCA_031405895.1. Taxonomy (GTDB): domain Bacteria; phylum Planctomycetota; class Planctomycetia; order Pirellulales; family Pirellulaceae; genus BJ22. The sequence goes on from JANOFL010000240.1 coordinate 18,168, forward strand.
TCGAGCAACGACTCCCGGTTCTGGTCGAGCCAGGCAAGCGTCTTCGGGTCACCTGCAAAGATTTCGGCCGACAGGTTGTTGGCATCCCGGTCGACCCGGATCTTGAGTGGTCCAATATCGGCAGGATGCAAAGAGACAGTTACCCAGCCCGTCTCCGTTCCTCCGGCCACGGAAACAATCTGGCCGGCGACCGAAAACGGCGTGTGGGCGGAAAAAACCCGCGGCGGGCTGTGAGGCACTGCCGGCGAATTCGCACCCGGGTGGGTTGCCTCGGGCACCACCTCGTGCGGGGTGACGGCCGCGAAAGGGGACCACTGTTTTCCCTTCGTGACTGACACCACATCTGCGAATCCTGTACTTGTCGCTGTCGGGGCCTTCGCCGTTCGGGCTGCGACCAGTTCCGGCTGATCGATCCAGGAGCTGGACGAAGCCAGCAACGTGAATCCCTCTTCAAGGCCGCCCCAGCTCAAGTCTGGCTGCTGATCGATCATGAAACGGGTGCCGCGTGACTGGTCGCCGCCGGCGGTGTGCGGCTTGCCATTCGGGGCAACGACGGGCACTAAACTGGCCACCGCGGAAACGCCATGCTCCACCAGAGAAGTTCCAGTCCAGGCATCAGTCGCCGTGTTTGTGCCTAACGTTGTGGCCTTGAACTCTTGGTCCGCGAGCGTTTTGACCGAAGGAACCTTTTGCGTCCTGGCCGCAACGCCTGCGACTACATGCCTCGCTGCAGGCTCCTGACCGGGTTGGACAGCTGGAGCTACCCCGGCCGTCGACACGAGATCATGCATCCCATCAAACTCAGTCAGCGACCCGAAAGCGCTGACTGTTGCCCTGGTCGAGTCGCTGACAGCCGGATGATCGCTGGTCGATCCCTGCCCGGAGTTCGGAGCGCTACCGGCCTTGGGACCGGATTGGGTGCCAGCCACCGGCTGCGAAACCGTGGTTGCGGTCGCTTGGGGGCCTTGTAGCAGTTTCGTGGACCAACCTGACCGAAGCTTGTGTTCCAGTTCTTTTTCGGGACTGGTGATCTGCGGACGGGAACTCTTCAGCTCGTCCGTACCCTGTTCCCATGGTCGGTCGCCCTCCTTGTGCGGGGAACCGGAGAGTTCCATTCTTTGGGCGGTGGACGAGGCAGGGTGTGAGTGACCCGGTTGGAACAAGGACTTGTCATGGTCCTCGTGCAAGAAAGGCCGATTGGTCGGCTTGCTGGTGTCGCCCGGAAGAGGGCTTCCAGCTGGCTTGGCATCTGCCGGCAGTTTGGCCTCGCGTCCTCGAGCTACCTCTGCGGGATGACTCGCTGGCAGATGAACTGGCAACCAGGATTCATGACTCGCGCCTCCGGAGGCACTCGGGTCAGCCGAATCAGCCGATGGCAAGCCCACCGTGTCGCCCAGCCAAGCACGCACCGGCTGGATTTGAGCGGGCGGCAGGCTCATTGTTTCGGGCAGTGACTTTGACCCCTTGGTGCGCCCGTTCCATCCCTGGGTCAAGTCGCAGTTTGAAGCGCCGGCATCCATCCCCGATGAAGTCGTTGCGGTGCGAACACAGGTTGAACCGGAGTTCGCTTCCAGGACCGGGGAACCAGGCTGCTGGTCAGATGGCGTGGTTGAGCCAGTCCGGATCAGCGCGACTACCGAGTTCGCGTTCGGGGTCAGCCAGGGCAGGCCCGACCAGTCGAGGGTCGTCAGGTCGGGGAGCTTCTCAACTTGATTGATCGGCGATTGCGCCTTGTCGTTGCTGTCGTTTAAATCAGGAAGCCCCGTTTTGACTGTCGATACGGCCGGAAAATTCGGCAAGGCTTTGACCGTTAACGGCGCGGCAGCGTTCGAGGTCGTGCCCTCGCCGCCCGCGTCCGTTCCGTTCAAAACTTTGAGCAGATCACCGAATGGAACGGCGGAGGCAGCCCGCCGAACCGGCTCCGTTCCAGGTGTTTTGGCCAAACCGGGCGCGCCTGCCAGCGACGGGGGCGAACCCACATCGGCGAGCCACTGGAATGGCGAATCACTGAGCGTGTTGACCGCTGCTGCCATCGAGCGCCATGAATGCAAACTGGTGGCGGCTGGAATCAGCTGCCTTCAATTTCCGTATCGCAAACCGGGTGCCAATCTGGAGAATCTGGCGATGCTTCGGCAAAGTGGCGCTGCTCGTCCGGCCGCGGAAACCAGCAAGATCAGGCTGGCTGGCTTAGGGCGGTAAACGGGGGCAACTGCGAATCGGGCAGTCAAATCTTGCCAGCGTCGGGGAAGCACCTGGCGCGGGCCCTGGCGTTCGACTGCTCAAGCTCGCAGGACAGCTGGGTTGCCTTATCGAAGGAAAACGCAATGACTTGCGTGACTGCCCGGAAGAATTTGCGAATTGGTCCGGCACTTTTTTCCGGATCTTTGATGGAATCGTCAGCGCAGGATGCTCAGGCAGCCTTGCGCCCGGCTGCGCTCAGGCAGCCTTGCGCCCAGCTGGCGTTCCGGCATCGTGCCGGGCCGAAATCGCAGTTACGGAGTTCGTCTCGCAAGCCGGACTGGCCGCGTAAAGTCGAAGCTTGTTGAAGATGGTTCGAGCCGAGACGCCGAGGGCCCGCGCCGCAGCCACGCGGTTGCCACGGAATCGCTGCAGTGCTGCGATTATTGCGGCTTGTTCCAGCTCTGCGAGGGTGTACTGGCCGAGCTGATTGAAACCGGGCAGGCTGGTGGAACCGGACGGATCCAGATCTCCGAGGTCGTGACACTGGATCAATGGCGATTCGGCGAGCACGCAGGCCCGGTGAATGACGTTGCGCATCTCGCGGACGTTGCCCGGCCAGTGGTGTTGCTCGAGCCGCTGCAAGGCCGTCTCGGCAACTCCGCCGGGCGAATGGCCGTGGCGGGAAACCAGCCGCAAGAAATGAAAC
>JANOFL010000244.1:0-14008 GCA_031405895.1 Planctomycetota bacterium
AGCTGGCAAGGCCGACCAGCACGGATTTTCAAGCCCCGCGTCGACAGCGGCCAGGGCTCGTCGATACGCGTCGCGGCAAAAAACACGGTATTCCGCCGAGGTCCGCATCCAGAGGGTCGCATCGATGTCCTCGTGCGCGACGACCGGCAGGTCCTGCCCGATCACTTTGCTGCAGGTGCAGTCCACGGCAGCAATTGCGGCCACCAGACAGCAAGTCACCATCCAGATTGAACGGAGCATCAGAACATGTCCTCGCAACATCGCAATGTTTCCTGAGAGGCCGCATCGGCCCCTGGCGTTGGTGCCGTTTTTTGAACCCGCCAATGGCCTGACAGCATACCGAAACAGGTTCGCGAGCGGCCCAATCGCAAGGATTTCGCTGCGGCTGGCCAAGGTGCGCATTGCGCAGGACCGCGTTTTGTGGGTTCCCACGGTCGCATCCGGCTGCCAGGTCCATTTCCCGCTTTCGCTCCCGTCCGCCGTCCCGGCCACTGCTCTGGTAAAATCCCGGATCGCGGCCAGTTCGGGCGACTCCCAAACCGGGCGGGCGGATTGAGGTTGACCGTTTTTTGCCGGCTGGGTTAGGTTGCTGTGCTGTGCCAGGGAGGGCACACTGCCGGGAACCGGTTTCCCGGCTATCGCCAGCCTGAAAACTGGCGGTCCCGAGATTCAGTGCCAATATGAACCGCGTGCCCGCAAGGGCCGGACGAGGATGTCCGCTGCGGGCTGGCGACTGATGCTTCGGGGTGGCCTCCGGTGGCTTGTCGCCATCCCTCTTCCATGCCGCCCCGTGACCCGCCACCCGACCTGTCTGTTGTGGCCTTTCCTCCTGGTGCTGGTTGCATACGGCAACCAGTCGGCGATGAGCATTTCCCTCGACGACAACAAGCTGCAGGTCAAGCAGGCCAACGACATCGTTGAGCTGATTGGCAGCTACATCCCGCAGATGCGGCGGGCCGGCGCGAAGATGGTCTGTCAGTGCCCCTGGCACGACGACCGCCGGCCGAGCCTGCAGGTTGACCCGGGTCGCCAGACGTGGGTCTGCTGGGTCTGCGACATCCGTGGCGACGTATTTGATTTCGTCATGCGCCGCGAGGGAGTCGACTTTCCGGGTGCGATGCGGATCCTCGCTGACCGGGCTGGAATCGAGCTGATACGAACTGGCCGCCGCGTTGAAAAGGGAAGTGCCGACGACAAGCAGGCCCTCTATCAGGCAATGGCCTGGGCGCAGCAGCAGTTCCAGGCCTGCCTCTTGAACGAGCCTGTCGCGGCGTTGGCCCGCAACTATCTGGCCAGCCGCGACATCAACGCGGCCAGCATCGACCGCTTCCGGCTCGGCTTCTCGCCGCTCGATTATGGCTGGCTGCTCGATCGCGCCAAATCAACGCCATGGTCGGAAAAAATCCTCGAAGCAGCCGGGCTGGCCGTGGCGACCGATCGCGGCGGTTATTACGACCGGTTTCGTGGCCGGCTGATCTTCCCGATTCACGATACGTTGGGACGAACGATTGCGTTGGGTGGCCGGCTGGTACCCGGAGTCTATCCGGAGGGCGAGGAACCTCCGGGGAAATACATCAACTCGCCCGAGACGAGGCTCTTTTCCAAAAGCGACAACCTGTACGGTCTCAACCTCGCCGTACAGTCGGCCGGCAAATCCCGCGAACTGGTGGTGGTGGAAGGCTACACCGACGTCATCGGCAGCGTGCAGGCGGGGCTGGATGGCGTCGTGGCCGCACTTGGGACCGCAATCAACCAGAAACACATCCGGCTGATGAAGCGGTACGCCGACCGGATCACGCTGCTGCTCGACGGCGATACGGCCGGCCAGAAACGGACCAGCGAAGTGCTCGATCTGTTCGTCGCCGAAGCTGTCGATTTGCGGATCTTGACATTGCCGACGGGGCTCGATCCATTCGATTTCGTTCGCGAACAGGGTGCCGACCGGCTGCGTGAGCTGCTTGCCGCTGCGCCGGATGCCCTCGAACACCGCATCCGGATCGAAACGGCCGGTGTCGACCTCATCCGCGACTCCCACCGCGCCGTGCAGGCCCTTGAACGGATTCTTGAAACCATTGCCCAGGCCCCGCAGTCGGTGACGGCAAGTGGCCCGACGACGCGGATCCGCGAAGACCAGCTGCTGGCGCGTCTGGCGCGTCAGTTCCAGATCGACCGGGTACGGCTCCAGGAACGGTTGGCCGAGTTCCGCCGCGCGTTGAAGCCGCAAGGTGATTTGGCTCAAGGTCAAAAGCCCGCGGTCGTCTGGGACCAGCTCGATTCGACCGAGGTCATGTTGCTTGAGTTGCTGCTTTCCGACGCGACCCTGCTGGATGCGACGATTGAGCAGCTTTCGCCCGAGGCACTGGCCAACGGGCCGGTGCGCAGGCTGTACGAACTGGTCTGCGATGCGTTTCATCAGTCCCAGGAAGTCTCGTTCGAGGGGCTGATGCTGCTGACGGACGATCCGCAACTGCGCGATTTGCTGGTCCGGCTCGATGAATCGGCCACGGCAAAGCACTCGGCGACAACCTGGTCAGCGGCGGAGCTGCTGGCGGGTGTTTTGGCCCGGCTGAGGGAGCGCGAAGCCGCCAGCATCCGTGCGACCGTCGTCGGGCAGCTCGAGAATCAGACTGTGAACGAAAGCGACGGGCTGGATGCCCTCCGGCAGTTGCTGATGGAAACACGCGAGCGGAAAGGCATTTCGGCCCTCACGGATGGGCGGCCGGCTTTTTCGCGCGCGACGGATGGCCCACCGGATGATCTGTTTGGCCGCCCACCGGCTGACGGATCGGGTTAAACGCGGACGCGGGGTCCGCCTGATCGCGACAAGGACGTCGCGTGGAGGAAAGCATGGAAGCGCACGAACTCGAACTGCGGGTCCTCGTCGACAAGGCCCGCGGCCAGGGCTTTCTCACCTGGTCCGATGTCACCAGCTACCTTCCCGACCAGCTCAATTCGCCCGAGAAAACCGACTCGCTGATCGCGGCGCTCGAGCGGCAGGGAATCCAGCTGCGCGATACTGCGCCCCAGGACGGTCCGACCGCCGCAGATCTGACGGCGGCGGATGAAGACGTCGAACTGAAGAACTTGCGGCTCTCGACCCGCCCCAACCGCCCGGGCGACGATCCGATCCGGACCTACCTCAGCCAGATGGCGGAAATCCCGCTGCTCGACCGCGATGAAGAGGTTGCGCTTGCCAAGAAGATCGAGATCACGCGGAAACGCTACCGGCGCTGCGTGCTGTTCTCGACCTGGGCCCTCCGCGCGACCCTCGAGACGCTCAAGCGGGTCCACGCCGGCGAGCTGCCCTTCGACCGGACTGTCAAGACTTCGCTGACCGAGGATCTGACCAAAGAGCAGATTTCTGCCCGCATGCCGGTCAACTTCCGCACGATTGCGGCGCTGCTGAAGGCCTCCGAGCAGGACTTCCGTGTCCTGGTTTCCAGGGGTGCCCGGCCGGCCGCCAAAGCCGAAGCCCGTCAGCGCTTCATCCGCCGTCGCAACAAGATGGTCACACTGATCGAAGAGCTGTCGCTCCGCTCGCGGCGGATCAGCCCGATGATCGGCCACCTTCGCCGCTTCGCCGAACGGATGCAGGAAATCCGCTCGGAGCTGCGCCGCCTTGCTGGCGATCCGGTGACCGCCGGCCGGCAGCAGCAACTCCGTCGCGAGCTGCAGCAGCTGATCGTGCTTTGCCAGGAAAGCCCACGCGGGCTGGCGCGCCGCGCCGCCCGGGCCCAGCAGCTGCTGACCGAGTTCGAGCTGGCCAAGCGGCAGCTTTCGGCCGCCAACCTGCGGCTCGTGGTGTCGATCGCCAAGAAGTACCGCAACCGCGGGCTGAATTTCCTGGACCTGATCCAGGAAGGCAACACCGGCCTGATGCGGGCGGTCGACAAGTACGAGTACCGCCGCGGTTTCAAGTTCTCGACTTACGCCACCTGGTGGATTCGCCAGGCGATCACGCGAGCCATCGCCGACCAGGCCCGCACGATCCGCATCCCGGTCCACATGATCGACGTCCTGACCCGGCTGCGGAACATCCAGAAGCAGCTGATCCATGAGCATCACTGCGAGCCGACGTACGAAGAGATCGCTCTGCGGGCCGAGATGCCCGTGGTCGAAGTCCGCCGCGTGCTCGAAATCGGCCGCCATCCGGTTTCGCTCGACCGCCCCGTCGGCGAAGGCGACGATTGCTGCTTTGGTGAGTTTCTCGAGGACCAGTCGCACGAAAGTCCCCAGCGGGCCGCCGGCAATGGCATCCTGCGCGAGCGAATTCACGACCTGCTCCAGACGCTGACCTTTCGCGAGCGCGAGATCATCCGGCTTCGCTACGGGTTGGGCGACGGCTATACCTACACGCTGGAAGAGGTCGGGCGGATCTTCAAAGTCACCCGCGAACGGGTCCGCCAGATTGAGGCCAAGGCCGTTCGCAAGCTCCAGCACCCAGTCCGTTTGCAAAAACTGGCCGGTTTCGTCCCCGACGGCAAACGCCTCGCCGACCCGGCCCAGCTGATCTGACCGTGGGGACAAAGCGCCGCTTTGTCGGACCGCGCATTCATTGGCAGGCAGGGGGCATGTCGTGGGGACAAAGCTCCCGCTTTGTCGGACCGCGCAACCCCGCCTGTCCGGTGTGCCCAACAGGGGTCGGAAGTCGTTTTCGTCCGCGCTGATCCAACGCCAAAACGGGCTGCGAAATCGGCTCCCGACCCCACTCTGTAGGCGTCCGCCCGGGATGCCGGGCACTTGCCCCGCGCTCCCCCGGTTTTTTCTCCGATACCACGCCCGCGATCCCGACGTATAATCCTGATGGAGTGACCGACGCCGGCGGGGACGAAGCCGGCTAGCCCACCGTTCCGCGAGGACTGCCATGACGTTTTGGACCTTCGGCCGCAATCTGGTGTTGGGGCTGCTTGCCTGCTCGATGATTGTGGACGGTCAGGCCCGTGGTGATGATCCAGACCTGACCCAGCGGTTCTCGGCCTTCATCGAGGGTCTGGACTCGGTCGAGGAAGGTCGCCGCGCGGCCGCGCTCGCGGCGCTTAATCAGGGTGCCATCGCCAGCATTTCGGAAGCCCTGTCGGCCCTGAACCCCGACTATGCCCAGGCGGTTGGCCTGACCGACGAGGAACCCGCCGCGGCCATCGCCGCCCTCGAACCATTTGCCGGATCGACTGACAACCCCTGGCTGGCTGCCGACGCCCGCTGGTACATCGCCCGGTCATTGATGAACGCCGAGCAGTTCGAAGAAGCCCTCCCGCTGCTCCAGCAACTGGTTGGCGACGAAGCCGAATGGACGGCCCACCTGGCTGAGGCCCACTACTTCCTCGGGGCCTGCCACGCCGGGATGCTCAAGAACGATTTCGCCGACGCGGCCTTCGTCGAATTCCTCGAACTTTACCCCGAAGCCCCGGAACGACTTCGCGTCGCGGCCTGGCGTCTGCTCCAGGAAATCCGCAGTGGCGGCGAGGACCAGATGACGGCCGTCACTGACCGGATGGAGTACTCACGCCGCAGGCTGGACATTGCCGAACCCGGCACCGAGACCCAGGGCCGCCAGGACGAGATCGTGAACCTGCTGGCCAAACTGATCGAGGAACAGCAGAAGAAGGAATGTTCCAGCGGCAGCTGCAACAAGAGCGGCCAGAAGCAGCAGCAGTCGGCCAAGAACGAGCCCAAGCCCGAACAGCAGCCCTCCAAAAGCCAGACCGGCGGCACAAGCAACGTTTCCAACGGCCAGTACGTCGAGCGGACGTTTGAAGGCGAAACCAGCCCGTGGAGCCGGCTCCGTGACCGCAGCCGCGACCCGGCCAACGCCGCGATCCGTGAAAAACTCCCCGCCCGCTACCGCGAAATCGTCGAACGCTATACCGATGCAGTGAGCGGAAACGAAGCGGACGACAAATAGCGCGGGGTGGCACAAATGGGGACAGGTCCAGTTTGGTCATTAACTGGACCTGTCTCCGTTTCTACGTCTGGACTTCCCGTTCCGCCATTTTGCTGCCGTTCCGCGCTATGGCCTTCATCAGCCCGGAAGGGCGGTCGTTGATAGCCCCGGGTGGAGCGAACCCGCCTTGGGTTGGCGGAACCCGTGGGTCAACCGGCGCCCCGGATTCCTGAAGCCCCGAACGGGGCGGCCGAGCGGGGGCACAGACGGGAACAACGGCACCGACGGGGACAGGACCAGTCTGGTCATTGACTGTACATGTCCACGTTTCTTCGTCTTCCCGTTCCGCCGCGTTACTGCCGTTCCGCGCTATGGCCTTTATCAGCCCGGCAGGGCGATCGTTGATAGCCACGGGTGGAGCGAACCCGTCCAGGGTTCGCGGAAACCGTGGTCAACCGGCGCCCCGGATTCCGGATGCCCCGAACGGGGAGGCCGAGCGGGGCACAAACGGGAACAGGTCCAGCTTGGTCATTTACGGGACCTGTCCCATTTTCTTCCGCTAAACGCTCGTCCTCGACTTGATGAAAGCCAGATCCATCTGTGCGGTAACGAGATCATGACGAAGTGCACCGCTTCTCTTCGACTCGTTGATCATGGCCTCCAAACCTGCTTGAATAACACGCAGGCAATTCGCATCGTTTGTCGACCGCGACATTAGCCCGAGAGCACGCATCGGTGACATGAATGCAGTTCTAACATCGTCCAATGTTGAGTTAGCAAACATTGCAAAAACCCTTTTGACATTGATTGCAAAATGTTTCCTGAGTATGACGCCTGACTGACTAAATTGCAAATGAATCTTGAAAAATTAAAGTCGTCCATTCTGCAAAAAACGAACGACTGGCCAGTCACGCGCGACTTCCAGCCTTCTGCCATATTGACACAGCTACAGAAACGATTGGGTAACACCTTGCCAGGCGGCATTGGGGCGGATGCAATTTCAGAAATGCTCGCCAACAACGACCTGCCGGTTGATTCCTTTTGCTCAAGGGCACAACTGGATGCCCTTCAAAACTGTGTTGAACTGATTGTGCGTGAATCGGTTCCTGGGGACTTGATTGATGTTGGATGCGGTCGCGGTGGACAATGCGTGTTAATGTCCGGAGTTCTTAAAGCTCTCGGCGCTCTCGACCGGAAAATCTTCGCAGCTGATTCGTTTCAGGGATTGCCGAACCCCGATCCCGACGATTCGCCCGACGATGTGATTGTTTTCGAAGTTCTGAAGCATATTGGCCTGTTCCGAACCTCGCTCGAACAGTTCCGGGAGACACTGGGCAAATACGGCTTGCTGGATGGACGTGTGCAGCCAATTCCCGGCTGGTTCCATGAAAGCCTTTTACGTCTGCCGACCAGCAACCTTTCACTGATTCGACTGGACGCGACCTTCTACCAATCCACGCGTGACGCATTGGAATTGCTCTATCCACAATTGTCCAGAGGTGGGTTTGTCTTTGTTGCCGACTATCATGTTCCAACGGGAGCGCGCAGAGCGGTGGACGAGTTTCGATTGGCGTCTGGTATTGAGGACCCGCTTGGCGAAATTGGGCACCAGAGTGTTTGCTGGCGAAACACTGTGAATCAACTCGATGACCCAGTCATCGAATAGCCAATCCAATCATTCCGCTCGCGGCGCAAATCTGCATCGAGCCATAACGGAATCCCAGGATCTGGGTTTGATCCTGCGGATTCAGGGGGCCGGAGCCATCGACTATTAGCAAAAAAATCTACCGGTCGGTCCGCCGGTAACTTGGCAACGAATTAGCGCGGGAGCACCACCGGGGACAGGGTGTGCCGGGATAAACCGGTTTGGAATAGAGAATGAAAGTGTCTTGCGAAGAAGGTTTAGCCAACCACTTCGGCCTTCAGCGGAGGGGCGGACCGGGCGACCGGTCTGTCTTGAGCGTCCGTGCGAAGGGCAACGCAGGCCAGTGATTGAGCTCCGAAATCATCACTCCTGTGTGCCGATCCTGTCCTGTCAGGGAGAAGGCAACATCGCCTGTACCGCACATGGCAAGGTGCAAGCGAACACGGCGGAGTCAGAGAACCTGTGCATGCGTGGACATTCCAACCGCGAGAACCGGGAGATCCCAGCGGTTCCTTGGTCTAACGGTAGACGCAAGGTAAGCGTACATCACCGGGGTTGTTGACGGACGCAAGGACGGCCAGCGAACCTCTCCGAGGGCAAGGCTGGCATGAACGCCGTTGGGAAGTCAGATGGCTTCGTAGTACCAACGACACGGGTGAACAATGCTGCGACCGCAGCGGCGAAGTCCGTCGAGGGAAGGAGGCCACCAAAGGGAAGCATGACCGAACTGCCACCGATGTTCCGAACTCCGCGTCGGGCCCAACATCAATTGGAGTGGCACGGTCGTCACGACTGGTGCCCGTGCATTGCACTGGGATCGTTTGACCCAATGGAGGAGCCATATGAGGTAGTCCCTCACGTACGGATCTGTGCGGGGGGCCGCCGGCAACGGCGGTCCCTACCGCGATTCCAGTTTATCAATAACTGTACCCTTCCCCGTTGTTTCAGGATTGTGATGTCAAGACTTGGCCATTGCAGCAGGCGAAAACGCAGCTGGAGTGCAGCGGCGACGAAACCAGCGACATGGAGCAAATCGCGATTTCGATCGGGGGAGATTCTTCGAGTGCCGCTTACCGTTCAGGCAGTCTCGATTTATGGCGTTCGACTATAGTTAGCCAAGCCGTTGCGTTTTTGAACGGAATGTCCCGAGTTTCTTCAACAGCCCAGTAGACGAAACCATGGTGGTTTTCCTGTGCGATGACCCGTTTCGCCTTCACCGCGGCCTCGAACGCGGAATCGGGTGCTTTCTGTACTTTCGAGACCGTATCGAACTGATGGATCACAACGCCAATCGATCCACTTGGTCCTTCGTTTGACGCTTCATGGTCCGCCAAGCCAAGGAACTTGAATTCACCTTCGAGAGAACCAGTTGAACACCCCCACGCTTGACCAACCAATAGAACCAGCAGCAGCCCAAGCCGGCAGCTGAACGGAACGATTCTGTCGGCAGCAATCGGCTAAGGGAAACAGGTTTCCATTGCCGTGTTCTTTGTACTTCAAGGAAACCATCAATTCCCTTCCGACTCCGGCTCCTCAACCTTGAACCGGAACGAGCCGTGTTCGGCGGCGAGGAAGGCGGTGAGGTAGAAGAGCCGTGCGGCGGAGGCGATTTTGTCGTAGTTGATCTTTTCCGGTCCGTCGCCTGGCTGGTGGTAGTCGGGGTGGAAACCGCCGAACAGGAACGCGGCCGAAATCCCTTTGCGGAAGAAGTTCGCCTGGTCGCTGCGGCCGAAGACGTCTTCTTCATCGAACTCGAAGACGAAACCGGTGCTTTCGTTCGCTTTCAAAATCACCTGGTGCAGGGCCTTGTCGCCTTTTTCGCTGCCGACGAGGTGCAGTGTGTTGAGGTTCTGTTCGGGTGTTTCACCTTCCTGTTCCTCGTTCCGGCCGACCATGTCGATGTTAAGCATGCAGATCATCTGGTCGAGCGGCAAGGTGGGGTTGTCGGTGTAGTGACGTGAGCCGACCAAGCCGATCTCTTCGGCCGCAAACCAGATGAAGAGCACGCTCCGTTTGGGCTTCACGGGGTTGAGGGCCAGCGCCCGGGCGATGCTGAGGATCGCCGTCGAGCCCGAGCCGTTGTCGTCGGCACCCGGATACATCGATCCGGCCCGCTCGCCCAAGTGGTCGAGGTGGGCACCAATCACCATGTACTCGTGCTGCAGGGCTGGATCCGAGCCAGGCAGCCAGGCAATCACGTTTGGAACGGCAGCGGATTCTTCGCGGATACGGAGGGTCAGGGAGACCGGAGTTTCAGTGGCGTGAACCGGATCGGTAGCCTGGGAGAGGTCAAGCCAGGACGCTTCACCTTTCGCCGCGGCGAGCAGTTTGTCAGCGGCGGCCCGCGAAATGGTTCCCGAAACGCTGGTCGAGCGCGATCGGCCTTCATTGCGAAGGGTCTGCGTGCTGCCGCCGGCGACGGCTTCATCGCTGACAAGAAAAGAAGCGGCTGGCCCTTTGCGTCCGATCAAACGCGGTGCAAACCGGCGGGCCACTGCATCACATGCGTAAACCACGACCTTGTCGCGCAGCTCGATGGCCTCATCCAGCTGGGGCGGGTTGCCGGTGAGCTTCAGAAACACCAGCTGCCCGCTGACTTCGGCCTGATCGGCGAAGCGGTCGAGACTGATGTTGCCCGGGAGGACGATTTCCAGGCCATCAGGACCGGTCAGTTTCGACGCGGCTGGATCAACTGTGATCTGGGTCATCGGCAACATCTGGAAGTAGGTGTTGCCGTCTCCCATCGGGTCGAGCCCAAACTCGGCGACCTTCCCGGCGACCCAATGAGCAGCCTTGGTGTAACCCGGCTGTCCCGTTCCGCGTCCGCCAAAACCAGGACCGGCAAGAACGTGAAGCCACCCGCTGGCCTGGGCGGCCGTGATCGACTCGTAGCCAGTCGCCAGATCCATCGGGACCTTGCCGGCATCAGCCATCTGGGCGTGGGACCGGCCGGCAAGGCAGAAAGTTGCCGCCAGGGCCAACAGGGTTAGAGCGTGGCTGGTGCCAACGCGTGTGGATTGCCGCATTTGGTTTCCCGTGTTTGGGGTCTTGGGGGGTTCGGAGGAGCCGTTGGGACAACTGCTCTACAATGGAGGTAGAGCAATTGTCCTCAATTGCTCGTCCGTCCTGCTTCTTCCGGGCTTCGAAACGCTGAAGAGCAGTTGGGACAACTGCTCTACGCTCATTCTAACCGCGGCGGGGACGCGGCCGGGAGCTGGGTCAAAGCTCGAACCGGATCCCCTGGGCCAGCGGCAAGTGGGCTGAGTAGTTGATCGTGTTGGTGGCCCGGCGCATGTAGTTCCGCCAGGCGTCGGAGCCGGATTCGCGGCCGCCACCGGTCTCTTTCTCGCCGCCAAATGCTCCGCCGATCTCAGCCCCACTGGTGCCGATATTGACATTGGCCAGCCCGCAGTCGCTGCCTGCCGGTGAGAGGAACCGCTCGGCTTCGCGGGCGTTGAGCGTGAAGATCGAGCTCGACAGCCCCTGCGGGACGCCGTTCTGGATCGCAATCGCTTCGTCCAGGTCGCGGAAAGTCATCCAGTACAGAATCGGAGCGAAGGTCTCGCGCTGCAACACTGCCGCGGCTGGATCGATCCGGACCAGGGCTGGCTGGACGTAGTGTCCGCCCGCGGGAACACCATCCGTCTTTCGACGCCCCCCCTCAATCTCCCCGCCCGAGTCGGCGGCTTCATCGAGGGCCCGTTCCATCGCTTCAAACGCCGCCCGGTCGATCAGCGGGCCCACGAGAGTGCCCGCTTCCAGCGGATTGCCAATGGGAATCCGCTGCCAGGCGGCGCGCAGCTTCGCCAACAACGAATCGGATACGTCTTCGTGCACGAGCAACCGCCGCATCGAGGTGCAGCGCTGACCGCACGTTCCGACCGCCGAAAACAGAATCGCCCGCGCGGCCAGGTCAAGATCGGCCGAGGGCATCACGATCGCCGCGTTGTTGCCACCGAGCTCCAGCAGTGATCGGCCCAACCGCGCGGCCACCGTTTGCGACACGCTTTTTCCCATCGCCGTCGAGCCGGTCGCGCTGACGAGCGGAATCGCGTGGTTTTCCGCCATCGTCTGGCCGATGGAACGGTCGCCCAGAACGAGCTGAAGCAAGCCTGGCGGCGCGGAGTCGAACGCGCTGACCGCCCGTTGGGCAACCGCCATGGCCGCGACTGCTGACAACGGCGTCTTCTCGCTCGGCTTCCAGAGCACCGGATTGCCGCAGACCACGGCCAGCATCGCGTTCCAGCTCCAGACGGCGACCGGAAAGTTAAACGCGCTGATCACGCCGACGGGGCCGAGCGGATGCCATTGTTCCATCAGCCGGTGGCCGGCCCGTTCACTGGGCATCGTCAAGCCGTAGAGTTGCCTCGAAAGACCGACCGCGAAATCGCAGATGTCGATCATTTCCTGGACTTCGCCCAGGCCCTCCTGCAGGATCTTGCCGGACTCGATGGTCACCAGTTCGGCCAGTAACGGTTTGGCGGCCCGCAGTTCGTCGCCAATCCGCCGGACCAGCTCGCCGCGAACGGGTGCAGGGACCAGTCGCCATTCATGAAAGGCCGCGGTGGCGGATTCGACAGCCACTGAAAACTGCGATGGGTCGAGACCAGCGACTTCGCCCAACGGCTGTCCATCAATCGGTGATGCCGACGACCAGGCAGAGCCACGTCCAGCGTGCCATCTGCCATCGACGAAACTGGCGTGGCTGGATGATTCGACTCCGGTCTGTCTCAGCAGCTCCATTGCACGATGAGCGAACGGAGGGCCAGATTTGGGGGAAGTGGCCGCTGGGCTGTTCATGGCGGTTGGATTCCGGAATCGGCGACTGGAACGGCGGGCAGAAGGTCATGGTAGCCTGGCACCTGGTCGCGACCGACCACCGGTCGGAAGTCGAATTCGTCAGGGCTGTTCCAATGGGCAAAACCACTGGCGAAAACGACTCCCGACTCCCTCGGTTGCGGAAGGTCTGTTTTTTGGCCGCACTGCGCGACGTCTCACGATAGGGATTCCGTGGGGCCGGACAGGCCGAAGTGAGATGGAACAATTGTCATTTGATTGCCGCGTTCCCAGTGTGATCGCCGGTGATTGCGGCGAAGACCTGTGGGGAAAAGGGGCCTCTTTGCCAAATGCCCAGCCTGTTCGATGAGTTCCTCCCGACGCGCAACCGTCTGGTACCCGCGTGCAGCGGTATCAGCTCCTGATTGCCCCAAGAGCCGATCCGAGAACCTTCCCGGAAGGGAGTCAGACCCCAATTCGCTCCGAAGACTGCGCAAAATGGCGTCAGACCCCGAAGGTTCCCGGATAGGCTCTCAGTCATGGTTCTGTCGTCCCCAAACCGGGGCCGGGGTCGAAGAGCAGAAATCGTTTGTATCAGTCAAAAAAAAGAGGACCTTCAATGGGAATCACAAAACTCGCGAGTGTACCGCTTTGTTACCAGTATGCCACTGGAGTTTGCTGGTTTGCCTCGGCGCGGATGTGTTTTTTGTGGTCGCAGGCAACCCGACGCGGTTCCATGACCGACCCGCGTGCCGACGAAGGGTATTTCAAGCGATACAACGATAACGGATCAGTCGGCTGCGACCAGAACTGGCACATCGCACAGCAGTTCAAGATGAAAAAGCACCCGAGCGTTGCGATTGATTTCGCTTCTGTCTCAACGTTCCTGAAGTCGCATGGACCGATGTGGACCGGACTGCAAAAGAACTGGGGTGGGCATAATCACGGCCACGTTGTCGTGATTTGCGGAGTTTCCGAAACCGGTGTTTTCGTGCACGATCCGCAGCCGGTGAACATGGGCAGTACGTTCTGGCTCACCTGGGAGCAGATGAAAACGGCGGTTGACGGCTTGAGAAAGGTCGCTTCGCCCAATCCGCAGTTCCTTTCCGCGGCGTAAACGTCACACGCTCGCACCGGAACAAGCGCAGAGGGAAAACAGCCCCCAGGCTGGTCCTGGCTTGGGCTGCGGGCTGGTATTCTCCGCGGGATAAATCACAAAGCGCAACTTTAAAAAGCGCTGGCAAGGCCCATTTCAGCGGGGCCGAGTGGGCACTTTGCTGCCCTGTTTCGACATCCGCAGGATCCGGCCGCTGTCTTCGAAGCGGACATCGTCCATGAACGAGCGAATCAGGACGAGTCCGCGGCCGATGCCATCGCGAAAAGAGTTGGGGTCGCCAGGTTCAGGAACGTGTGCCAGATCGAATCCCGGCCCCTGGTCCTTAAGCACAAATTCGACGCGATCGGTGTTGAGGCTGATTTCAAGGCGCACCCGCCGTTCACGCCAGGGCGAGTTCGCGCGGCGTTCCTTGACAATCGCCGGCGTCGTGACCGGGAACTTTTCGCGGCTGATTTCGAGATTGCCGCGGATCATCGCGTTGGCAAGGGCATTCTCGAAGGCGACGCCCACCCGCAAACGGCTTTGCGCATCGAACAGCTGGTAACTGTCAATGATCTGCTGAACCAGTTCGCTCAGCGGCTCGATCAGC
>JANOFL010000312.1:0-13045 GCA_031405895.1 Planctomycetota bacterium
ACACTATCCAGCCGAAAACCAGGCAAATGGGCGTACTGTGCGATCTTGAACGGATCGGCAACGCCGCTCGCTTCGATGATGACTCGTTCGGGGGGCACCTTCCGGTCACGAATGGCCAACATTGCGACACCAAAGCCCGCCGAGAGCGAACAGCAGATACAGCCATTAGCCAGGTTGATCGTGTCACCGTCCTGATTTTCGATCAGCTCGGCATCGATGTTGATGCTGCCAAAATCATTGACGAGCACGGCGAACCGCATGCCCGCATTGTTTCGCAGGATGTGATTGAGCAGTGTCGTCTTGCCGGCGCCGAGGTAGCCGCCAATCACGGTAACTGGAATTTGATTTTGACTCATGGGTTTTCGATTCAGCCCAGCGGGGCAAGTGCGCCAAGGACTCGAAGAGTACTGATGACGATCTGGACGCCCAGCGCGACCTGGAGCACGCCGAGAACGTTGCCGAACATTATCAAAGCCAGTCCGACCCCCGGCATGCTGAGAATGCGCTGCGCCAAAAGCATGACCGCCAGATTGATAACCATCACCAGCCCCACCGCTGCCACCATACTGGCTGTGAGCGTCGGATCTATAGCGAGCACCAGAATGACTAACGCCACGCCCTGCGGCGGCACAATGGTCGGGAAAACCAGCTGGATCACCGCAGCCCTCATCGACGGCGCCCCGGCCAGTTTCGCGGCATCGGCCTGCGCAGGTTCAGCGGTAGGGGCGGGCGCAATCTGGCGCAGAATCGGGTTAAGTGCCGTCAGAAAGATGATGATTCCAAGCGCCAACTGCAGGGCAACTGGCGAAACCGACCATCCGTGCAATGTCGAAACGCCGATGGTTGCCGCCAGCGCCAGAGCAAGGAGCGACATCATTGCGGCAAACAGCGCGAGTTTGCGCCGGTCGGATATTTTCATGTAGGGTGTCATGGCAACGAATGGCACTAGCACCTTGATGGGTCCGAGCATCACAAAAACAAAGGTGGCGATCTGCGAGAATTCCGGGACGTAAAGCGCCGAAGTGCGGTTAACTGGCTCTCCTGCGCAAGCCAGCAACGGAAACGCAAGCATCGCCAATATGCCGATGCCGATTGCGCACCAGCGTAGCATCGTCAGTTCGTTTTGTGATCTCACGTCTTGTGCCTCGCAGGATATTGTTCACCGAGCGAGCCATCGCGCACTTCGGCGGCCTTCGGTTGGTTAAACCAGTACACTCGCTTCAGTCGGCTGGGAAATTTGCCTCGACGACGCAACGTCGATTCCCCGATGCGGGCGGTGCTCGTCCCGCTTGATCCAGGCGTAAGTCGCCGGAGACGAAACGCTGCGCGGGGCTGACGTTATTTCAGTCGGCCGGCGATCTTTTCCGGCCGCCATTCGTGCGCCAGCCCCGAGCGCACGGCTTCGTTGATCCGGGGGGCATCCATTTTGCGCACCAGCGGACGAATGGGAACTGCCTGGTTCAACTGCCGCGCGCGGGAGGTTGAGTCAGCTGACGAAAGTCCTGGCTGCCGGACACACGGATCAAATCGTATGGCCGCATGCCTCAGCCCGCGGCTTGGTTGTCCCGCTGTGATTAGAACTTCCAGAGAAGCCGCGTCGCCACGATCACCGCGTCGCTGTCGAGGAACGCATTGGGAACGAACTGTGTGTAATCGGTTTGACGGTAATCGACTTCGAAGCCAAGTTGCACGGCCTTGCTGACGTCCCACACCCAGTTCATGAAGTATGTCTCGTTTCGCCGGATTTGAATGGGTGCCAGGTCGCCGTCGCGAGGATTGTCGACGCCATAGCCGACATGCACATGGACCTCGTCTGTCAGGTAACAGAAGACCTCGCCAAAGCCGCCCACTGACTGAACTTCAGCCAGTGTGTCGGAGTTGAAGCTCTGCGTGATTCCCCCGTTGTATTCGCCCAGGGCTTGACCTGTGTAGAACTCGCCTCGTGCGCCGTACCATTCATTTGGCTGCCATTCCCCATCAACCCCCAGGCCCCAGGTGTCGATCACCGCGCGGGGAGGCAAAGCAGCGGGCGGTGCCAGCAACGTCCGCGAAGTTCGGGTTTGACCGACGACGCCGGACAGCCCGATCTCCAGTTGCCGCACCTGGTTTCCGCGAATCGCTTGCCGTGGACCAACCCCGACTTCCGCACGGCCCTCGATATTCGGCCAGCCATTGTCTTCTTCGATGCGGCCCGCGTTGCTGGTCACGAGTGTCGAAATTGGCTCGCCAAGGGCACCTGTCAACGTCAATCCGAAGTCCTCACCGTCTTGAAAAAAACGTTCCAATCGCAATTGTCCGCGATACGAACCCGTGTTTCCCGAGCCATACATCTTCGTGAGGTAGACAATAGTCGGACTGACTGGATTGAAAACGTCCGGTTGCAGACCAGCCGCAAATCGCCAGTCGTCATTTTTCAGCTCGCCGTAGGCGTAATAAACCAGCAGACCATAGTCGTCCGTTGACAGGTTGTCGTTCTGAAAAAACGCCAGGATCTGAGCCCCCGTCTGGAAGTCCCCCAGTTCCGGTCCCGAGAACAACGCACCGACATAGCTTTGACGCGCGTGCGCATCGAAGGTGTTTGTGTCGAGACCAAACGGGGAATCCGGAAGGAGAAAGAGCGGCACTCCCGATGGAAACGGTCGACTGGTGCTGAAGACCATCAGCGTATCCAGTCCGGCGTGCAGCTTCACGCGGTTGGCCGTATTCAGCAGGCCGACGGTAATTGGATTCTGTTCACCTTCGGTGCCAGCACTCGCCGGGGAAATTGCTCCGTCCGGGTCGGCGCCGACAAGCTGCCGCAGATAGCCCAACTCGCGATCCTGTGCGTCGAGGCGGCGGAAGAGTTCATCCAGCTTTGCATCAGACGCTATTTCGACCGGATCGTCTTGTCGCGCAGCGTCGGAGTCGGTCACCATCGGCAGTTGGGCTGCAGCAATGCCGGAAGGCATGGCGAGCACCAAGAGGACAATCCCATGCAGCAAACGGAACATTTCACTTCCCAATCACTAGTCAGGCTGACATGACTTTCGGGAGGCAAATACCTAAATCAACGTTCGGCTGTTAGTCTGGAGAAGCTTGATCGATTGTGACAATCTTGCGGTCCTTCCGGGTTTCCCGTGTTTAGACGGGGCGACCCGGACGGTCAAAAATTCCTTTAGGTGAAGAAAACCCGGCTTTTTGGCGGTTTGGACGCTCAGCGACCAGCCAGTTTGTATGGGGCTGGCGGCCGGAAACAGGTCTACCCACGGGAAACCCGGAAGGTCCCGATTGGACCGTCTTGCGGATGGCGCGGCGTGTGGAGCATACCTTGAGGTTGGCCAGTTTTCGCAGCTTCAGGCATCGGCCACCACCTCCGGCAATTGCCTGAGCGTGGCTTGCACCACGGCATCATCGACAGGCTGGACCGGCGCGGATTCGCGGGCCTCAGTCCGCCCGCGTTGCATCCCCGACACGGAAACCAGTTCATGATGCACCGACGATGACACCAGCTCTTCCGACACGGCCCAACGAAAGACCTGGCGGATGCAACGGATTTGGTCGTTGATGGTCCTGCGCGAAAGCCCTTTGCCAATCAGGATGCCTTGCAGAGCCTTCAGGGACTTCGGACCAAAGTCGTTGGCGACTGTCGCGTCGTAGTAATGCTTGAGCGGACGAAGAGCGAAACGGAGGTTTGCCAGGGAGCCGGTCGGCTTTCCATCCGGCCCGCGATAGTGGACTTTCGCCCAACGGAAAAATGCGGCAATGACCTCGACCACGGTGACGGACGCCGAGCCGTCAGTTAGGCGTCGGCCGCCAGCCAGCCATTCGGCAATCAGACGGTCGTAATCGACCTTGGCGGACTTCGAGCCGTAGGTGCCCAGATAAAAGTCGCGGCCGTTCAGGTTGACCACGGCTTTTCCCGTGGCCCGGTGTTTCCCCAGCTTGGGGACAGCGTGCTTAAGACGTGGCACAGTGCAACCCTTCGATGCCAAAACCGTAATTACGGCTTTTCGCTTCAGTTTTCTGGCTGCACTGGCGATCGTCGCCAGGTGTATTCCGTGTGGAAATACTCAGGTTTTTCGTCGAATCGGAGCGACAGGATTTGAACCTGCGACCTCTACGTCCCGAACGAAAGCCGCGACCCCGGAAAATGCGGTGGAAAGTGGCGATTCGGCGATGCGTTGCCCTAACGGTTGCCCCTGCGACCGCTGTTTGATGCAACTGGCGACCGCGATTCGGGGCTGGCTGTCGGACACCGAACGCCGGCGGCTGGTCGAGCTGCTGACGGAAAAACCCAAGCGGTCGCGGCGACGCAAGGCGAAAGAACCGAACGCCGGGGACTGAACGGCGGGCGACGGCGGAACGCTTCGTTGGTGGGCGGGCAGGGGCGTTGCTGGGGGTCGGGGGCGCGAACCCCTGGCGGTCGATTTTGTGGCGCGGGGCGGCGCACGACCACAAGCGCCCGCGCACCCATTGCCGAGCCAGAATGACTTTGAGGGTTGCCGGTTGGTGGCTTTGGGGGGCGACGAATCCCTGCCGGGCTGTTTTTGTGGCGCGGGGTTGCGCACGACCCGGTGCGTTCGCGCACGCATTGCCGGGGGGCAAATGGATTTTGGGGCGGCCGGGCGAAATGCCGGGGGGGTGGTTGGATTCTGGGGGACGAACCGACCGACTACCGGGGGGCCAGCGTTCCGCGATTGTGGGATTAGAATAGGGCGGCGCGGTTCGGGTCCCGTTGGCGTGGTCGACAGGTTGCGGTGCTGGCAAGTCGCGGCGACGGCGGAGTTACTTCACTGACGGGCGACCGGCTGGGGGGGGGTGGGGGGCCGGTGTGGGCTTTGGGTCCTATCCGGTCGAGGCAACGCCCGGCGGTGCTGGAAAGTCGCGGGGTTGCTGAACAGAGTCCGGCGCGGCACGTTCGCGGGGTGGGGGGCGGTGCGCCGGCGCTTCGCGGATTCGACCTGAGGGGGTCAGGGGGCGGCTGCGCCCTGGGGGGCGACCGGATTCTGCCCATCGATTGCCCCACGACCCGGTGGTCCGCGCACGCAACGCGGGCGGGCAAATAGAATTTCAGTCTGCCTTGGGGGGCAAAGGGGGCGCTGCGCTTGCTGACGGCGACCGGTCCGGGGTGGTCGCAATCTGCCGGTGGCACTCGCCGCTACCGTGTCGCCAGCGTTCCGCGTTTGGCGGATTAAAGTAGGGCAACGCGGCGGCAAGCGGATTCGTCGCGACCTCGCCAATTGCAAAGCGTTTGGGCCGAACTGTTGGCGGCTGGATTTGCCGGAGACGGAATGCCAGAATCCCAGATTCCAAAATCAGTTGTATGTGCGTTCCCAGTCTTTCCAGTGAAGGCAGAAAAATGGCTCGATGGCTGGCCGTTTTGGCGGTGGTGGTCTTGGTTGGTTGCAAGGGGGAAGAGTCCCGGCAGGCGAAGATTGACCGGCTGACGGCGAAAGTCGAAAGCGAAAAGGCAACCTTGCGGGCACTGACGGGAAGCCCGTGCATTGTCTATCAGCAGCTGGAGGCGAACGCGGAAGAGACGCGGGAAGAAATGCGTGGGCTGACTTATCCCGGAAGAAAACGAAGGAACTGTTTGAACTCGACAAACAGCGGCTCGCCGAACACATTGACACTTGTGAACGGTGCAAGGCACAAGTCAACCAGGAAAATTCGCTAATGTCAGCCGAACGGGAACTGACGGACCTGCTGGCCGAATAGCCCGAACCGCTCGCCGGCCCGGTGATTTTGGGGCGGGTCCTTCCGGGGGCTGAACAACGGCGCGACGGGGGCGACGCCGCACAATAGGCACCTATGGAGAATTTTTTTTCGGTTGGTTGGTGGTCGCCGATTGAGGCTGCCGGAGCGGGTACAATTTGGCAGCGGCAAGCCCGACGGGGTTCGCGGCCGGTTTTCTCAATTGCCTTGCGGAACCGGTCCTGCCGCTTTTTCGCACACTTGAAACGCAAGGCAGTTTCCGCAGGGCAAAGGAATGTCACGGCTTTTGGGATTGTTCAGGTCGCTGCTGCGCTACCTTGAAGCGACGACTTCGGCGGCCTGGAAGCCGTTTTGTGACGGTTTTTTGCCGTATTTGCCCAGTGAGCAACATAGTGCAACCTCCCCAGTCATATTCAAAAACGGTTGAACTTCGTCGTTTTTCTGTTACGATTGGGGAATGAAAAGCCTTCCGGAATTTGTTGAATCACAGCTTGCCAGGGGACGGGGATACTTCACCAAACCGGACGGGCTGGCTGCAACCCGCCAGACGCCAGAGGCGTTTCAGGCAGCCATCGCCCGTTTGAAGAGAAAGGGAAGCATCGTTTCTCCGCGACGGGGGTTCTACCTGATCCTTCGGCCAGAAGACCGGGCACTCGGCGCACCCGATCCCGCCCGCTGGATCGACCCCATGATGAAATTCCTGAAGGTCGATTACCGCATCTCCCTGCTTCGTGCCGCGGCGTTTCACGGATCGGCGCACCAGGCGGCAATGGTCGTTCAGGTAATCGCACCGCGACAATGTCCGAACATCGAACTGGGACGGCAACGTGTTGCGTTCCTGTTCCAGTCGAAGGATGCATTTGCCAAGACGAATCGCCCAGAGTGGCTGGACCAGCTCAAGTCGGATGCAGGATATGCCAGGATCGCTGGTGTGGAACTGGCATTGCTCGACATCTGTCGCTACTTCCATACCGCTGCGGGAATCAACGGGGCCGCACAGGCTGTTCACGATTTGGGGCAGAAGGCCGACACCCGCATCCTCGCCAAAGCGGCTGGTGCTTACGGGAACTCGGCTGTCCGGCGGCTTGGCTACCTTCTGGAGCGGTTCGGGCATTCAAGGCCGGCCAATGCCCTTCGGCCCTATGCCGGGAAAGCCAAGTCCTTCAAGGCACTTGACCCGTCGGCAAAGCCCATCGTGCCCGAGTTGGCGGAAGTCGAGGAGCGAAACACGGACTGGAAGCTGCTCATCAACGTGCCCGTGGAGATTGATGCTTGATCCCAATCTCCCACATCCAGCAATGGACGGCGCATGCTCCGTGGCCCGATCTCCGGCAGGTGGAACAGGACCTTGTTGTCTGCCGCGCACTCTGCGACCTGTTCAGCCGTGAGGAGCTTCGGGGCAAGATTGCTTTCCGTGGCGGCACGGCCATCAACAAGCTGTTGTTCGGCAAGCCTCTTCGATATTCGGAAGACATCGACCTGGTGCAGACGCAACCGGAACCAATCGGGGGAATCATCGACGCCATTCGCGATGCCCTGTCCTGGCTGGGCAAGTGCAACCGGACCCAAGCGCAGCACTCGATGCACTTGACCTTCAGGTTCACCCCGGAATCGGGTGACGGCGAGCCGCTCAAGCTCAAGGTTGAGATTAACACGCGAGAACACCAGAACCTGTACGGCCTGAAAACCTTCCCGTTCGCGATCGCAAGCGACTGGCACCAGGCGAAGGCCGACATCGTCTCGTACGAGCCGGAGGAACTTTTCGGCACCAAGTTGCGAGCACTGCTTCAGCGTGACAAACACCGCGACTTGTTCGACCTCAACCAAGGGCTGCTCCAGCTTGGCCTCAACCCTGCCAGGGTGGTGGAGTGCTTCCAGCATTATCTCAGGCTGGAGGAAAACTCGATCAGCCGGGCGAACGCTGAAGAGCGGATGCTCAAAAAACTTAACCGGAGCCTGACGGAAGACATCGCGCCACTTCTTCCCGCCGGCGTGAGCTTCGATGAAGACGCCGCACTCGCGGCCTTCGGCAGGATCTGGGGCGAACTGATAGGCCGGATTCCGGGCGACCCGTGGAAGTCCTCACAAAAAGCAATCGAGGCGATACGCAAATCAGCGAAGCCCAGGCTCCTTGAAGGCATTCAACCGTAGAGCACTTCGCGGCAAGTACTTTCCACATAGAGCATTGGATCAACACTGGCGCGCAACTGGTTTTGAGATAACGCCCGCTTTCGGCCCGCTCCTTTGAAAAGCTCCGTCGCCTGACGGCAACTGCCTTTGACCTCGTAGAAGTACCACCAGTCGTCGGATTTGCGATACCACGGCTGCATTTTGAACCTCCCGTACAAGACGAGTCGGAAGGCTCGTGGGGCCCGGAGGGCTGCTACCCTTCGGTCCCCTTTGATGCAACGGACACATTCTACTCAATCGGAGCGACAGGATTCGAACCTGCGACCTCTACGTCCCGAACGTAGCGCTCTAGCCAGGCTGAGCTACGCTCCGATGGTGGTTGGCCCGGGCAATGGCCGGGTCAGCGGTGAGTGGAAACAAGACTATCGGGAACCGGGAGGGCTGGCAACCTGAGGAGAGACTTGCGAGGTAAAAAAAGTGCGGACCCTAGCTTGCGCTGCGGGCTGGTAGTTGGCGAGCTGGTCGTACTTCGCCGCCTGATGCAGGAGTGGCCCAAGGCGTTTCGGGTTCGGGGGGATTGAGCTTCGGATTAAACTGGCGAACGGAAGCAAACAACAAGTCACGGAATTGCCTGGAAAACTGATGGATTCAACAAGTCGTAAGGGAGAAGCCGCAGCGACGGGAGTTCCCGGAACGGGAACGGTTGCGAGGCGGGGATTGATCCGGCGGATGTATGACTGGGTCCTCTCGTGGGCCGATTCGCGGTGGGGTACTCCGGCGCTGTTTGTGATTTCGTTCGCGGAAAGCTCGTTCTTTCCGATTCCGCCCGACGTGCTGCAGATCGCCCTCTCGGCGGCGCGGCCGCGGTGGTCGTTCTGGTACGCGGCGGTCAGCACGGTTGCATCGGTGCTCGGCGCGATGCTCGGCTGGTACATCGGTTACGCTTTGTGGGCAACGCTGGGTGAGTTCTTCCTGACCTGGATTCCGGGTCTCAATCAGGACAATATGGACAAGGTCGGCCGGCTGTATGAGCGGCATGCAGTCTGGACGATTTTCACCGCTGCGTTCACGCCGATTCCATTCAAGGTCATCACTATCGCGGCGGGGGTCTTTTCCCAGTTCGTGCCGCTCTGGACGCTGGTTTGGGTCTCCCTGATCGGCCGGGCCGCGCGGTTTTTTCTCGTGGCGACAATGCTCTTTTTCTTCGGACCGGCAGTCCGCGAGTTCATTGAAAAACGGCTGGAACTGGTAACGATCGGACTCGCGGTCCTCGCGGCGCTGGGGTTCGCAGCGGTCAAGTGGCTGGCGTGATGGAGGTGGAACAGGCTTCGAGCCTGTCTGTCAGCATCAATGACTTGTCGGCAAGCGGTTGTTGCACGATCGAATGACAGGCTGGAAGCCTATCCCACGCCAGCCGACCCGGTCAGTTTTGGCGACAGGCGACGAAACTGGTCAGCTGGATCAGGGCATCCCGGGCGGGACTGGGTGCCAGTTTCCGGGCCGCGGCCGCCGCTCGTTCCAGTTCAGCGGTCGCAAACCGTGAGGCGGAGTCGATACCACCCTCGCGCAGGACAAGCCGCTGGATGCTTGCGGCATCGGGCGGATTGGCGCGAAGCAACGACTTGACCTGTGCAGCGACGGTCGGGCCGGCCTCGACAAGCAAATGGATCAGGGGCGAGGTCAGTTTGCCCGCCGCGATGTCGGTCCCCAGAGTCTTTCCAACCTGCCCCTCGTCGCCCACAAGGTCGAGGCAATCGTCGGTGACCTGAAAGGCCACGCCGAGATGGCGGCCAAAGCGGCCCGCCGTGTCGATGGCTTCCGGCCCAACCCCGATCAGGTACGGTCCCATCCGGCACGCCACGGCACAGAGGCTGGCGGTCTTCGCCGAGACCATCTCAACGTACTCGCCATGCTCAAGACTCAGATCACCCGCGAGCCAGTTCTGGTGGACTTCACCCGAGCAGACCTCCCGCGCGGCGGCAGCGAGCTCGGCGATGGCAGGCCCTGGACAGTTTCGCGCGGCCACACGAAAGGCGCTGGTGAAGAGCCAGTCGCCACCCAGAATGGCCGCCCGCGTTCCGTGTTGCCGGTGCATGGCTTGCCGGTTCCGACGGACTTGGGCGTCGTCGAGAACGTCGTCGTGAACGAGCGTGGCGAGGTGAATCAGTTCGCAGGCGGCGGCAAACTCGATGTGCGCTTCGCGGACTCCGCCCGAAGCGGCGCCCCAAAGCAGCGTCAGCAGTGGACGAATCCGCTTTCCACCCAGCCCGGCGAATCCGCCCGCCAGTTCCTTCATCCACGGCTCGCGTGGGGACAGCTCGTCCTGCAACAGCCGCTCCACGGCCGCCAGTTCGTCCCGCACGGGCAACGCGATCGATGACAGTCCGCCCGATTGCTGGAACGGCTGTTCGTGTTCGACCGCAAGCTCTTCAGCCCTGGCGTCGATAGTGCCCGCTCCTTCCGCCGCTCTTTTCTTCCAGCCGGATCGCCCCAATCTCCATCGCCCGGTCGTTGCTCTTGCACATGTCGTAGACCGTCAAGGCCGCACTGGTCACGGCGGCGAGTGCCTCCATTTCTACACCCGTCCGGTCGACGGCCGAAACGGTGGCTTCAATTGACAGCTCCGTCTCCGACACAAAACGAAAGTCCAGCCCGATCGCCGTCAGACGCACCGGATGGCAAAGCGGAATCAGCTGGGCAGTCTGTTTCGCGCCGGCGATACCACCCAGACGGGCCACGGCCAGCACATCACCCTTGCCGGCTCCGCCACTGCGAATGGTGGTTGCCGTCGCGGCGTCCATTCGAATCCGGCCGCTGGCGCGCGCCACACGGAAGGACTCGGGCTTGGCGGCGATGTCCACCATTCTTGCCCGGCCGGTTTCGTCAAAGTGGGTTGATTCAGATGCCATGGCAGCATTGCCGACAGGTTCTTCCAAATGGAACCGGACCCGGATTCGCCCGCTAACTTACAGCCCCGCCAAAGCTGGCTGAGTGGGACAATTCGTCACAGAACGCCCGGTCACCTGAACGGTAACGCCCGGTTGGATGAATACGAGGTGGCCGAAAACTGCTTCGCGCGGCAGCCGGAACGAGGCCATCACCGCGCGCTGGTAGAGCGCCAGCTGCGGCTCGTAAATGCGGGCCCGGTTCGCGACAGCGGCCGCGGGAATCGCATCGGTCTTGAAATCGACCAGTTCCGCCGCGATCAGCCGCTGGCCTTCGCGGACAAGACAGAGCCGGTCAATGACGGCCTCCATCAGCCCTTCGTCGAGCGAAACCACGAGCCGGCATTCGTTGAGCACTTCCACCGCGAGTGCTTCGAGCAGCGTCCGCGACGGTGCCAGGACCTTCTCGCGGACATGATCCAGGTAAAGCGGCAAGTCGAGCCACGTCCGGATGGCTGGCAACCGGATCCACTCCTGGAATGAGGCAACCAGCGACTTTGCGGCCGTGCCGTCGAGCCCCGCTTCGAGGGCCAGCGATTGCAGTTCGTCCAGGCGGGGCAGTTCGGTCATCCACCTGGTTCGCTCAAGAAACTTGTGCAGGACCGTTCCCCGCAGGCGCGCCGATTCGCGCGGCACGGAATCTTCCGCGATGTCACCGGTTTTCGCCGTCGCGGCCGGAGAAAACGGACGCCGGATTGCCTGGGCCGACGGGGCCAGCCATGGCCGTCCCCGCCCGGAACGCCGAGCGGGAAGAATCGTGATTCGCGGTGTTTCGGAATCGGTCCCGGCGTGGGTTGCCGACACAGAAGCAGCCGCATCATCGACCTTGCCGAACCAGTCAGGATCACCCCGTTCGAACAGGACGCCCACCTGGCCGACCGCATTGTTGCCCAATGTTCGCAGCAGCAAACCTTCGGCGCTGGTTTGTTCCGGGCTGGCCTTTGGCCCAACAATCAGCGTCAGATCGCGGACGGCGCGGGTCATCGTCACATAGAGCAGACAGAGCACCTCGCGCACGAGATTCTGTTCGTGCCAGGCGTGGACCGCGAGCAGTTCCGCCGGCAGAAACTGGCGCTGCTTCTCGGGCAGACAGCGAAGAATCCGGTCAACTCGCCGCGTGGCCGGATCGCGCGAACAGACGATCGCCGGCTTGTGGCCGGGTGTCCAGGCCGAACTCGATCCGTAAAGCGGAGCGACGACCGCATCAAACTCCAGTCCCTTGGCCTTGTGAATCGTCATCACGCGGACGCGGGCGGAGGATGGATCGGGAACTCGCACCGCCGAGGCCCGCGCGACGAAAACCCCCGGCCGCGGACTCCAGTCGAGATCAAACTCGTCGGCGAGATTGACCAGCAGCTCGATCCGGCTCCGTTCGCGCTCCGTCGCCTGGTCAAACAACGGCTGCGCCAGCTCCATGAGCGTGGTGCCGTAACCCGTCGTGAACAGTCGCTGCCGCAACGTGGCGGACGCGCGGTGGCAAGCCGCGACAAAGGCCTGGTCACTGGTTCCGGCCGGCCCGGCAACCCCCAACACCGACCCCAGCGGAGAATGGCTGACGACGAAGCCCGCGACGGAATCGCCCGGATGGTCGGCCAGCCGGATCGCCGCCAACAGCACATTGACCGCGGCCGCATCGGTGAGGTGGCTGCCGCCTTCTTCGCTGCAGGCGATCCCCAGCTGACGAAGCCGGAAGATCAGGGGCGTGGCATCCTTGTGAGCCCGCACCAACAGCCCGATGGTGTTTATCCCGGCCCGCTCAACCAGTCGCTGAACCGCGGCGACAGTCGCGTCTTCGATCCCCGCGCGATGCCTGGCCCCCGCGCTCAACTCTTCAGTGCCACCCGGTCCAGCCTGGATCAACCGCGCGCAGCCAGGCAATCCTGCGTGGACTGTCGAGTGGGCCTCAAAGCCTATCGCCCATTCGTTGATCGCGGCCCGGTCGGCATCGCCTTTGGTCGCGGCCTCCCGCAAGTTCCCGAAGACTACATTGACGGCGTCGATCACGGGCTGGGCCGAACGGCGGCTGAGCAGCAAGCTGGGCGCGTCGACCACAGCATCACCGAGCGCGCCGCGGACTACGTCGAACATTCCGGCTTCGCCGCCGCGCCAGCTGTAGATCGACTGTTTCGGGTCGCCGACGCAGAAAAAGCTGCCGCCGTGGCCAGGCTGAACGGCACCGCGGGCCAGCGGCTCAAGCACTTCCCACTGGCCGGGGGCAGTGTCCTGGAACTCGTCGAGCAGCAAGTGTCGGACTTCGTGCCGGAGACGCGATTGCA
>JANOFL010000307.1:0-13699 GCA_031405895.1 Planctomycetota bacterium
TGGTCGGCCGCGACAGCGAACAGGCGGGGATCATCCGGGCCGGGGCCAAGGTCGTCAACGCGATCTCCAACAGCCGCGTGCCCAAGCTCACCGTGATCACAGGAGGCAGTTTCGGGGCCGGCAATTACGCGATGTGCGGCAAGGCTTTTGACCCGCGGTTTATCTTCGCCTGGCCCACCGCCCAATACGCCGTGATGGGCTCACGCCAGGCCGCCACCACGCTGCTCGACGTCAATATTTCGGCGATGAAGCGGCAGGGGAAAGAGCCCGATGCGGCCGAACTGGAAGACCTCCGCCAGCGGGTCACCCAGGCCTACGAAACCAGCACCGACATCCGCTATGCCGCCAGCCGCCTCTGGGTCGACGGCCTCATCACCCCCTCCGAAACCCGTGCCACCCTGATCCGCACGCTCAATATGGTCACCCGCCACGTCCCCGATGAACCGTTCCGGACGGGGGTTTATCAGGTGTAGTATTCCGTCCATCTCAGTAGCGTGGGTCGAGTCTTCGTGACCCACCGACCCGTATGCAGCGCGTCGCGACTCCTGGACCAACTGACTTGAATCCGTTTCATGTCTTGTGCCTGACCGGGAATTCGCCAACATCAGCCCGCTGCGCAAGATTTGAAGTTGCGCTTTAATACCAGCCCGCAGCGCAAGCAAGGGAAAAGCAGCCCCCGGGGCGATCCTCGCTTGCGCCGCGGACTGGCATTTCCGAATAAAAACCACACGGCGCAACTTCAAAAAGCACAAACAGGGCGCGGCTTCCCGGTTCTCTGTCAGGGCCGATCCTTGCCGTCGATGGCGGCCTGGCCGGGGTCCTGTTTGAGCAGATTGCGGCGGCGCTCGAAGTAGCCGAACAGTGAGAGGATGATGATCCCGAGCGTGATTCCGAACGCCCACCACGGCCAGACATGCCCGATCCGGCGCTGGGCGTGAGCCACCATTGCCGTGACGGACAGCAAAAGGAAAACGACGCCCATCCCGACCGCCACGCGGGACTTTAAAAGCATTCCCGCCAGCATTCCGGCGACCGACAGGACCGCAAGGATCATCGGCGGCCACAACTGGTCGCCCAGTCCCGCGATGAAAACTTCACTGGTTGAGCTGACGTAAATCACGGCCAGGGCCAGGTAGCGGATCGCGCGCCTTTCCCGCTCGCGGAAGCGGGCTTTTCCAAGCTCCAGCAAAACCAGCACGCAGAGCGCAGGCGGGATCAGCCACAGCTGCGGATGGGCCAAAAAATCCAGCCCCGGCCAGCGCCGGTAGAAAACCCAGAGCGCCAGGTTGCCAAAGACCACCGACGCGATCCCGCTCCAGTACGAACGGCGAATCATCGAGGTCGCGACTCCCACCAGCCCCGCCAGCAACAGCGTCACCGCCAGGTCCGCGCGGTTCGTCACGGCGAGCGATGCCGATGCTGCGAGGGCCGGCAGAAAACTCATCGTGTTGGCCAGCGGCTCGCTCAGCGTTCGCAGCCGCTGCCGGCGCAGCCATTCGCTCAACCCGATCCCGCCAAAGGCCACCAACATCGCCAGGTACGGCCAGTAGTCGCGCAGACCAAGCCGCAATAGCCAGGGCATCGTCGCCACCGCATGAACCCCGGCCATCACCAGGACCAGCTGCGCAAGATAGACATAGACCTGCCGGCCATCGTTGGAAAGCGCGAACGGATCGAACCGCGCGACCGAAGCGACCCACACCAGCCCCGTCACCAGCACCAGTCCGGCCATGAACACGGCCCATGCCTCGCCCGGCGGCATCGATCCGGCGGGACCGCGCTGGAAACCGCCCAGCTCGAGGGCGAGGATCAAACCCAGAACGACAACAGAGAATGCCGTCACCAGCCCGCTGCCCCAGCGCAGGGTCCGGTGCCAGGAAGCGCCTGCCCACAGCCAGCGATTACCCATCACGCCCATCAGAAACGAGGCCCCAGCCGTGACGGCAAACAGCCGCGACCACAGCGTCAGCGGGGCCCGTTCTGATCCGTCCAGATCAGCCCACGACAGCATCACCGCGCCGAGCAAACCACCCAGCAACGCCAGAACCTGACAGACCCGTTTCCCGTTTGCCCCGGCAAAAACAACCTGGCTGGCGGCCAGTCCGACCACCGCGAACGCCGAGACAAATCGCGCGACCCGATCCTCCTCCGCAAGCACCACCCACAGGGCCAGCACAGCCACGACCATTCCCACGATCGTTCCGTAGACCGGCGTTTGCCGCCGCGAGTTCGCCAGTCCGGCGCTGACCCGCGGCATGCGCATCGTTCTGGCCGCCCAGTTCAGCGGCCGCGACCAATGCAGCCGCGCTCCCCACAAGCCGACCACGCCAGCCATCATCAACAGCCAGCGCGAGAGGGTGAACGGCACGTCGCCCGCCATTTCAAGCGTCAGCATTCCGGGGACAGCGGCTGTCGCCAGGCATCGCGTCAACACGGCGAGCCGGGCCCGGTCATTCCACCACTGGGCCGCGATCAGCGCCGTGACGGCCAGACAAGCGACCAGCCCGCCGGGGCTGAAGTACAACTGTTCGCTGGTGCCACCCAGGCGCAACAACAAGGCCTGGACTGGCGGTGAAACGAGCAACCAGATCGACCCCAGCAACGCCACGACCGAACTGACCCATGTGAATCCCCGCTGCGGCATCGACTTTCCCGCATACCGCAACCACAGCGCCGCACCGAGCCAGATCGTTGCAAAGGCGACCACTGCCGACACCAGGCCATGCACCGCGTCCACGGGATGAACGCTGAACCAGCCCGTCGCGTCGGCGCTCACCAGCATCGCGCCCCACAACGCCGCCACGCCGGCTCCAAGCCAGCCGATCCAGCTCGCGCGGGCGAGGACACCGACCGCCGTGATGCAGAACAACGCGGCCGCCACCGCGCCCGCCCAGCCGTAGACCATCGTCGGATCGGCCACGAACCCCCGCACGGCGAACAGAATCGCCAACAGAGCCGACACGAGGACCGGTGCTCCCCGTGCGGCAAACTGCTCTTGAAAGCCTCTCGCCGCTGCGATCCATGTCCGCCAGATGATCTGTAACGCCGCCGCGACGATCAGCCCCCAAACGATCGCGCGATAAGCCCACCAACCGCCCGCGGACTGATAACGGTCGACGTTCGCAGCGACAAACGCAGTCGTCACGACCAGCACCGCAGCCACCAGCCAGCCTGGATCAAAGCTGCGGCCCCGCCCAAACAGGATCCAGAGCAAGCCCGACAGAATCAGGGCCGCAAGTATTCCAAGCGAGCTGGCGGACGAACTGATCCAGCCCGCACTGGTGCCTGGAGCTGAAAAATGCCGGAACAGGATCAAGCCGGCGAGACCCGTGATCAACAACAGATTGACCAAGGCGTGAATCTGGACGCCCGACTGCCTCGCCAAGGCTGAAAGGTCAGGTCCACCCGGGAGCATGTCGGCACTGTCGGCAACCACAGCAGTCCCGGCTTCCGGAGCAAGCCGCTTGCGCATCGCATGCCACGCCAGCCCGTAAAACGTCATCGCGATCGAGACCGACTGCACGATGCTGACGAACCATTCGGACGCCAGCTTCGGATGAGGCGATAGCGCCAGCAGCACCAGCTGGACGACGACAATCGACTGGAGCACGATCGACCCGGCCCACGCGAATCTGAGCCGCCGCAGCGACCAGGCGTAACTCAGGCAGGTCAGGAGGATCAGCCCGATCGGGATGCCGTAGGAAACGTCGCGCCGCAACGACCCAATCCAGCTGGCTGACCGCGGACCGCCAATCGCCTCCGGCCCGAGCATCATGAAGCCGCTGACCGCGACCAGAGCGACCGACAAACTGCAGGTGGTCGAAAACAAAAACGCGGCGAGCGCCGACTCAAGTCGCCACTGCCCGTCAAACCAGCCTGGCGAAAGAACTCCCAGCCTCACTCCCGTTGCATCCACGGCCCGGCGCGGAAGCCAGAATCCCAGCGACAGGATCAGCCCGACGGCAGCCATCAGCCAGCGGATCGCCGTCGCCACAGCGATCTCGTCCGACCACCAGCTGGCCCCGACCAACCCCAGGCCGGCTATCGCCAGCAGCGTCATCTGGAACAGCGTCAGCGAACCGGCACGGAGAAACACCATCGTCAGCGTGATCGCCCAGACGCCGAGCGTCACGAGCGCCATGGTTTTCAGTTGCGACAAGTCATGGAGAGCCGTGACGGAATCCAGCCACGGGTTCAGGACTTCGCGCACGACTCCCGGCACCATGCCGAAACCGGTCCAGACAAGCAACAGGACCGCACCCAACAGCGCCGCGTGCTCGACCAGCGGTCGTGCCGTCAATCGTGACCCGCTGGCCTCGCGCCACGCTGTCCACGTCAGCGGCAACCCGCGCAGTACCAGCCAGCCCAGGCACCAGCCCGCCAGCGTCCAGAACAGAAACAAAACACTCTGCGGGCCGAGCACTGGCTTGTCCGTGAAAACTCTCTGAAACCAGTCCGCACCGCACAGCAGCACGACCGGCAACGAGGCCCACTCGAAAAACCAGCCCATCCGCTCGCGAAATGCAAACGCTGAAGCAATTGCCGCCGCTAGCAACAGGCCCGCACATACGATCGTCGCCAGCGACACGTCATCACCCACCGTGCCCCAGCCCACAACCAGCCCTGCTGCAACCGCCATGGCCGTGGCAATCGCAAACGTCGCCACCACTCCTGTTGTTAGCGGAAGGGCGTCAGCCCTCCGGCCGCCCGCCGGCAGTTCATCGCCCGTCCCATCGCCACCCGTTAAACGAGTTAACCCCCGCCGTCTTCTTCTCGCCACCACCGCCGCACATCCGAGCACCACCGCCAGCGACGTCATCGCGGCCAGCCCCCGCGACTCGAGGGCCGGTCGCCAGGCACCCACGCTCTGAAACAGAAACGGATTCAGAAACCAGGCTTCCAACCCGGCCAGCAGCGACGCCAGTGAAGCGGCAATCGCCAGAACCATGCCGCCGGACTTCTGAGAAGCAGTCCGATTGCTCCGGCCCAGTCCAACCCGCCCGAGCCACGACTGCAGGCCCTGGCCCAGCCGTCTCGATTGCGCCATCGCCAACAGCAACAGTGCCAGCGCGACCAACAGGCCCGTTCCGACCGTCGTGTCGAACAGGCTGGCGGGATTCAGCCGCGCCGCCACCAGCCCGAACGCGCTGCCCATGATGACCAGCGACAGGCTGGCCAACAGATGCCGGATGGCACTGCGGTTGCCGGCCGATTCAAAACCGGCAGGGTCTGACGCCAAATCGCGCAGTCTTCGGAGCGATTTGGGGTCTGACCCTTTCTCTTGCCGGTTTGGAAATTGGCTCGCCACAGGTTGGCCCACCACCCGGTCCGCGTTCCATCGACGGACCAGCGGAGTCCAGGCCGCGTTGACCAGCCCGCCCGCCAGCATCGTCAATGCCGCTTGACCACTGAAGAGCGTCGGTGCCAGGCCGGCGAGGCCGAACGAATCACGCCAGCCCAAGTGGCCCGTCCAGATCCGGACCAGAATGATCGCCGCGAAAGTCAGCAGGCCCATTGCGACGGGCAGCCACAATGTCAACTGCCGCGCGAACGCCACGGCCAGCATCGTTCCGCCCACGGCGGCGAGCCATGTCGTGCAGGTCGAGATTTCAGCGCCGGCAAACGTACTGAGCAGAACCAGACCCAGTCCCATCGAAGCGACGATTCCACCGGCAGCGAGGTGGTGCATACGGAACGCCGTGGCCCGCGTCCGCCCCAACAGGGCCATCGCCCACGCCAGCGCGGCCACCAGACAAAAACTCGCCGGCGCGGCCAGGCTTCCCACGATGTTTGACTCTGCCCGGGCATGCAGCGGAAACAGCAGCATCGCCACGGTGATCGAAAACAAAATGATCGCCGCGAGCGTCCAGAGCCGGTTCAGCGTCGCTGGAGTCAGTGCCCGCCGCCTCCGCACGATCGACTCCAGCGCCAGGAACAGTCCCGCGCCCAGACCAGCCGCCGGGACCGCCAGCCACCAGCGCTGCAGCGGCTCGACCAGTTCGTGGGCCCGGTTGGCCAACACAACGGACAGGCCTGCTCCGGTCGTGGCGAGCGTCGGCAGCCACGCCCCTTTCCTCAACACCAGCCGGCTGGAACGCCAGCTGATCCAGCCCAGCAGACCCGTTCCTGCCACAAGGGCAAGCCAAAGCAGGGGATCGGACCAGGCCCGTTGCTGTTCGGGTGCCGCCGACAGTAGCGCCGCCGCGAGGAAATTGAGCGGTACAACCAGCAGGCAGATGCAAAGCAACCCCCGGCTGGTGCTGCGCAGTTTCCATTGCTTCAGCGTGTAGGCGCCGGCCCCATGCAGCGCGAGCGTGAAGAGCGTGAAGAGCAGCGCCGGAAAATACGGGATCGTGTCGCTCAGTTCCCGCCGCAGGCTGAGCACCAGGCCGATCGCGCTGCCCACAATCAGAATCCCGCTGGCGATTTCGCCCCAGCGGATGTTCCGTTTCTCCATGAAGGCGCGGATCATGACGCGCCACGGAGTCCGCTTCCGGGCCGGCGGATCGGCGCCTTCCCACGGCACTGTTTCGGCCGAAGCAACTGTCGCGGCCGATTCAGCGACGGACAATAGCTCGACCGCTGGCTCGTGATCCCGGCCGGGCCGGGCAGGTCTCAGCTCGGGAATCGGCGGGCCAGTCCGGACAAGCGGTTCCGAAATGACTTCCGCGGCTTCGAGCCCGGCACTGGATTGAGCCTGATCAACGACAATCTCGGCCAGCATCGGGGGCAATTCGAACTGTTCGCCTACGGCCTTGCCGACGGCGAGCCGGGTTGCGGCGTAGGCTGCATGGGAAATCAGTCCTTGCCGATAGAGCCAGTCCAGTTGTTCACAAAACTGCCCGGCCTGCCTGCGACCTCTGTCGCCTGCCTGCACTTCCCCGCTCTTGACTCCCCCGCTGCTGAAAAGCCAGCGCAGAATAGTGACCACTCCGGTGATCGCGCAGGCCACCAGAGCCAGAAAAAACAGGAACGCCAGCGCTTCAAACAAGGTGAATTCCTGAATGCTTGCGGTCGCTTCGGCCGGCTGATCGGGAGGTGCTGGCCCAATCGCTGGCGAGAGAGTCCCCCGACCGCCGCGCGCGCGGATTGAGCCGCAGCCTGGTCACGCCGTCGGAGACGGATTCCAGCCGCAAGAGTCACGAACCAACAGCAGCGGGAACCGGGGCAGTGGTAATCGTGTTTGAAGCAGCCGGCTCGAGACCATTGTAGCTGCGTGCCTCGCAAGCCTTCAGTCCGGCAGGCTCCTGGCAGTCAGCCCCAACCGCTGTTTTTTTTGGGCCCGTCCAGCAAAACCCGCCCAAAATGACGGAATGGAGTTTTCTGCCGGCCACGCCGCGAAACCGGCCCCCGCGCGGCCAGGTTTAACCCCTGTCGGGAAGATTGTGTCCCCTCCGGGGCGGTCGCTTTGGCAATGGAGCGACAGCAATCGATTGACGGCCACGCGGGAACCGACCCCTTCCGCGTGGTTTTTTCGTTTCTGAACGTTGCCCGGCGCAGTTTGAGGAATGCCAGGTACTTCGCCGTAGACGGAGTTCGTCTTGTTAGCGGCATGACGCAAGCCACCGGTTCTTAGGATCTCGGGCCGTGAATGACCGGCGAGCGACGGTACTTGCGCGCGACGCCGGTGGCTTGTGCCATGCCGCCACCTGCCGGGAGAGTGGCGCTGTCGAGGTAGAATCTGCTTTTTCATCTACCGGACCGGCAGAGCCGAGCCGTGCAGATCCCCCGGCCTTTCGAAAGCCCCGCCATGCGATTTCCGCCAACGATTTTGGCATCCGGACTGATTGCGTTTTTGTTGGCGGGAGCCGCTGACGGTATCCAGGAACAGGCTCGCCCGACGATCCGTGTCTTTGCTGATTTCGGACAGGCCCTGAACGCGGCCGGCCCGGTCGGAGACCTGGCCGGTGGCGAGCGCGGATTCGGCATCGCCGTGCCAATGCCCGCGAACTGCAGGGATGTGGATCTCTTGCCCTCACCCGCGGCAGGCGACGAAGACATGGGCCGACGACTTGGGTATCTGCGGATCGAAGCGGCACCCGAGAGCCAGGTTGCGGTGAACTTCGCTGGCGGCAACACGGGAACGCTGCGGCTATACCGCAAGACCGCGGCTGGCTGGCAGCGGCTGGAACGCGACACCAGCGGGATCTGGACGATCGTGGTCGACCATACAGGAGTGGTCGAGGCCGGCGTCGGCGTCGTGTTGCCCGAAGCGCGCGACGCGTCTTTCGGGCATGGCTGGCCGGGCAAGCCCCGTTTTGCCGTTGTGGTCAGACGGGCAGCGAGCGAAGACGAGCCGGTCTGTGTGCCCTTCCGCGTCGCCCCGTTTGTGATTCCCTGTTCGCTCGACCCGGTCGACGAGTTGCTGGTGGTCGCCATGGCAGACACAGCCGGGGCGGTCAAGGGACTGGAGGCGTTCGCGGGCAATGCGGGAGTCAAACTGCATGTCCATCCCGGCAAAATGCCCGTCGACCAGTGGATGCAGGACACGATCGAGCCCGGTGTGTTTGCGTTTCCGGTGGCTGGAGAATCCGTGCAGGTCCGCGCCGCGCTGACGGGACTGCGGAGAGAGTTCTGGATGACCTCGGCCGGGCTGGACCGGCAGATGACCGACTGGCTGCGGGAGTCGGAAGTCGTGACCGTCGTCGCCGGCGATTCGCGCAAGGAGACCCGCTGGATCGACTGGTTTGGCAATCTGGAAGTCACGCCGTCGCATACAGACGCGAATGGCCAGCGATTCCCTTATGGCCGGGTTTTGACTGGCAAGCAAAACGACCTCGCGATGCATCCGGGAGTCATGGGTTTTCTCGAGGCTCAGCAGTTCCAGTGGCCGCCGGTCGTGGTCGACACTTCATGGCTGTTGATCGGGCATGTGGATGAAGTCATTAACTTTGTTCCCGCGAAGAACGAAGCCGGTTTCAAGGTCCTGCTTCCCAGCCCGCACGCCGCCCGCGAACTGCTGGACAAGCTGCTGGCGGCCGGCCACGGTGAGTTGCCAGTCTTTGAAGGTTCGCGCGACGCGACCACGGTCCGCAAACTGCGTGAAACCATCGGGTCATCGGACGAAAACCAGGCCATCGACGAAACGGTGGCCAGCATTCGCGAGCAACTGCAACGCGAACTGAGCCTCAACGAACGGGATTTTGTGATGCTGCCCGTGCTCTTTGAGCGGGGTGGCGCGGTGATCCCCAACGCCGTCAACAGCGCCGTGGTCAACGGCCACGTCCTTGCCCCAGCCCCTCGTGGCCCGCGCCATCAGGGAGTCGATCTGTTCGAGACGGCGATCCGGGAAGCTTTCGCCGATTGCGCGGTTGACGTCCATTTCATCGACGCCTGGCGGGCGTACCATGTCATGGGCGGCGAAGTCCACTGCGGGACCAACACCTTCCGACGCCTCCGCGATCCGGCGTGGTGGGATCATGCAGACAAGGCTTCCGGCGGGGAGTAGTCGGGAAGCGATTTGGCGCAGAGACGGTGAGGCGCAGGGAAATCGGGAAACTCGCAGCGCCCCCGTTGAACTGGAGCGGCAGCAGATTCAACCGTTGTTCCGGCTGCACAAACCTCGTCCCCTGCGGCCTTGCGCCTCCGCGACTTTGCGCTTCCATTCGAAATGTCCGGCTGTTTTCGCTGGCGAGCGGCAGGGCGTCAGCCCTCCGTGTCTCCCTTGCCCTTCCTCGCAAATTGCCCGGCTGTTTCCCTCGGTCGATAAAATGGTCGAGTTCCTTGCTCGCGCTGCGGGCTGGAATTACAGCGGGCTGGTATTGCCGAAGGACTGAACCAGGAACTCAGAGCGTCCCCATCCGGCCGGACTGGTAGTCGGCGATCGCCTGGCGGATTTCGTCGGCCGGGTTCATGACAAAGGGGCCGCGGCCGACGATGGGTTCGTTGAGCGGCTCGCCGGAGAGAAACAGAACTTTGGCCAGCGCGGGACAGGACGGCGGGACTGGGCGACGTGCCATCTACGGGATGATTGTCGCTGGCAACTCGTTTTCCACCTGCGGCCGGTGGTTCCGCCACTGGACCGACAGAGGGTAGACCCGGCGGCGCAGCCGGTTGATGCCTCCCAGCGGTCGATGCGCCGCCAGCGCCTGCCAGACCTGGAACGAAAGGCGCTGAAAATCCGGTTGCTCCCGAAGCGGAGCGATCTCCTGCCGGGGAAGAACAAGCTGGGCGACCATGCGAAAGCCGGATTCACTCTCCGGCCACCAGACACAGGCATCCTCAACCGGCATGGTCCGCTCCGAGGTTCGCAGCTGGATCTGGAGTTCGAACAGGAGCTCCTTTTGGCGCAATGTCTCTTCCAGGGCTATCCGCATGGCATCGCCCTGGGTTGCCAGCCTGCGAAGCTGTTCTATGAAGAATTCGTGCCCGTCGCCGACGGGTTTTACCCGGTACTTGGCCACATGGTCGCCAAACCGGATCGGCACCATGCTGAAATAGGTGGGGCTGCCCGGATGCGCCGGAAACTTGCCTCCGATCCGGGCGACGGCGAACATCTCCCGCCAATGCCAGTGGAGCGGGTTCCAGTCCCCACCGGTGAGCGCTCCCTGCAAAGTTGCCAGCGGCTGGTCTCCGGACTCCACCCGGACCTGTTCAAGGCGCAGGAAGTCCTTCACGTTGCGGGCGAAAAAAACCGGATGGTTGACCGCAAGAAAATCCTGGGTCGGGCCCTGCTGGTTGTTACCGTCCAGCATTGGGCCTTGCACATCCAGCACCTTGATTGCCAATCCCCGACCGTCGGGCATGGCATCGGCCTGCGGCTGGCTGGCGGAGTTGGAAAACCGCACAACGGCCGGGTAAACACGGTCCGAGGTGAACAAACCCTGCGCCAGCTCGGGGGTCAGGTTGGGCAGGACGCGAAACTCGCCGCGCGCATAACCATGCGTCTTG
The DNA here is from genome assembly GCA_031405895.1 of Planctomycetota bacterium. Lineage (GTDB taxonomy): Bacteria > Planctomycetota > Planctomycetia > Pirellulales > Pirellulaceae > BJ22. The sequence goes on from JANOFL010000307.1 coordinate 10,891, forward strand.
ACGTGCACGTCGGCGCGAAACTGCCCGGAACTCGCCTGGGAATTCGACAGGATCGCAGTCATGGCTTCCAGGACGCGCTGGATGTCGTCGGCTTCGTCGGCCGGGATCGTCTCAGTGTCCTCTGCGTAGGGAATGGGAGACGGGAATGTCATGGAGACTTTCTGTGAGTTCAGGTCGGGAAGGCACGAGCCAGCCCGGGTGATGTCGGGGTAGTGACGCGAATCCCCAGCCCCATGACTGCGGATGTTGTCTGAGCGGCTATTCGAACTTCCGGGCAGCCTCCTGAACGGCCTTGCTCAAATCTTCCCACGCAGCCTGGGCACCTTTCTGCAACTCTCCCCAAGCTTCCTGGCCTGATTGCGTGACTTTGGCCAGTTGTTCGCCAGCCGCTTTCCGCTTGGTCTCCAGATCCGTCATCATTTGCTGCCAGTTCGCCTTGGCCGCGTCGGTCAGGTCGCGACCTTTTTCGCGGAGCGTCGCAAGGTCGGCATCGAGACTCTCGAGTTGTGCTTCGAGATCCTGCTGGAATTTTTCCTTGGCCGCCAGCGAAAGGTCGGCAGCCGCCTGCACGGCCTCATCAGCGTCGCGCCGCAAACTCTCACCGGTGATGGTGCCAGGTGGTTTGTCCGGAGCAGGATTCTCACAGCCCAGGGCCACCAGAAAACCGGCCAGAATCAACGTTCCGAAATACCTTGACATTTGATCAACTCTCCTGCTGAGGTGACTGAAAAAATCCGACCGAACAGCGAAGAACAAACAGACTTGTAAACCATCGCGCTTCCGGGAATTGCAGCCCAATGCGCCGTTGACGGTCATGGTGCCTGACCCCTCGCCATGGCGTCGGTCTGCAATGAACGTGATCCCTCCAGCCGGCGTGAACCGACCCCTGGCTGCGCCGCCGCATTGCATTGCCCACAAACGACAGCACGGCGAGGATCAGGAAGACGACAAAGAGGATCTTGGCCACACCCACAAACGATCCTGCGATTCCGCCAAACCCAAGTATCCCGGCAATCAACGCGATGACAAGACAAGCAAGGGCAAGTTGCAACATGATGAGCCCTCGGAAAATGTCTGATACGCCAGCAGGTGAACATCGCGCCGGAATAACTGGCGGCATCTGCTCCCCAGCAAAGTGAATCTGTTGTGCCAAGCACCATCGATTACCGTGATCCTGGGCGATTCAACATCCAAGCCGCCCTCGTGTTCGCGTACGAGCGAATACGCGCGCAGACCTGCCGTAACTGTGCGAAAACGGCACGACATGGACGCAGCAGAATTCTGAAGCAGACGTGCCGCACGGCCATTGCCGAAGAACTTGAGCCTGCGGCAGCCGTAAAGTGTGCCCGCATTCAGAATGGTCTGCCCCCGAAACCTGTACCAGTTGCCATAAGAGTTCAGGGTTCTTCGCCGGGGGAACCGGCGCAGTGAGGGCCCCCGAACGGAGCCGGTTCCCCCGGCGGCGGCGAACTCGGGATCGAGTTTGTCGATGCAGCAGGAGACTGAATCAGCCTGAGAGCGTTCCCATCCGGCCGGACTGGTAGTCGGCGATCGCCTGGCGGATTTCGTCGGCCGTGTTCATGACAAAGGGGCCGCGGCCGACGATGGGTTCGTTGAGCGGCTTGCCGGCGAGAAGCAGGACTTTGGCAGGCGCTGTTGCGGCGAGTTCAACGGAAGTTCCAGCCGGATCAAACAGGGCAAGTCCGGGACCAGTGAGTGGCTTGCCGCCGTCAACCGTAACGGAGCCTTGCAGAACGGCGACGGCGAGATTGTGGCTGTCGGGCAGGTCGAGCTTCAAGGTTCCCGTTCCTGACAGCTGCAGATCGGCGACGGTCACCGGCGAAAAGGTCTTCGCCGGGCCCATGACGTCAGCCAGCGAGCCAGCGATAACGCGGGCGCTGCCGAAGCCACCGAAAGCGACGGTTGGGATCTGGGCGGCCAGGATTTCCTGGTAGCCCGGTTTCAACATCTTGAAGCGGGCCGGCAGGTTAACCCAGAGCTGGACCATCTCGAACATCCCGCCCTGTTCGACGAAAGCCTGCTCGTGCCACTCTTCGTGAACCACGCCGGATGCGGCCGTCATCCACTGCACGTCGCCGGGGCCGATCCGGCCCGTGTTGCCAGCCGAGTCGCGATGCTCAAGCCGCCCCTGATAAACGATCGTGACCGTCTCGAAACCGCGATGGGGATGTTCACCGACACCGCGCTGTTCGTTCCCCGGCTGAAACTCGGCCGGTCCGCCGTAGTCGAGCAGCAGGAATGGGCTGGCTTGCTGGCCTTCATTCTGATGCGACAGCAGCGTGCGGACGGGAAACCCGTTGCCGACCCAGTGCTGGGCCGGGGCGGGGCGGAACTCGAGCAGACGTTTTTGCATGGCGGTGTTCCTTTCGCCGCAATTGTTGGGGCCACGCGGACTGAAGGCAAACGGCTGCAAACAACGACAGCCAGACTTTGAATGCCGAAAAAAGGAAGAACAGCCCGGAAAGCTGAATGATGCCTCCCAGTCCGTGGGAGAAAGGCGGGGAGAAGGATCGCGCGTTGAATCTTGCACCCTTCTCCCCCGTTTGTTTTGTCTTCCAAAACAAATGGGGGAGAAGGGCCGGGGTTAAGGGGGAGTCGCGCGCACTGACCGGGCAGGCACCGGAGGCAGCAGCAGCCGGTCGCATTCGCCAGTTTGCGCAGTCCGACGCCCGTGGCAACCATCATGTCACCATTTGGTGACATATTTGAACTGGATCATGGCCTGTCCGTCATCGTCTGAGCCGATGCACTTCTGGCCGCGGGGGGGGGGGGGGGGGGGGGGGGGGGG
>JANOFL010000341.1:0-13340 GCA_031405895.1 Planctomycetota bacterium
TGCATGGCCTGCAGACCGCAGTTGCCGCCGACATGGCGTTGCCGGGCGGCGTGCTCGACCGGGGCGTCCAGTGGCTGGCCAATTACGAAGCCGAACAGGTGGCCTTGCTGGACGAGTGGGAACGGATTCGCGACCTGCCCGCCGACAAACGGCCGGCCAACGCCCGCTACAAGACCCTGGCCGACAACCTCGACGCCTTCGTACACATGGTCCTGACCGACGCCAGCCAGGGCAGCGCGAAAATGCGCGATTACCTCTACCGCGACCGGACCAAACTGTCGCTTTACGGTATGGGATTGCTCGGCCTGGCTCTGGACAAGGCCGGTGACGTGGAGCGCCGCGACATGCTGGTCCGCAACATCGACCAGTTCGTGGTCTACGACGAGGAGAACCAGTCGGCCTACATCGACCTTCCCAACAACGCGGGCTGGTGGTGGTACTGGTATGGCGATGTGATCGAAGCCAATGCCTTCTACCTCAAACTGATGGCCCGGGCCCGGCCGGACGATCCCAAAACGGCTGGCGTCGTGAAGTATCTGCTCAACAACCGCCGCCACGGCCGCTACTGGAACAGCACCCGCGACACGGCCACCTGCATCGAGGCCCTCGCCGAGTACATGGTTCGCAGCAAGGAAGACCAGCCCGACATGACGGTTGAAGTCGTCGTCGATGGCGAGGTCCGCAAGTCGGTCCGGGTCAACAAGGACAACCTCTTCTCGTTTGACGGCACCGTTGTTCTGGCCGGCGAGGAATTGACTTCAGGTGCCCACAAGATCGAGCTGCGTCGCGAAGGCAAAGGCCCGCTCTACGCCAATGCCTACCTGACCAACTTTACGCTCGAGGACGACATCAAAGCCGCCGGGCTGGAGGTCAAGGTCAACCGCAAGGTCTACAAACTGGTCCAGCGCGAAGGCGCCAAGGCCTCGGTCGCCGGCTCCAGTGGCCAGGTAGTCGAGCAGGCCGTCGAAAAGTACGACCGCGTCGAGCTGGCCAACCTCGGCGAAGTCACCAGCGGCGACCTTGTGCTGGTCGAACTGGAAATCGACTCGAAGAACGATTACGAGTATGTGATCTTCGAGGATTTCAAGGCGGCCGGTTTCGAACCTGTGGAGCTGCAAAGCGGTTACACCCAGGGCGGCTTGGGGGCCTATGTCGAGTTTCGCGACGAACGGGTCGCATTTTTCATGCGGTCACTCGCACGCGGCAAGCACAGCGTCAGTTACAAGCTCCGTGCCGAAACCCCCGGTCGTTTCAGCGCCCTCCCCGCCCGTGCCGCCGCGATGTATGCCCCCGAACTGCGCGGGAATTCGGACGAGATCAAACTCCAGATCGCGGACAGTCCGGAGAGTCCCAGGTAGTGCTTCGTCATCACTGGGTTTTAGGGTGGCCTTGGTGAGCCGGCACGCGCTAGCGTCCGGATTCCTCGAAGAGCCCGCGGCTAGCGCCGTCGGCTCACCCTAAAACCGGCCTGTGACGCGGCAGTAGGGTGGGTGGAATCCGGGACACCACCAGTTTGCCTGGATCCGAGAGTTCAAATTTGAGATTTGAGATCTGGCGTTTGAGCTGGTGGGTTCCAAAGACTCCACCCACCCTACGCCGGACGCCCTACGCGCGATTCGCGCCCTTGATTTGCCGCCCGCATTTCGTGCAGAATTTTGCGTGCCCGGCCGGTTGGCCGCAGCCGGGGCAGAATGCGGGGCGCGAAGGATCGACGGGCGGCTGGGAAGGCAGGTCGTCCTGGAATTGGCCTGGTCCGGGTGGGGGCGGCGGAGGGATGATGGGTTCGGTCGCGGATGTCGGACGGGTCCCACTGGTCGGATGCGGCAGCTCCGTCTGATCGGTCCGATCTGACGGACCTGTCCGATCTGACAGGTCCGTCCGATCCGGCCGATCTGCCTGCTGCCCCTCAAACAGCATCCACAGCGTCGAACTCCTGATCCGCAGCGTGGCGGGCGGCGTGCTGCGTTGCCAGAACCCGTCGCGCCAGACATGCCAATCGCGTGAATTGACGCCGGGCGACCAGATGCGTTCTTCTGTATCGCCGAACTGGAATTCCAGCAGCAGCTCGTTGAATTCGGCCGGCGTCATCAGCCCGAGCAGATACCGTTCGCGGAACAGGTCCAGCCGGTCCTGCAGCTCGTCCGGTGTCGCCGTTTCGAAAATCCCTTCGGGCGGTTTGGGAACCCGTTGGAGGTCCGGCTGGCCCGAGCTGTGCGGTTGACCGGAACCGGTGGCGTTGGCACTCATGGCGAATTCTCCGTGTTCGCAAACTGGATCTTGCACATTTCCAGCTCTCCCCGCAGGCCGCGCAAGGCGCCCATCAGTTCGTCGCGGTCCGCGAGAAGCTCGTTGAGTTCATTCAGCCGGCGCTGCACGGTTTCGTGACCGTGCTTGAGGATCTGGGCGACTTCCTCTGGTGACTGGCCGCCGAAGGCCTTCTCCCACAGATCACCCAGCGTCGCGGCCTTGCCCTTGACCCAGCCTTCAAAGTCCTTGACGAAGCCGGGCTTGACCCGATTCGAGGCGTCTTTGGAGGCATTGCGAATGCGGTCGATCAGGTCCGGGTCCTCTGCGTGTTTTTCGAGTTCGGCTTCGAGCCGCTTGAGCTCTTCCTCGGCTTTCTGTTTTTCTTCCTCGGCCTGTTCGAGATCTTTGATTTTTGCGGCCCGTTCGGCCTCGACGGTGTTGGCCAGTTTGCGTGCGTCGGCAATGGGCTGACGGCCTTCGTCCAGCTCTTTCCTCAGATCCGCGATCCGCTTGTTGTTGGCAGCGATAGCGTCGCGATGGGCGGTGATCTCGCGCAGAAGAGTCTCACGCGTCGCACCGGCCGGAATCCGGCTTTGGACATCCGCCAGCTTCTTTTCGGCCGCCTCGAGATCGGCCTTCAACTTGCGAAGTTTGGCATCCTGTTTTTCTGCCAGTACGCCCTGTCGGTTGTTGTCAGCCTCAAGCGTTTTGATTTCTTTCCTGAGTGCGGAGATTCTGGCATCGCACTCGGCATCGCGCGTCCGGAGGGCCGGCAATTCTGCCCGTTTCTCGACAGCCCGCGTCCGCGCCGTCTGTTCGGCTTCAACGGCTTCAGTCACGGCATTCTGAAGTCCAGGCCGTCGCTGACGTTGGGTTGCCAGCTCGGAGTTGATGGTGGGCAGCTCGCCCAGGTTCATTCCCGGATGGGAGTAGGCCTGCAACGCTTTGCTGGAATTCTCCCATTCGGCACGGCTCGCTGCGTGCCCTGCACTCAACTCCTTGACTTTCGCTTCGGCGGCGTTGATGGCCTGGACCAGCTCTTCCGGCGCTTGGGCGAGAACGCGTTGGTCAAAAAGCTGGACATCGTACTCGGTGGCATGCAGTTCGGCGTAGGTCTTGTTGAGCGTGTCGCGTGCGCTGATGAATTTTTTGTGGGCTTCCGAGACATCCGCTTCCAGCGTTTGCACCGCCGCCCGTTGCTGGGGACTCAGGCTATTGGGGTCAAGTTCACCGGCTGAGCTGTTTGCAAGGTCGTCCAGATACTCTCTCTGGCGATGCATTGCACCACTGTAGTTGTATTCGGCCTCATTGTAGTTCCGAAGCAGTTCTTTGTGATTTTCCTGCAACGTCTCGAGATGCCTTTGCAGTCGCTCGATTTTCTCGCGTTCAAGTTTTAGATCCCGGGCCCGGTGCAGTTCTTGCTCGGCCGAGAGCAGTTCCTTTCCTTTCGCCTCGACATCAGCCTCGTCTGCCAGGAACTTGTCGCGACGAGTCTTGAGTTCGTCCAGTTTGGCTTTGCGGGTTTCCAGGTCGCCAATCTCTCGCTCGCACTTGCCGAGCGATTCGCGTGCGGACGAGGCTTTTTTGGCCGCATCCCCTTCCAGCGCCGCGATGCCGGATTCCAGCTCGCGCAGGTTGCGCGTGGCCTGTTCACTTTCGCGGGCGGCTGTGAACTGTTCGTCCGGAATTGCGTCGAGCCGTTTCTGGTTGGCATCGATCTTTTCCCGCTTTTTGACGAGCGATGCTTCCCCCTCGACAAGCTCGCCGGCCAGCCTGTTTCGTTCCGGCACCAATCCATCAGCCTCGTCCATGAAGGACAGGAATCGAAGCTGCTCAGCCAACCGCTTTTCCGCCGCGCTGGCTGCCTCCGTCAGCTCATCAATGCTGTTGGCCAAGGCCTTGCTGCGCGTACCCAGCTGGTCGGCGTTCTGGAGCAGCGATTTCGCCCGGCGCGCGAGTTCGGCGACCTGCTCGGTCAGCTGGCCGATTTTGCGGGCGGCCTTGGACGCGGCGGTGCGGGCCAGCTGCAGGCCTTTCCGCAGGGCATCGGGAATCTGCGTGATCAGCGTGGCGATTCCCATTGCGCCCTTGATCCCGCCCGCACCCGCGGACGCCAAGTCGGAGGTGTCCCACGCGAGCTGGATCGAGAACTTGGCCAGATTCTGGTTAAGCCGGCGCTGGGACTCCCAATAGGTTTCCGTTGCCAGCCGGATCGGGCCTTCCATCCCCGTGATCTCTTGCTGCATCGCGACGTAGTCGTCATGGAACTGGCGGCAGGGTGCGGGGGTCTTGTCCCGCGGATTGCCGCGAACGTAGGGCGGGATCTCGGGCGGCACGCCCGGCAAGCTTTCCCTGATGCTAGTGGTCAACGGGCCGTCGGTCTTTAGCTTTTTGGGACGGCGGCGGTTAATCAGATCGCGGGCGTTGACCAGGCTGACGACCAGCGGCGGGATCAGGCCGGGCCATAGCGGTGAGCTCCCGCGTTTCGGAGTCTTTCCACTGGCGGAACCCGGAATCGGTGGCTGTACGCCCGGTAACAGCCCACCACCCGTGTTTCCGCCGAGGTCCGTGTTGGAGTTCTCGCCGAAAGAAACCGTCACCTCGAAACTGCCAGACACTGCCGATTCGGCGGGAACCGGGTCGTAGGTATTAGACACGCCGAGGTAGAGCTGTCCGCCCTTTTCGCCGCCAAAACCGGTCGCTCCACTTCCGGAATCGTGAAGGCCCTCGTTGGGCGGATGCTCGCCGATCCGGTACTTGAACGTCCACGCCTGAAAGCCGAGCCAGTAGTAACCGTCGGGGCCCGATTCGCGCCCGCCAGGATGTTTCAATGTGCCCTTGGCCGAAATCTCAAAAAACTGGCCGGGCTTGATCTCGATCCCGGTTGCAACCCAGCCGCCAGGCGCGACCGAAAAGGTCTTTTCATCGGCCCGGCTGTCTGAACCCCACAGGCCGGCGACCAAAACCGCCAAAACAGTGAGACTTTGCAAGCGTGTCATGACGGGGTCCTCTCCCGAACGGCTGGACTCGCGGTCGTATTCGATTGATTTGCCGCCGCTTCCGGATTCCGCAGGACGGCCGTCGCGACAGCCGTTCCCAGCAGCAGCGCGAACTGGATGCAGCGTTCATCGGAGAAGCCGAGCCAGTCGGCACCGATCCGCAGCAGCATCGTCGTGATCCCCAGCGGGCCAACGATGCCGATCGTGATCAGTCCCCAGCGCGGGATTCTTTCACGGTACCGTTGCAAGGGCATCAACAGCTTGTCGATCTGTGGCCGCAACCTCGTCAGCAGCCACGGCAAACCGGCGATCAGCAACCCGGTTTGCCAGCCATGCTGGGCCTGGCGAATCCACGCCGAAATCATCCAGATGAAGCCGAGGCTGCCTCCACCCAGACATGCGACCCGGTCCCACCAGAGCTGGGTGTGATCCTGGAGCAGGTAGCGCTGCGCCATGCCCCACCAGCGACGGGCCCGGGTGACCAGCTGTTGCCACTTGCGCAGCCATTCTGGCTCCCTGTTGGTTCCCGATGGCTGCGAGCGTTCTGTTGTCGGGCTGCGAGCGATCAGGGTCATAGCTGGAGTCCTTCACCGAGCGCGATCAGTTGTTCTTGCGGAGCGCCGGCCGGGCCACGGAGGATGACCACGTGGGGGCCTTTCTGGAACAGGACGATTCGCCCGTCGGCTTCATCGAACCAGTAACCGCTCGTGCCATGAATGTTGAGTTTGCCCGTGGCGCCCCAGCCGGCCGTCCACTCGATAAGCCGCCAGATGCGGGTCGCCTGGCCGACTGTGGCGTAAGTGCCCACGAGGGCGTTCCATTCCTGGGCGGAGCTGTCTTCCATCACTGCCGCCGTCGCATAGGCCGGCACGAACTGACGGAACTGGGCCAGGGCCTGCTGAAGTTGCGGGTCGTTGGCCTGACCATCACTTGCCGTGGCGGCAACTGCCATGATGCCGTCGCCGGTAGCTGTGAACAGCTCGACGATTTCCAGGTCGCCAATAGAGCTGGCGGGCAAGACGCAGATGTAAGGTTCGATCTGTGGATCGGCGAGGCCGCCCGAGTTGCCCAGATTCCCCGCCAGCCGGGCCGCGGTGGCCGCGCCGTCCGGCGATGGAGTCGAAACGAAAATCGTGATTCCATCATCGTTCGATGTCAGAATACAGATGTAGTCGGTTGGCGATTCAATCTGTGTTCCGCTGAACTCCTGGCCATTGGGACTTCGGATCGTGATTGGCGTGGCGGTACCGCCAGTCGCCTGGGCGGCTTGCGAAGTCCAGTTATCCGCCTCGGCGGCCGCATTGGGCATGTTGAGAACCTGGATACTGACGGGCGGGGCAGTTGGCCCGGTCCGGTAAACCGCCGATGTCAGATCGCTTGCGACTTGCGGAATTGATTCGACATCGATCCCCCGTGGGAATTGTTCGCGGGGAATCGAGACAGTCCGCGGCTGGGTCGCGGCTCCCGGTCCGCCAAAGGTCTGGCTTGAAATCGAAGCGGGAACGGCTTGGCCATCCGCGACGGAATCACGCGGCAATAGCGACATTGATCCGGCCATCGCCGGCGGAAGCTGGGCCAGCTGGCGGACAGGCGGCGTATAGGGCTTGGGGACGAGCAGGAAGTAACCGCCCACCCCGCAACAGCCGAGGGCAAAAACTGAGAACAGACCCATCACGAACAACACGATCCAGCAACCCGAACCTGCGGTGGCCGGTCGCGGTGCCATGACCATTGGCTGAACAGGGACCTGTTTCCGCACGGGCGAGAAAGCGACGCCAATCGGCGACCCGCAATGCGCGCAAAAAGCGTCCGACTCTGCCGCCGCCTGGCCGCACTTTCTGCAACCACGCAACGGCGCTGTGGACACGACCAGGTATCCGGTCATGGCGTTGGTCGCCGGACCAAAACAGAGGATCAATGGCAACAGCAGGTTCAGCAGTGGGACCAGCATCAGCAATCCCAGCCAAGCCGACTGGTTGCGGGCCGCTGCGATCCCGCCCCAGATGTACGCGAAAGCAATCAGATTCAGAAACGGCACCAACATCGCGAAGACCCAGCCCCACGAACGCCGGCCAATCGAGCACATCAGGAACAGGTTCAAAACAGGCAGCAACGCCAGCCATCCGTTGGCCGTCCCCGTCTTGCGGGCCAGCACCATCAGCAGGATCGCGAACCAGACGTGGATCACTCCGCCAACCACTGCAATGGCCGCGAACATCGGCCACATTCCCGCCAATTGCGGGTTGTCAAACCAGTCGTTGATCGCCATTACCAGCTCCTCGGCCACCGGGTTGTCGCGGCGTTTGGCTGGCGCTAGTTCACCAAACGAGAATGGCCAAACGATTCCCCGGGATACAGCTGAATTGCCATAGCCGGGGCGTCATGGCCAGGGAATCTGCCGAGATTCCCCAATTATGCCCACACACCCGGGAATCTGTTGGGCCTATCCGTTGATGATGGGAAGTCGATGGCCACAGAAGGCACAAACAACACAAACAGGAGTTGGTGGTGAAGGCCTCGAAACCACGTTTCTTGTTTCTGTGATTTCTGTGCTCTTTGTGGCCATTCACCGGTTCTGAATCAGCGGCCGGAGGTGGGCGGCGCTGGCGGCGAGGGATTGTTCGCGGAGGGCGAGGGAGCCTTCGAAGGCACGGTCCTCGACTTCGACGCAAACCGGACCGGAATAGCCGGCCGAACGGAGGGCGTTGATGAACCGCTGCCAGTCGATTTCGCCCCGGCCGGGGATGCGGGGTTCATGGTAGAGCGACGGCAAAGCGAGGCCGCCGTGCTCGTAGAGGCCTTCGCGGTTGACGACGACGTCCTTGGCGTGAACGTGGAAGATTCGGGGGCCGAATTCCAGGATCGCCCGCTCCCAGTCGATCCACTGCCAGACCAGGTGCGACGGGTCGAAGTTCAGCCCGAGCCACGGGCTGTTGAGCTCGGCAAACATCCGCCGCCAGACTGAAGGGGAGATGGCAAGGTTTTTTCCGCCAGGCCATTCCTCGTGGCTGAAGAGCATTGGGCAGTTCTCAATTCCGGTCCGGACCTTCAACCGGGCGGCCTCGTCAATCAGCGGACCCCAAGTATCGAGAAACCGCGGCCAGTTGTCATCGATCGAAAGCCTCGGGTCGCGACCGATGAATGTGTTGATGCCGACCCCCAGCTCAGCGGCGGCCGCCATCACGCGGCGGAGGTGGTCGACTGCGGTTTTTGACTCGACGGAGTCGGGCGAAAGCGGATTGGGATAGTAGCCGAGGGCGCTGAGCCCGACCCCGTGATCCGCCGCCAGCCTGCGGATTGCCGCCAGATCGGCGGTCGCAGAATGGCCAACATCCACGTGCGTTACGCCTGCATACCGCCGGTCGGGCGGTCCTGCCGGCCAGCACATCAGCTCGACGCAGTCATACTTCAGCCGGGCCGCCAGTTCAAAGACTCCCCGCAGGTCGAGGTCGCCGACGATGGCGCTGACAAAGCCGAGTTGCATGGGTTCCCTGATCAGCCCGTTGGTGTTGGCCACTGGCCTCTGGTTCACGACCGCGGGGCACGGGGCCCAAAAGTTTCATCGATCGGCATGAGTGGCCAGACATTGTACCGGTCGAGTGCAAGCGGCTGATTTCGGAGAAATCAGCGACTGTCGCTGACTTCTCCGAAGTCAGGCGTTCCTGGTCCCAAACAATCCCGGAAACTGAAAGGCGCTAGCTGCGCAAGCCAATCACCCGGCGTTGGCGAGGGGATGGCAGCACTGGTTCGTTGTCGATGGAACCAACAGCGACACTGGCCGTTCTGTCGGGCGGGGAAGTAACTACAATGTCCCGGACACGTCCGAACCGACCACGGACCTGGCTGCCGGGTCCCGAACCGATATCGACTGGCCATGAACCGTCCGCCGTTGCGGCAGAAGATTCCGCGCGACCAGGTGCCGGAAGGCGAAGTGCTTTGCAAGTTCTGCACGGCCAAGTGCTGCCGGTACTTCGCGCTGCCGATGGACACCCCCGAAGTCGAACAGGATTTCGACTACATCCGCTGGTACCTGCTGCACGACCGGGCCAGTGTCTTTCTCGAAGACGGCATCTGGTATCTGCTGGTTCACACCGAGTGCCGGCATTTGCAGTCTGACAACCGCTGCGGGATCTATCTGACCCGACCGCAGATCTGCCGCGACTATTCGACTGTGGGCTGCGAGTACGAGGACAACTACGTTTACGAGGGGTACTTCGAGTGCCCCGAGCAGGTCCAGGAGTACATCGAGGCCCGCTTCCACAGCCGTCCGGTGAACGAGTCATTTCGTTCGCCGCGGCCGGGCAACTTGCCGATCATCCAGACTTTTGCCCCGCCTCCCGCCCGGACGACCTGATGTCCACGCCGTTGATCGAGCCGCGCACGCTCAAGGGCTTCCGCGACTTTCTCCCCGACCGGATGCTGCTGCGCGAGTCGATTCTTGCCACGGCGAGACAAGTCTACCGGTCGTATGGTTTCGCCCCGATCGACACGCCGGCCCTCGAGCTGTTCGAGGTCCTCGCCGGCAAGGGAAGCGAAGAGACCGACCGGCAGATGTACCACTTCAACGACGCCGGCGACCGCCACGTCGGAATGCGGTTTGACCTGACGGTGCCGTTGGCCCGCTTCATCGCCCAGCACGGCCCGGCGCTCGGTCTGCCTTTCAAGCGCTATCACCTTGCGACCGTCTGGCGCGGCGAATCGCCCCAGGCCGGCCGCTTCCGCGAGTTCATGCAGTGCGATTACGACACGATCGGGACGACATCGATTGTGAGCGACATCGAGACGGTTCTCGTCGCGCATGACTTGATGGTGGCCTTGGGGATTGAGCGATTCCAGATTCGCGTCAACAACCGCAAAGTGCTCAACGGCCTGCTACGGCGGCTGGGCCTTGCGGATCACAGCACGGTCGTGCTCCGCGCAATTGACAAGCTGGCCAGGGTTGGAGCGCACGCAGTGGGGGCCGAAATTGTTGCTGGCACGGGTTGCGATGGCTTGGCAGCCTCGACCGTCGTCCGGGGGCTTGCGGCGAGAAACGAGCCAGCCGAAGCGACACTGGGCCGGCTCGATGAACTGGCTGGCGAAGACGAGCTGGGAAAAGCCGGTGCCATTGAATTGAAGCAGCTGGTTGCCGGCGTCGCAGCGGCTGGCGTGGCGTCGGGCCGCGTCGTGATCGACCTTTCGATTGCCCGCGGACTGGACTATTACACCGGTACGATCCTGGAGACGTTTCTGGATGACCTGCCGGCGATTGGAAGCATCTGTTCGGGTGGCCGGTACGACAACCTGACCCAGATGTTCTCAAAGACGCCGATGCCGGGGGTGGGGGCGTCGCTGGGTTTGGACCGGCTGATTGCGGCCCTCGAGGAACTTGGCCGGGCCGGCACCACGCAATCCCCCGCCCAGGTCCTTGTCGTCCAGTTCGATGCGGGGATGACCGACTGGTACCTGCGGCTCGCCGCCGACTTGCGCCGGGCCGGGATTCCAACCGAGCTTTACCCGGAAGCAAAAAAAGTCGGCAACCAGTTCAAGTACGCTGACCGGAAACAGATTCCCCTGGTGATCGTCGCCGGGCCGGATGAAAAAGCGGCCGGCCGGGTGCAAGTGAAAAAGATGGCCGACGGCAGCCAGGCCGAGATTGATGTTGCCGATGGTGTGGACCGGCTCCTGGACTGGATCAGGTCAGCTCTTGCCGGCTGATCTTCACTGGACGATCATGGAAGTGGGATAGGCTTCCAGCCTGTCAGGCAGGGAATTGCCTTGGACTGGAATAACTGACTGACAGGCTGGAAGCCTATCCCACGTTGAATACCTGACGGGAAATCCACCATGTTTGAATTTGCAACTTTTCTCGCCCAAGCCGAAACGGCAGCCGCCGGGTCGATCCAGCGTGAGTATGGCCTCGCCTGGGCGCTGGTTGGCGGTCTGATATTCCTCGGTCTGCTTGTGGTCGGTGTTCCCCGCCCGCGGCACGACGAACTTTCCGACGCGAAGAAACGCGAGTTCAAACCGAAGCTCACCTCGACCGACAGATTCACGCCGCGCACCACCCGTCGTGGAACCACCAGTTCCCAGTTCCAGTCGGCGATCCAGCAGAACCAGCAGAAGTGACGGGGAGAATTGAGAATTGAGAATTACGAATTGAGAATTACTAGTTCCCAATTCTCAATTCTCAACTCGTAATTCCTCACCCCGCCTGGTTTCGTTCCACCAGGGGAAACCCGTCCGGAACGTCGACCATCAGCAGCAGCATCCCCAGCCCGTGGGTTTTGCCCTGTGCGTCGCTCTTGAGGCTTTCGCTGCCGCCCCCACCGAGTGAATCGCGGAGGATGAAGTTCAGAGCAAGCATGTTGGGGGCTTCGTAACGTTTGACTTCGCCCTTGCAGATTTCGCGAAAGTGCTGCTTGACCTTTTCAGTCGTCAGCTCGCGGCGGATCAGTTCGTAGCCTTCACGGCTGTAGGCCACGACGCCGACATTGCTGCCATCGCCTTTGTCCCCGGAGCGGGTGTAAGCGATTCTGGAGAGGGGGACTGTCGGCATGGTGCAAACCGGCGTGCGTCAGGGAACCTCGAACGTGGTCCCAATCTAGTGCGGTGCAACCCGGCCGGTCCAGTGGCCGACGTTGATCGGGAAATCTGCTGGTGAGTGGCCAGGCAGGAGCCTGGCCCCACATCAGTCGGTCCCGCATTCGATGTAAGGTCGGGAAAAGAACGGCTCCAGGCTGCAAACCGTCAAAACGTCCGGAAGCCGTCGAAGTTGAAGACGACGCCCTGTTGCGGGAAGATGCTGTAGAGCGAGCGGACGAGGTAGAGTTCGACGGCTTCGCTGAAGCGCTGGATCGGGGCCTTGGGGACCAGCACGATGTCGGAGTCGCGGAGCCAGATTTCGTCGGAAGGATGTGGGCGGCGGCCGTTGAGGGCACCTTGCAGGTCGATTTTCGTGGCGACCAGATTCCAGTTCTCGTCGCGGCGAAAGACGATGATCTGTCGCAGGTTGGAGCCGGTCCGCCAGCCCTCGGCTTGGGCGATCGCCTGCATCACCGTCGTCGGGCCGGCCATTTCAATCCGCCCAGGGCGATTGACCTGGCCAAGGATGTGGATCGCGCGCGGTGCGCGGCGAACGAGGATCGGATTGACCGAAATGCCGTCCAGCCGCATGGCGTAGCGGGCGTTGACTTCGCGGGCCATTTCCTCGAGCGACAGACCGATCGCCGGGACCGGGCCGAGCAGCGGGAGCTGGATCGTGCCATCGGGGGAGACTTCGACCTGGCGCGACTGGCCGCCTTGGCCCTGGCGGGCATCGACCGAGTCTCGCAAGTCGTTCAACGGCGTGTCGCCCTTGATCACCTGGACGACCATCCGCGGATCGCGGACTTTGCCCTCGGTCTTGAAGCGATCATTGAGTTCCCCGATCAGCCGGTCGCTGGTCTTGCCGGCCACGACGACGTTGCCGATCAGAGGCAAGGTGATGGTCCCATCCGAAAGGACAGTCAATGTTGGCTGGTTGAGCGACGGGTCGCCGACCGCGGTGATTGAAATCGTGTCGCCGGGGTGGAACTTGTAGGGATGGCCGGGAGAGCGGCGGGTGAGCAGGTAGACGAAATCAAGCACGTCACCAACCCGTAACCGGTACTCCGGCACATGCGGTGTGCGGTAGGGACCCACGTATTCTCCCCAGGCCTGGGATTCCCATGGCACCATCTGCTGGTCATTCCAGCGCGGTTCGCGGGACTGGTCGCGGGCCGAGTCGCCGTCCACGCCGAGCATCGAGCGAGCGGGCAGAACGCCACCCGGCGGTCCGTAACCGTCCTGGTCGCCGACGCAAGACATTTGTTCGGGGGTGATCCAGCCGTCAGGGCTGCCATCGGTTGCCGCACTGCTATCGGCTGGCCAGGCAAAGCCGTCCTGGCACGCCTGGCAGCATGGCACAGAGCACCACAGAACCGAAACCACGATCCAGAGGCCGATGGAAACAGTTCGGCAGGCAGCAGGGCGTTCTTTGCGAGGCAGGCAGCAATTCATGGCAAACATTCGGTCTGGCGGGCGGATTCGGCTGGTATTACATCGTTCGCGGTTGTGGACTGCAGTTCCAGTGTC
>JANOFL010000357.1:0-20178 GCA_031405895.1 Planctomycetota bacterium
ATACCGTTGGCGGTTGGGAGAGGCACCTTCAGTGTCGCCTTTCGCTCCGCGAAAGAACACTCCTTGCGCGGAGCGAAAGGCGACAAACAAATCGCCTGTCATCATTGCCATGGGTGTCATTCCGGGGACTGTGGGCCAACGACGCCCAGTTGACCCGCCGGGCAAGGCCGGGAGAATCCGGGGGCCGGCTTAACTCAATTCGCCCATCCGGATCACCGCCATGAGTTCCTGTTCGTTCCCGATGGCCCGCGATACGCTTGTCCGGCAGCTGGTGGTTTTCGCGGTCCTGTCGTGGTCCGTTTCAGGGTTGATCGTCCCGGCGAATGGTTTGCAGGAGACGCCGCCGGCAACGGATGTTCCGGCTGTGGACGTGGAACCGGATTTTGAACCACTTTTTGATGGCCAGACGCTGGCTGGATGGACCAATCCCTACGAATGGGGCGAAGCAACGGTTATGGATGGCGAGATCCACCTCGTCGCCGACAAGAAGTTTTTTCTCGTGACCGAACGCCGCTTCGCTGACTTCATCCTCGAAGCCGAAGTCTGCCTGCCGGCGGAGGGCCCCGCCAACTCCGGGATCATGTTCCGCTGTCACGTCGAGCCGAACAAGGTCTTTGGCTACCAGGCCGAAGTCGACCCGACGGAACGGGCCTGGTCGGGCGGCCTTTACGATGAGGGCCGCCGGGCGTGGCTCTTTCCGATCAACGAGCAAAAGGGCCAGGTCCGCCTGATCCAGGCCCCCCGCGGCGAGTGGCTCCGCTACCGGATCGAATGCCGTGGCAACCACTTGCGGATCTTCATCAACGACGGCCTCGTCACCGACTGGCACGACGACACCGACGCCGAAGGCCCCATCGGCCTCCAGCACCATGGTGAAGCCGGACAGGTTTACCGGTTCAGAAATGTCCGGATTCAGGCCGTGAGGATACCTGAAAGCGGCTGAGTCTTCAGGCCCGCTCAGCCGAGTGCATTCCATCCAGCACCAGGGTCGCGAATTCGCGGAACAGATAGTCGCTGTCGTGCGGGCCGGCGCTGGCTTCGGGGTGGTACTGGACGCTGAAGGCGGGCAGTGTGCGGTGCCGCAGGCCCGCGATCGTGTTGTCGTTCAGGTTGCGGTGCGTGACTTCGAGTTCCCCAGGCAAGTCTTCGTCGCTGACCGCGAAGCCGTGATTCTGCGACGTGATTTCGACCCGCGAAGTCGCGAGGTTGAGAACCGGCTGGTTGGCACCGCGGTGGCCGAACTTGAGCTTGAATGTCTTCGCACCGCAGGCAAGGGCCAGCAGCTGGTGGCCGAGGCAGATGCCGAACAGGGGCACCACGCCCAGCAGTTCGCGAATCGTCTGGATCGCCCAGGTCGTGGCGGCCGGATCGCCGGGACCGTTGGAGAGAAAAAAACCCTGGGGCTCAAGGGCGAGGATTTTCGCTGAGGGCAGCGTGCCGGGCACGACGGTGACCCGGAAACCGCCACTGGCGAGATGGCGGGCGATGTTCTGTTTCATGCCGAAATCGAGCGCGACAATGTGCGGTTTTTCACTGCATGGAATCGCATTTCCGCTCCCGGACAGGTCCCACCATTTCGACAGCCCGTCCACCCACTGGCAGCTTTCGCTGCCCCCGGAGGCGGTGCTGGCAAGATCAAGGCCCGACATTTCCGGTGAGTCAAGCACGATCTTGAGCAGCTGGTCTGGCTCAAGAACCGTGGTCGAAATGCCGGCCCGCATGGCCCCTGCGACGCGGATCCGCCGAACGAGTGACCGGGTGTCGATCCCGGAGATGCCAACGATTCCGTGCTGCTTGAGGAATCCTTCCAACGGGCCGTCGGAACGCCAGTTGCTGTCGATTGGGCTGACATTGCGGACGACAAAGCCCGCGATCAGCGGCCGGACGCTCTCGTGATCCTCGGCGTTCCAGCCGTAGTTGCCGATTTCCGGGTAGGTCATCGTCACAATCTGCCCGCAATAGCTGGGGTCGGTGAGGATTTCCTGGTAACCAGTCATCGAGGTATTGAAAACGATCTCGCCCGTCGTGGTTCCGGTCGCGCCAAAGGGATGACCACGGAAGACTGTGCCGTCTTCGAGAACCAGCAGCGCGGGGAGCAGTTCGTGTTCAAGCATCGCTTCGATCATCGCCAGCGTGGATTTTGGAATGCGCAGCGTCCATGACTTTGCCGGTTGTGCCCGCTTCCCGGCCCATTGTCGAAATCTAAAGACTTTTCGCCAGTACCGACGATATCACTCGTGGCTGTGGGTCTCCGAGCCGGGGAATTCGTTCCCAGGCATCGGACAGCCAACAATAGAAGGGTTCCTGTAGCGGCGAGCGGGAACCCTTCGTTTTTTTGCGCGCCAACCGGTCCGGGTTGCTGCGGCAAGGAGTTGGCCCCTTTTTCCTTCACCCGTTCCGGCCGCCACTTGCCCGTCGCAAGCGGTCGCCGACCGCCAGCCCGACCCCCTCATTCGCAGGCTGAACAAACAACAGCCGGTCGAACCCGCGTTCGTCGCCTTCCCGCAGCAGGCTGTAGAGCACCCTCGCCAGTTCACGCGGATCGTCGGGAATCGCCCTGAATTCAACCAGCGGCGGGAGCGGGTGATCGGGCTTCTGCGCGAGCAGCAGCAGTGTCTTCGCTCCACTTTTCGTTGCCGCAAGATGTCGCTCCAGCTGGTCAGCCGGAGCAAGCTCGACCCTCGCCCGCGGCGCGTAATGCGACTCCAGTGAACCCGACACGCGGGGCCCGGCGGCCGTCGAATGCAACGGAAAAAGTCCCAAACAGCCAAAAATGTCTTCCGGCGTGATGATTCCTGGTCGCAACAGGGTCACGGCCCCATGCAGGCAGGCGACAATTGTCGACTCGATCCCGACTTCGCATGGCCCCCCGTTGAGAATCAGGAAACCGGCTTCCGGAAACTCATCGCGAACGTGCTGGGACGAAGTCGGGCTGACCTGACCAAAGCGGTTGGCACTGGGCGCGGCGAGCGGGCCACCAAATGCCTTGAGCAGCTGACGCGCGACCGGATGCGCGGGCACGCGCAAGCCGACCGAGTCCTGCCCTCCCGTCACGGCGCGCGGCAGGTCCAGTGCGGCTGGCACCACGAGCGTCAGCGGCCCCGGCCAGAATCTGGCCGCCAGCAATCCAGCCGCCGGCGGGAACTCGCTCGCCCAGCGGCGCGCCGCTTGACCGTCGACGCAGTGCACGATCAACGGATGTTCGGTGGGCCGCCGCTTGAGCGCGAAAACTTCCCTCACGGCCTGGGCGTTGAGGGCATCCGCCCCGAGGCCGTAAACCGTTTCGGTTGGAAAAGCGACGACCTCGCCACTTCGCAACCGCCGGACGGCTTCCTCGATCAGGGGCAAGGGCAGCTCCTGCCCGGACTGTTCCGCGGTGACTCCCATCGCTGACGAGTCTACCAAGAGCCAATCCCGGAACCGTCGGGGTCTGACGCCAAATTGCGCAGTCTTCGGAGTCATTTGGGGTCTGACCCCTTTTCAGGACGGTTCCGGGATAGGCGCCAAGTCGTCCCGTCCCTGCGTCAAAACAGCTTCAGCTGTCCACAGCAGGTGCAGCGGCCCGGCCGAAGGACAAGCACCAGCCCCAGAGTCGCCACGATCAGGAAGCCCAGCGTGAACGGCGAAACCACGACAGGCTGGTGGACGTCCTTGCGCCAGCAGCTCTGGCAATGCCGAACAGCTTGCGTGCCGAGCAAGACGCCGACAACCGGTTCATCGGCAATGTCGTCGGCGGGACTGGGGCGATGCAGCATGACCGGACAAAGTTGAAAAAGTCCATGGTGTGGAATCGCGCCCGGCAACCCGCCGGTGGCTGAAAAAAAGCCCCTCAACCCGGCACTTCAAAGTAGTTCGTCCGGGAATCCCGCCCCCGGGTCTCTGGCTGGCAGGTCCGGCAATGCCAGCGGTCCGCGCCCGGTCATGAGGGTCCTAACGGTTTTTTGCGGCCGCTTTCATCTAAATTGACCAGCGTGACAGTGGTCGAAAAGATCGCCTCTTCCACCGCTTCGCCAGCCGCCCGGTGGACCTCGACGAGATAGCTGGCGGAGGTTGTTCCCAGCCGGCTGCGGACCGCGCTGAAACGCAGGATCGTCCCCTCGCGGACTCCATGCCGAAACTCGACATGGTCCATCCCGATGGTGACGAATCGGCTGCCGGGGTACTCCAGCGTCGCCGCCACCCAAGCCACTTCGTCCGTCCACATCAGCATGTAACCACCAAACAGGACCCCGAAATGGTTCAGGTTTTCGGGCATCACCAGCTTGAAGGTTTCCATGCGGGGAAGTATTCAGCGAAGAGCCAGGACCGGTCAAGCTCATTTCTGTTCAAGGCGTCCGTCAGGTGCGTTTCGTGGCGACGAAGCTCCCGCTTTGTCGGACTTTTGGGAGAGGCGTGCGTTTCGTGGTGACGAAGCTCCCGCTTTGTCGGTCTTTGATGTGAGGCGTGCGTTTCGTGGCGTTGAAGCCGCCGTTTGTCGGTCGACACCCGTCATTTCTCCCGCGGCGCAGACCGCGAAAAGCATCCGGCTGGTCAGGTCGGCCCCGTATTTGGGCCCAACGCGACCCAGCCGCCATTTCCCGTCACGGCAGGTTGACTTTAAGATAGGTGCTGACCCCAGGAGACCGTGTCCGCGTGAAAATTGCCGACCTGCTGGCCCCGTTTTCGCCGCCAGAAACCCATTTTCTGGACCGGCTCCGCTACTGGACGCTGGCTCAGCCCGAAAAAATCGCTTACCGCTTCCTGCGCGACGGCGAAGATGACGAAGTAACGATCACCTTCGCCCACCTCGACACCCGGGCCCGGGCGATCGGGGCCAACCTCGTGGCGATGGGGATGTCGGGCAAGCGGGCCTTGATGATGTATCAGCCCGGCATGGAGTTCATCGAAGCCCTCTTCGGCTGCTATTACGCGAACGCTGTTCCGGTCCCGGCCTACCCGCCCCGCCGTAACCGCAACATGGGCCGGATCCAGGCGATCAGTGAGGACGTCCGGCCTTCGGTAGTCCTGACGATGTCGGATGTCGTGAAGCGCGCCGATGGGTTGCTGGACGAATCCCCAAGCCTGAAGGCCGTCCCGTGGCTCGCAACGGATGATGTTCCGACCGAAATGTGCAGTGACTGGGTTCGACCGCGTGTCGAACCCGCGGATCTCGGACTGATCCAGTACACCTCCGGCTCGACCGGTTCGCCCAAGGGCGTCTTGCTAACCCAGCGCAACCTGATCGCCAATTGCCGGATGATCTCCACATCCTTCGAGATGAGGCCAGAATCGCACGGGCTGATCTGGCTGCCGTTCTATCACGACATGGGGCTGATCGGCGGGATTCTCAACCCGATGTTCATCGGTTGCACCTGTACCCTGCTCAGCCATGTGTCGTTCCTCACCCGGCCGCTGCGCTGGCTGCGGGCGGCCTCCAAGTACCGCTGTACGCATTCGGGCGGACCAAACTTCAGCTACGCCCTCTGCGTCGAGAAAATCCCGCTCGAACAGTGCAAAGGGCTCGACCTCTCCACCTGGGAGCTGGCATTTAATGGCGCTGAGCCGGTTCGGGCCGGCATCCTGCGGGCTTTCAGCAAAAAGTTCGCCCCCTTCGGGTTCCGGCATGAAGCCCACTTTCCCTGCTACGGCATGGCCGAAGCGGCCCTGATCATTACCGGTGCCAACAAACATCTGGCCCCGGTCATCCGGACCTTTGACCGCCATGCCCTGGCCAGCTATCGGGTCGTCCGCTGTCAGGAAGGAGAACCCGGTGGTCAGGACCTCGTGGGCTGCGGAACCACGATCTGCGAAGAGCGGCTTGTGATTGTGAACCCCGAATCGCTCAAGGTTTTGGCCGACGGCCAGATTGGCGAGGTCTGGGTCAACAGCCCCAGCGCCGGGCTGGGCTACTTCGATAAACCCGAAGAATCCGCGCGGGTGTTTGAAGCCGTTCTCTCCGACGAACCGGAGACCCGCTGGCTGAGGACCGGAGACCTCGGCTTCGTCGACGACGGCCAGCTGTTTGTCACCGGCCGGCTCAAGGACATGATCATTGTTCGCGGCGTCAACCGCTATCCGCAGGACATCGAAGCGACGGTCGAGTCGGCCGACTCGCGTCTGCGGACCGGGGGCGCTGCCGCTTTTGCAATCGATCTCTGGGACCGCGAGCAGCTGGTGGTCGTCTGCGAAGTCGAACGCGGCCCAAGCCTGGGCCTCGAGGGGCTGGTCGAGAAAATCCGCGCCGCCGTGGCGTCTGAACATGACGTGCTGGTCGACGTGGTCGTGCTGGTCCGGGCCAACAGCATCCCCAAGACCAGCAGCGGCAAAGTCCAGCGCCGCGCCTGCCGCGAGAACTACCTCGAAAACCGCCTGCTGGTTGTGCAAAGCTGGAACGGGCAGCAGCCGGCCGCCTCGAAGAAACCAGCCGAGGCGACCACGACGCCCGAAACTGCAGCCGCGGCAAGCAATGGCCAGGTCGATGGCGGCGTGATCGATGTCGTCATGCGGTTTGTCCGCGAAATTGGCCGCGAGCGGGCCAAAGACCTGACTCCCGACTCCAATATCGTCGTCGACCTCGGGCTCGATTCGCTCGAACGGCTCCGGATCGCAAGCGAGATTGAAGCCGTCTTCGGCGGCCGGATTCCCGACGAAGTCCTGCAGGAAGTCGAAACGGTCCGCGAAGTCGCCGCCGCCGTCCAGCAGCACATTGGAACCAAGCCCGTCAACGGCCGTCCGGCTGGCAGTGATGGTCCCGTCCTTGCACCCGATCGCGTGCCCGCCGACCAGCCCATCCCGGCGTCACACTATGTCCTCGAGCAGACCCCGGAGTATCTCCGTCTCCAGCGGGCCCGCGAAGACATCGAACGCTCAGGGTTCCGCAATCCGTTCTTCAGCGTCCATGAAGGCGTGATCGCCGACACCACGCGGATCGACGGCCGCGAGCTGATCTCGTTCTCCTCCTACAACTACCTCGGCCTCTCCGGCCATCCCGACGTCAGCGCCGGGGCGATGGCCGCGATCCGCGAGTTCGGCACCAGTGTCTCGGCCAGCCGGATCGTGTCGGGCGAGAAGACCATTCACAGCGAGCTGGAACGCGAGCTTTCGCGGTTCCTCGGCGTCGAGGATGTGATCACGTTTCCCGGCGGGCATGCCACCAACGAATCCGTCATTGGCCACCTCGTCGGCAAGGGCGACTTGATCCTGCACGATTCGCTGGCCCACAACAGCATCATCCAGGGAGCCGAACTGTCCGGTGCCCGCCGCCGGCCCTTCGATCACAACGACTGGAAGCAGCTCGACAGCATCCTCGGTGAAATCCGCCGCGACTATCGCCGCGTGCTGATCGCGATCGAGGGCCTCTACAGCATGGACGGCGATTTTCCCGAACTCGACCAGTTCGTCGAGATCAAGCGCCGCCACCGCTGCTGGCTGTTCGTCGACGAAGCCCACTCGATCGGCACGCTTGGCAAGACCGGCCGGGGAATCGGGGAAATGTTCTCGGTTGACCGCGGCGATGTTGAATGCTGGATGGGAACGCTCAGCAAGACGATGGGCAGCTGCGGCGGATTCATCGGCGGCTCAGGCAACCTGGTCAGCTACCTCCGTTACACCACGCCGGGCTACGTTTTTGCCGCCGGCATCCCTCCCGCCAGCGTCGGTGCCGCGCTGGCCGCCCTGAAGATCGTGCAACGCGAGCCCGCCCGTGTGGCCCAGCTCCGTGAAAACAGCCGCCTGTTCCTCGAATTGGCCCGCGAAGCCGGCCTCAACACCGGCAACAGCCAGAACAGCCCGATCATTCCCGTCATCACGGGCGACTCGCTCAAGGCCCTCAAGCTCAGCGAAGGACTTTTCGAGGCCGGGATCAATGCCCAGCCGATCCTGTATCCGGCCGTCGCCGAAGACCAGAGCCGGGTCCGCTTTTTCATCACGGCCGCCCACAGCGAGTCCCAGGTCCGCACAACGGTGGAAACCCTCGCCGCTCTCTGGCACGACCAGACCCTCGCCGTCACGCGCTGACGTGGGATAGGCTTCCAGCCTGTCGTTCAGGTTATCATTCCTGCTCGTTGTGCTCGTTCCACGGCTCCTGCCGTGGAATCCCGGCGCGCCGGGAACCAGAGGCTCCGCCGCGACCGCGCAACGCCTCGTCCGGGCATCCCCCTCATTCGCCGCCCTCATGCAGCAGGCCATCGACAAAGCCGACATCCTGATCGAAGCCCTCGGCTGGATTCGGCAGTTCCGTGACAAGACCACCGTCATCAAGCTCGGTGGCAGTGTGCTCGACCACGCCGATTCGCTCCGCCATATCCTGCTCGACATCCACTTCATGGAAACAGTCGGCGTCCGGCCCGTCGTGATCCACGGCGGCGGGGCCCGGATCAGCGCCGCGATGCAGGAAGCCGGGATCGAGCCGCGTTTCGTCCAGGGCCGCCGCTACACCGACCAGGCAACGCTCGACATCGTCGAACGGGTTCTTGCCGAAGAAACCTGTGAATGGCTGGCGGGCGAGTTCGAGAAAATCGGTGGCCGGTCCATGACGCTCAACTTTCGCTCGACCCCCGTTCTGACCGGCCAGCGACTGGCCCTCCGCGACGATTCCGGAGCCGACATCGACCTCGGCTTCGTCGGCGAAGTCACCGGTGTCGAGCGGCTGGTGATCGACAACCTCTGCTACGCCGGCCAGGTACCGTTCATTCCCTCCATGTGCCTCGGCCAGGCCGGTGAAAAGCTTAACGTCAACGCCGATACTGCCGCGTCAACTTTGGCAGTTGAACTGAACGCCGAAAAACTGGTCTTCGTCTCCGACGTACCCGGCGTGCTGGCCAATCCGGCCGATCCCGGGTCTCTCATTTCTTCAATCAATCCGTCCCGTGCCCGCGAACTGATCGCCAATGGCCAGATTTCCGGCGGAATGATCCCCAAGATTGAAGGCTGCCTCGACACGCTCGCCCGCGGCGTCAAAAAAATCCACATCGTCGACGGCCGCCTGCGCCATTCGTTGTTGCTTGAGGTCTACACCAGTCGCGGGATTGGAACGGTGATCAGCGATGCGTGAAACGGTCCTTTCCTCGATCCCGGAAACTGCCAACTGTCGACGGGACAGGCGTTTTGCCTTTCTGGATTCAGTAGCACTTGCACAGGCAACTATGGCCGGTGCCAGACGATTGGCTTTCGGCCCTTCGCGTCGGGCCCTGCTTTGGGATAAAAGGGGTGGTTGAATCGGCCCGAGGGGAACCGACCAATGTCCGGTGACATCCAGATCGACTCGCTTACGTTTGCACAGAAAATTGACCTGCTGGAAACCGTCTGGGACAGTCTCTGCCGCGATCGGGCAAGATTTCAGGTTCCGGACTGGCATTCGGAGATATTGGAGGAGCGACGCATGCGGCTGGAGAGCGGCGAGGCGACGCTCGTGTCTCTTGAGGACGTCAAAACCCGACTGAACCAGCTGGGCAAATGACTGTTGTTTTGTCCTCAGATGCCGAGGCTGACCTGGTTGATGGCTTTTGGTTCTACGAACATCAGCAGACTGGCTGGGGCAGCTATTTCCGAAGCTCAATCGTCGCCGATCTCGAATCGCTGGCAATCCTCGGCGGCATCCACGCAAAACAACATGGCTACCATCGCGGTCTGAGCAAACGGTTCCCGTTCGTGATCTACTACTCGGTCGAACAGGAATCCATCACGGTCGTGGCTGAGTTGGACGCCCGCCGCAGTCCTCTCTGGATACGACGTCGATTGCGAAAGGACTCGATTGAGAGCCCAACCAGGAACCGACGGAATGTGCCCCCCTCGCTTCGCGGTTCTCGGACAGGCTCTAAAATGGAATGGACTGTCGCAGGATGAACGGAATTGGGAGGGCGGCACCAAACTGTTTCTGTTCCGGCTCCCTCCCATCCGCTGCTTTGAGCCGAATGCGGAGGGCGACAACACATTTCTATTCCGGCTCCCTCCCATCCGCTGCTTTGAGCGGAATGGGGAGGGCGGGGGGTGGGGTACGTCCGCGCAATTCCGCGCAGCTTCTTGATCGCCACCATCTTCCTGACCTTTGCCCACTGGCGTTTTCCCCCACCAGTTCCGACATTGGATAGCCGTTTCAATTCCCGCGAATGATTCCAGGCACCCATGCGTCACTGCCTCACCCTCGCCGATTTCTCCTCCACCGAGATTCGCGAAATCCTCGCGCTCGCTTCGCGGCTCAAAACCGACCTTGCCGCCGGCAGGCGCGAGCCCATCTTCGCTCACAAGGTCCTCGGCCTGTTGTTCCAGAAGCCGTCGCTCCGGACGCGGGTCAGCTTCGAAGCCCTGATCAGCCAGCATGGCGGCTCGAGCCTCTATCTCGGCCACGACGTCGGCTGGCCCGACCGCGAGCCGGCCCGGGACTTTTTCCCGATCCTGACCAGCTACCTCGACCTGCTGGTGATCCGCGGCAAGTCCCATTCGCAGGTCGTCGAAGCCGCCAGTTTCGCCCGTTGCCCGGTGATCAACGGCCTGACGGACCAGTCGCATCCCTGCCAGGCATTGGCCGACCTGATGACCGTGAGCGAATTGTCGGGCGGCCTCGAAGGCGTCCGGATCGCTTACATCGGCGACGCCAACAACGTCGCCTGGTCCCTCGCCGAAATCTGCGCACTTCTCATCGTTCCGCTCACCATAGCAGCTCCCGAAGGCTACCAGTTCCCGGCCGCGCAATTGACGGAACTCAACAGAATGGGCGCTGGCAAACTCATTGACCAGGTCTCTGACCCCCGCGAAGCGGTGCACGGTGCCAATTTCCTTTACACCGATGTCTGGACCAGCATGGGCCAGGAAGCCGAATCGGCCGCGCGGCTGAAGGCCTTTCGCGACGGCGGCTACCAGGTCAACGACGGCCTCATGCGGCTCGCCGCCCCCGGTGCCCGCTTCCTCCACTGTCTCCCCGCGCGTCGTGGCGAAGAAGTCTCCGCCTCCGTCATCGACGGCCCCGCCAGCGCCATCCTTCCCCAGGCGGAAAACCGCCTCCACGCCCAGAAGGGCCTCGTCGCCTGGCTGCTGCAAGGGAGACAAAACGAAACTTTCCTCCGGCTCCCTCCCACGCCGCTGCTTTGAGCGGTGTGGGGAGGGCAACCATCCCATCTATTCCGGCTCCCTCCCACGCCGCTGCTTTGAGCGGTGTGGGGAGGGCGGGGGGAGGGGGCGTCCGCGCAACGAAGTGGCGTTGAGAAACGTGCCCCGTGGCGACCAAGCTCCCGCTTTGTCGTTGGCTGCAATCTCGACTCCCGCTCCGAAATCAGCGACAGCCACCTCGTTCGACTTCCCTACACATCCAGTTCTTCCGCCGCTTCTGAAAGCTCAACTTTCGCGTACAACTCCCGCATCGCAATCCGCACTCCAAGCACGGGCAACTCGACCTCGCTCTCCAGCCCGACCACGGCCGACAGAATCCATCGCTCTCCGTCTTCATGCCGCACGAAATGCTCGACCCGATGATGGGTCTGGGAAACGAGCAGGTACTCCCTGAGCGATGGAATTGTGCAGTAATGCTCAAACTTCAGTCCGCGATCCCGTCGCTCGGTCGTCGGCGACAGGACTTCGATCACAACGACTGGATTGACCAGCACATCTTTCTGGCTGTCGAGGAAATCTGGTTCAACACAGACCACTGAGCAGTCCGGGTAGGCGAAAAACCCGCTGGGGGTCTTCACCCGCATGTCGCTGTCGAGGACCCGGCACCGTCCTGCGGACAAAGCGTTTCCCATCGCACGAACCACATTTGCCTTGATCAGACTGTGGACCAACGTTCCGCCAGTCATCGCGAATACCAACCCTTCCAGAAACTCGCTCTTCTCGTCCGCGATTCTCTCTTGCGCAAGATACTCAGCCGCAGTCAGCGGTTGCTTGAGGGCAGTCGACACTGGATTGTTCCCTGAGGTTTGATGCCAGCGTCAATTGTACCCATCGCCGTCCGAAACCGGGCTGAGTCGCCAATAGCCCGGTGCCTTGCCAAAAAAGTTGAGCCTGAGGCGCTAGCCGAGAACGCTGATCCAACCATTGACTCATTCCCAAGTAAATCGGCTAGCGCCTCAGGCTGCGAAGAATTTGCCGTCCTGTCAGTCCAGGCGTGCGTTGAGGGGCCGTCACGCGCAACTGAAGCGGCAACCCATTTTCCATCCCTGCCCGGTTCGAAACACTCCGGCCTTTCAGCGCTGATAACCCAGGTCTCCGACCCCCGCGCAGCCGTCCGCGGTGCCAATTTCCTTTACACCGGTGTCTGGACCAGCATGGGCCAGGAAGCCGAATCGGCCGCGCGGCTGAAAGCCTTTCGCGACGGGGGCTACCAGGTCAGCGAGGCCCTCATACGTCTGGCCGCCCCCGGCGCCCGCTTCCTCCACTGCCTTCCCGCCCGCCGCGGCGAAGAAGTCTCCGCCTCCGTCATCGAAGGCCCCGCCAGCGCGATCCTCCCCCAAGCGGAAAACCGCCTTCACGCCCAAAAAGGCCTCGTCGCCTGGCTGACTGGAAAGGAACCGGGACGGTGAGTGGCGTCTCCCGGTTTCAGTCGTTGGAGGTCGCGTTTCAGGTTGTTTTGCAAGTTTTTCCTAAAACTGGAATTCAAACGGCTCCATCCAGCAGAAAAGCCCCTCGGTGAGGAGGGGCTTGGGTTGCGTTGGATGTTCCAGCGGCCAGCCGTGGACTGGCGGCAGGCGCTGCTGGTTGCCGGCTTAACCGCCGGTGGCGCTGCCGTCGGTGCTGGCGGTGCTGGAGCCGCCGCCGCTGCTAGTCTGGATCATGGGGGCGGGCATCTGGGCGCGGTACTGGTCGTTGATCGCCTGGATCCGCTGGCCGCTGACTTCCTGCGGGAAGCGGTCGGTTACAACCACATTGCTCGCCAGCTCGGGACCATACCACTTGCTGATCGTGGTGCGGACCTGCTCGACCCGCGACTGGGTGTCGACGACGTTGCGGTCGTGGAGGATGTAGACCGCGCGGCGATCGAGCGGATTGTTGGCGACAATCGACTGGACCTTGTTCTGGCCGGCTTCGTTGAGGGCCCCGTTTTCGGGGTTGAAGTGAACGTCGGTCAAGGTGCACTGGCCGATCCAGCCGGCGTCGTAAGTCGCGCCCCAGACGCTGAACCAGGCCATCCGGTCATGGCAGGCAAAGGGCTTGGGCCAGGCGTTGTTCCGCTGGGCGATGATCGCGGCCTGGTGGTGGTAGTCGTCGTGCCACTGGTGCAGGGCGGGGTGGTTCTGGGCGAAGCGGCTTTCGCCGGTGTCGCCATTCGAGCCTTGCGGCCAGCCGCCGGCGCTGCCCGACTGGCAGGATGAGCACTGGGCCAGCAGACTGGCGGGAGCAGTCAAGGCGATGGCCAGCAGCAATGTGCCGCGAGTCCAGAGTGTGCGCGACATGGGAATGTCTCCAACTTCCTTGTTGATGCGAGCGACTCCGGCTGGCTGAACCAGCCGGATTGGGGGGCGATTCCGTTCGGCCCGGTTGACCGGGTGCCGACACCTTGATGTCGGACGCCAGTCAGTGGAACAAGGCTCCTGGAAAACTGAAGCGGTTGTTCCGGTGGTGAGGACTGATTGCGCGGACGAGCAATTGGGGACAATTGCTCTACGTGCGAAAACTGTGGGGATGAGCAATTGGGGACAATTGCTCTACGGGCGAACAGGTTGTTCGGACGAGCAATTGGGGGCAATTGCTCTACTCACTATCGGATGTTTCAGTCTCCCTGGGCGCAGCCGGCCGGGGCGATTTTCCCGGTCCGGACCAGCGGAAACGCCTAGCGCTGGAAAGCAGGAAGCATTTCATTGATCATCGTGATTGCAGCGGGTCCAACGAGTACAACGAATATGCCGGGGAAAATGAACAGGACGAGCGGGAAGATGAGTTTGACGGCCGTTTTGGCAGCCTTTTCTTCGGCGTACTGCTTGCGACGGGTCCGCATGGTTTCGCTCTGCGTTCGCAGGGCCTGGCCGATGCTGGTCCCGAAGCGGTCGACCTGAATCATGATCGATGCAAGGGTCTTGAGGTCATCGACATTGTTCCGCTCGCCGAGATCCTTGAGCACATCGTTGCGGGTCCGGCCCATCTGCAGGGCCTGATTGCAGACCTTGAATTCGTAACCGACGATCGGATGGGCCCGGTAAAGTTCTTCCGCCACTTTCCGCATCGCCTGGTCGAGACCGAGGCCGGCCTCGACGCAGACGACCATCAGGTCGAGGGCGTCAGGCAGGCCGAGGAAGACCTTTTCCTTCCGTTTTTTGGCGATCAGGGTCAGGATCAGTTCGGGGAGAAAAAGACAGACCAGCCCGGCGATCACGGTGTACATCAGGGCCTGCATCGTGAAGCCCTCGATGATCAGGGTCACGCCGCCGGCGAGGGCGAAGCCGGTCAGGGCCGAGAGGGCCTTGATCGTGGCGAACATCGCGACCGCGCCTTCGCCGCGGAAGCCAGCCGAACTGAGCTTCTTCGTCAGCGCGCCAATTTCCTTTTGGCTTTTCGGCTTGAGCGGCTCGCTCAGCCGGGGGCTGGCGGCCTCGAGCAGCCGTTTCAGCCCGGCCGCGCGGTCGGGATTGCCGGCAGCCGGATTCGTCGCCTGGCGCTTCAGCCGGTCGAGCCGGGACTCGGTCTTGTTGCCCTTGCCGAGTAGAAATTCGGTCAGCATCCAGCCCCCGATGGCACAGGCCACGAACAGGGCAAAGGGCAGGACTGTGACAAAATCAATGTTCTGAAACATGGTTCGGGCCGGGCGTTGGGTTCGGCGTCAGTGAATGAGGCGGGGCGGGGCTACTTTGGGTCCCGGAGAATTTCGAGCGTCGTTCGCTGGGCCTGGGTTGCTGGTGATGCCTGCTGGTCGCCACGCTGGCGGCGGCGGACAGGTCAAACCTTGATCGTGATGATTTTCTTGATCGCGAGCGCGCCAAGGAACTGCATCACGATGGCGAAGATCAGCATTTTCTGGCCGAGCGGTTCATTGAACAGCATCATGATGTAGTCGTAGTTCAGCTTGAGCATCGTGAGGAAGAGGGCCGGCGGGAGGACCAGCAGCACGATCCCGCTGAGCCGGCCTTCACCGGTCAGCGACTGGATCTGTCCCCAGATCACGAACCGTTCGCGAATCAGCTTGGAGATCTTGTCGAGGATCTCGGCGAGGTCGCCCCCGGTCTGGCGTTGCAGGAGCACGCTGGTCGCGAAGAACTGCAAGTCCATGTTGGGGACCCGTTCGGTCATTTCCAGGAGCGACTGCTCGAGGGGTACGCCGAGGTTCTGCTGTTCAAAGCACTTGAGGAATTCGGGTCCGAGCGGGTCTTCCGTCTGCTGGGCCACCAGCTGCAGCCCGGCCGGCAGGCTCTGGCCGGCGCGGAGTGCCTGTCCGATCAGGTCGAGGGCTTCGGGGAGCTGGCACTGGAACTTCTTCATCCGCCGCTTCTTCATGAACATCAGGTAGAACAGCGGCAGGACCGTGCCGAACCCAAAGATGAACGGCGTGATCGAACGAAACGGGCTGACGAAGAGGTAAACGAAGGCGGCTCCCCCGCCCGTCGCGAGACAGATGATGATGAACTTGACCGGGGCCATCTTCCAGCCGGCCATATAGAGCATGGTCCGGAGGTTGAGGAACCGCGCGACAAAGGTCTCGAGCGCGTGGGTCTGCTCGTCCAGTCCCGCCTTGAGCAGGTTGCCTTTTTTCTCGGTCACCTGAACTCCGCGACCATTGTTGCGGGTCAGGGCTTCGAGCCGGTTTTCGACGGCGGAGCTGTCTTTCGACACCATCTGCGAGACCGCGTAGATCACACCGGCGACCGAAATCGCCACACAGGCCATAATAACGAGGGTCAGCATCATGTCGGGATTCCTTGGGGAAGGAGGACGTCCTCCTTCGGGCATTCAGGACTCAGGCGGTTGGTGTCAACGGTCAGGCGGCAGCCCGGATCAGCACTCCAGCATCACCCGCTCGCGGAAGATGCTCGACGGCAGCCGGATGCCCTTGGCTTCCAGCTTGTCCACGCATTTCGGGCGGACGCCGGTGCAGACAAAGGCCCCGATCGCGCGGCCGTTTTCGTCGACGCCGTTCTGGACATACTTGAAGATGTCCTGCATGACGAGCGTGTCGTTTTCCATCCCGCAGATTTCGGTAATGTGAGTCACTTTGCGGACGCCGCCCTGCAGCCGGTTCGCCTGAACGACGAGACTGACGGCGCTGGCGATCTGGGTCCGCATGGCTTTGAGCGGCATCTCGAAGCCGGCCATCATGATCATCGTCTCGATCCGGCCGATGCAGTCGCGGGGCGAGTTGGCGTGGGTCGTGGTCATCGAGCCTTCGTGACCGGTGTTCATCGCCTGGAGCATGTCGAGCGCCTCGGGACCGCGGCATTCGCCGATGATGATCCGTTCGGGACGCATGCGGAGGCAGTTGCGGACGAGGTCCGTCGCGTTGACGGCACCCTTGCCTTCGATGTTGGGCGGGCGGGTCTCCAGCCGCACGACATGCTCCTGTTGAAGCTGCAGTTCGGCCGCGTCCTCGATCGTGATGATGCGGTCAGTGTTCGGGATGAAACTGGAGAGCGTGTTGAGCAAGGTCGTTTTGCCGGACCCCGTACCGCCCGAGATGATGATGTTGAGGCGGGCTTTCATCGCCCCCTCCAGCAGCATCACCATTTCCGGTGTAAAGGCCTTGTAGTTGAGCAGGTCTTCCAGCTTGAGCGGATTCGAGCCGAAGCGGCGAATCGACATTGCGGCACCGTCGAGGGCCAGCGGCGGGATGATCGCGTTGACGCGCGAGCCGTCCTCGAGCCGGGCGTCGACCATCGGACAGGTCTCGTCGACGCGGCGGCCGACCTTGGAGACGATCCGGTCAATGATCTGCAGCAGGTGGGCGTTGTTGCGGAACTCGACCTGGGTCCGTTCCATCTTCCCGCTGCGTTCGACGTAGATGTTCTTGGGACCGTTAATCATGATGTCTGAGATCGTGGGGTCCTTGAGCAGCAGCTCGAGCGGCCCGA
Source organism: Planctomycetota bacterium (assembly GCA_031405895.1). GTDB lineage: Bacteria > Planctomycetota > Planctomycetia > Pirellulales > Pirellulaceae > BJ22. The sequence goes on from JANOFL010000357.1 coordinate 16,962, forward strand.
GGCCGAAGGTCTCATCGAGCACCTCTTCGACCATCCGGTCGCGTTCGAGGCGGCTCATCAGGTTGTTTTCGCCGTCGCAGAGGTGTTCGATCACGACGCGGATTTCGCGCCGCAAGACGTCGCCCTGCATTTCGCCGATCCGGCCAAGGTCGAGCTTGCCGATCAGCTTCTGGTGGATCCGCTGCTTCATCACGTCGTAGTCGTTGGACCGCGACGCGGAGCGGGAGGAGGTTCCACTCATGGGATGGATATCCTGGAAAAAGGGGGTCCGCGGGTGTTCTCTCGTCAGCCCCGGGCGGGCGCAGCGCGCTGGTTCGCCCCGGTTATGGCTCGCGAAAACATAGCCCCCGGCCGCGAAAGTCCACCCCAACGGTGGCTTTTTTCCAACACTCGCAGACCCCGCGGCCGGCAGATTCGTCACCACCGGCTCCACGCGGTAAACTGGAACGGTGCCACCGGCGGGCTGTTCGGATCAGGACGATGGTTTCATCGTTGCGACCCGCCCAGGTGCCAGATCCGCGCCTGGCTCCCGCCCGTGCGGCACCCACGACGCGTGCCAGCGCTTCCTGCCGCCGATCCGGCTATGAATTCGCTCTCGGGAAACCTGCTCGTTTCCGTCCCCGCGCTGGACGATCCCAATTTTTTCCGTTCGGTGGTCGTGATGTTGCGGCACGACGAGGAGTCGGCGACGGGTCTGGTGCTCAACCGGCCGACAAAGTGGGCGCTCGAATGCGCGATGGAAGATGTCCCGGCCGAGGATCTCAGCGACCAGGCCGGCCCGGGAACGCTCACCCGGCACTTGTTCTGGGGCGGCCCGGTCGAAGGCCCCTTGATGGCCCTGCACGGCAGCCTCGCGCTCGCCGAAATGAACGTCCTGCCGGGCGTCAATTTCCTGATGGAGCGCGGCCGGATGAAGCAGCTGGTGACCCAGTCGCGACATCCCTTCCGTGTCTACTCCGGCTATTGCGGCTGGGGACCGGGCCAGCTGGAATGCGAGATCGCGGCCGGCGGCTGGCTCTCCTGCCCGGCGGAGGAATCCAGCATTTTCTGCTCCGATCCGGGTCTGCTCTGGCAACAGCTCTGCGAACTGATCGGTCACAGCATCATCTTTGCCCCCAAGCCGGACGGCCCTCGCCTGACACAGATTGACCCGGGACTGAACTAGAAGCAGTTCGGACGGCCGGTCCTTGCTTGCGCTTTTTGAAGTTTCGATTTGTGGTTTATCCCGCGGAAAATACCAGCCCGCAGTGCGGTAGCCCAGGATATTCGGACTGTGGCGGGGGCGGCAAAATGAGTCCCCCAGGAGGTCCGAAAGATGAACGAGTTCAAGGGCAAGGTGAAGGCCGCAGTGCGGCGATTCACCGAAGAGTTCAAGCGTGACGCGGTGCGGCTGGTCGTCGCGGAGAAGTACTCGATGGCGGCTGCGGCGAGGGCCGTAGGAGTCAGCGAGCCGACACTGCGGGAATGGCACCGCCGGCTGGCACCCGTGGTTCCGCCTTGCGGTGAAGGAGCGTCGGTCCAGGAGCTGCAAGCCGAGAACCAGCGCTTGCGGCACGCCCTGCGGAGGGCTGAACTGGAGCGTGAAATCCTAAAAAAAGCGACGGCATACTTCGCGAAGGAGTCGCTGTGAAGTACGCCTGGATCGACGGTCAAAGCGGCTCCTGTCCGGTCGCCCTGATGTGCGACGTGCTGCAGGTCTCCAAGTCCGGCTTCTATGCGTGGCGGGGCCGGCCCGCCAGTCCGCGGGCCTTGCGCCATCAGCGGATCTGCGCTGCGATCCGGGAGGTCCACAACGACTCGCATGGCATCTACGGCAGCGTCAAGATCGCCCAGGCCCTGGGCAAACGACCCGATCTGGAATCGGCCTGCCGCAACACAGCGGCCACGGCAATGCGGGAAATGGGCCTGGAGAGCCGCGTCGGTGCCAAGTTCAAACCCACGACCACTCGCGCCAACCCGGCTCATCCAGTGGCTCCCAACCACCTCGACCGGGACTTCACGGCCGAAGCCCCCAATCGCAAGTGGGTCACCGACATCACCTACCTCCCGGCAGCCTCGGGCTGGGTCTATCTCGCCGTCGTGCTCGATCTCTTCAGCCGCAAGGTCGTCGGCTGGGCGCTCAGTACGTCGCTCGCCACCGAGCTCGTGGCCAAGGCCCTCCGGAACGCCATCGAGAGCCGTCGGCCCGAAGGCCATCGGCTGCTCCACCACAGCGACCGGGGGTGCCAGTACACCAGCCAGGACTACCAGCAGACCCTCGCTGCACTCGGCATCCAGTGCTCGATGAGCCGTACCGGATCCTGCTACGATAACGCCGTCATGGAACGCTTCTTCTGGTCGCTCAAACACGAATGGACCAGCCACCAGCAGTTCCAGAACCTCGAGGACGCGCGCCTCAGCGTCTTCCAGTACATCGAAACGTTCTACAACAACCAGCGCAGCCACCAGACTCTCAACTACCTCACCCCAATCCAGTTTGAGGCTGTAAACCAACAAGCCAACGCAGCTTGATTCTGGCCCCCGCCACAGTCCGAATGTCCTGGGCTACCGCTCTCTGACGGACTACGCCCACTATGCGACCAACCGCGACCAGAGCGGCTACCACAGCATTCCCGAAGGCGACGATGTCCGGATTCCCACCGGTTCAGGCGACTCCAGCATTCCCCAGGCTGGCAGTTCACGCAGCAGCGGAGACCTGAACCTTCTCATCTCCGGCGGACCGGTCGTTGATGCCGAAATAATCCAGCAGAACATCTCGATCAACGCCCCCAACGGCATCGGTGGATCGACGGTGGAACAGGTTTCCGCCCCCTACCCGATCCGGTTTATCCTCGATGGTTTCGGTCCGACGAACTGAGAGCGGACAGGAGTTTTGTTTCCGGCCCCTTCCGGCCGACCCATGAATCCCTGTCTGCGGCCAATCCGTGAACTCTCGATCTCAAACTCACTCCTTCACGTCGCGATGACCAATCCTGTCGCCCAGCATCGTGAACACCAGCTCCGTCTGGTCGACCAGCTTTGCGATGGTTTCGAATCGGCCTGGAAAGCCGGTTCGCGGCCATCGCTGGGCCGTTTCATCGAACGGCTGGAACCCGACCTGCAACCTGACGCGTTTGAGGAATTGCTGGCCATCGATGTCGCCTATCGCCGGGCTGGTGGTGAAGAGCCGATGCCAGCCGACTACGCCCCTACCTTCGCCAGCTTCGCGACAATCATC
>JANOFL010000360.1:0-9328 GCA_031405895.1 Planctomycetota bacterium
GAGTGTGTTGTAGGCCTCGGCGAAGAGCGCCGTGTTGTCGGGATTCTCGGCCGCGATCAGCTGCTCAACCGCCTGGCGGGCCTCGGCCGTTTTGCCGGAAAGCGCCAGGGCCTTGGCCTGCAGTGGCCGGGCGCGGGTCCGCAACAGGTCGGCTTCGTCTCCTGCTGCGGTTGAAGCGATCACCCGCGCAAGACTGGCCTCCGCGCCGGCCGTGTCTTCGGCGGCCAGCATCGACACGCCGACGTGAAAGTCACCCTTGATCTGGTACTCGGGCGAACTGCTAGCCACCAGTTTTCCAAATTCAACGGCCGCGAGATCATTCCGGCCGACGGCGACATAGAGCTGGCCGAGCCGCCCGGTCAGCGGCCAGGTGTAGAAACTCTTCGGATACTTGGCAAGAAATGCCGACACGGCGCGGCCCGCGTCGGCGGGCGGAATCTTGCCTCCCGTCAAGGCCGAATCCGCAGCACCCACCGCGGCCAGGTAATCGAGCTCGTGCCGGATCGCGTCGCCGTCGGGGGGCTCGGCCAGTTGCTGAAGCTCGCCCAGCCCTTCGTCAAACCGCTGGTTGTTGAAGCGGTTCATCGCGCGTGACATTTCATCCGGCGGCTTGGAAAACGTGATGTTCCGCAGGTTTCCCACCGGCACGTCCACGTCACCGTTGTCGGTCCGGACCGTGATCGTGTCCGGCGACATGCCGCTGATCTCGCCGCGAACCGCGCTGCCGCCAGTCTGGAAGACGCTGACGGGCTGGGCGGAAAGATGTTGGCCGACAAAACCCGAGCCAACGAGAACTGGAATCATCGAAACGAACTGAAAACAGTTTCGCGAAGTCACTGGCCTGGTTATCTTCATGTCGATTGCTCCGGATGATGCGGTTGCCCCCTCACACCGACCCTGGACTGATAAAACGATGAACTCTTGTGAGCCGGAGGCGCTAGCCGACTCCCTTGGGTGTGACTCAATGGTTGCATCAGCGTTTTCGGCTAGCGCCTCAGGTTCACTTTTTACCAGCCCACCCTAACACACTCCCGACCTCTCAAAGCAGCCGGGGGAGAGGGAGCAAGTATGGTCTGGCACCGCGTTTGGCTGTTCACTGTTTGATGTTCTGGGAAATCCGCAGTTCGAGCGCCTCAAATCTGGCTTTCCATTCCGGACCTCCCAGTTCGGGGTCGCGGGTGCGAAAGTTGACCAGCTCGGTCTGGGCGGACTTGACCGCGTCAGGCGATGGCTCGAGCAGTCCGTACTCCAGCCGGCTGGCGATCAGGCCATACAGGCTGCGGGCGTGGACCGCGGCGAACTCGGGCTTGCCGCGGGTGACCATCACCAGCTGCCGCCAGCCCCAGATCACGTTGCTTTTTCGTTTGGTTTTCGGGTCGGCCCGCGGTTCGGTCCCCATCATCGCGAGTCCCACGGCCGTGGCACTCTTCGTTGCAACGCCCTGCATCTGCAGCGTTTCGGCCGCGTCGAGCTGGGCGGGCAACAGCGACGGCCGCGCGCCAAGGACCTCCACAAACGCCTTCATCGCGTCGTCCCAGTTCCCGGCCCCGCGCTGGGCGAGCCCCAGGTAGCGGCCCGACTCCAGCCGGAGGGCTTCCTCCTGCGCGTCTCCCGCGAAGCCGGTGACGCGGGCCTTTTCCAGCAGCGTCACTGCGGTTCCAAAGAGACTGGCGACTGACTGGGGTGGAAGGCTGCCTGCGCTGGTCTGCGTGCCCGATGCCGGCCTTGCCGACACCAGCGAGTCGGCCACGTCGATCATCGTCGAAGCGGCCCATAGTATCGTCCGCCCGTCGCTTGCGGTTTCAGCCAGCGACTTCAGGAACACACCAAGGTTGTTCGCGAGATTGAGCTGTTCAGCCGGTTCACCGATGGCCCGGATCTGGGCCTTGAGCTCGGTGGCAATCGCCGAGTAGATCCCGGTCAGCTCGCGGCGCGATTCTTCGGCGGGCAGCGCGGCCAGCTGCTGCCGCAACGCCTCGAGCACACCCTCGGCCTTGGCGATCCATTGGGCGACGTCCCCGCCCGCTTTCATGCAACCGAGATAAGCCGTAATCGCGGTGCGCAACGTCTCGCGCTGGAGGATCACGGCGGCATCGTTGCCCGTGACGGCCGGATGTTGCTGTTTGATCAGGTCGAGCGCGCCCAAGCCCGGGCGTTCCAGCTGGTCGACGGCACCCAGCGGGTCACCTTTTTCGTTCAGGATCCGGGCCAGCAGCACCGAGCCGCGGGCGAGCGAAAAATCGGCATTCTCCGGCCGCGCCGATTCCAGCGCGCTGGCCAGAAGGACGCGCGCCTCCTCGATCTTTGCCGCCCAGGCCGCCTGTTGTTCCGCTGTCGCGCCAGCTCCCGCGGCGACCCGCGCCTGGGCGACTTCGTTCCAGATCCGCTGGGCCAGCTGCAGACTGATCGCGGCCCGGCCACCCGAGCCTTCGGCCATCGTGCCGACGAGGGCCTGGGCCGCATCCATGTCGTTGGAGGCCACGGCGAGGCGGGCCAGCACTTCGGCGGCCTGGCCTGCTTCGGGGCTGCCCGGCCAGAGTTTGATGATCTTGCCGCAGATGCCGGCCAGTCGCTGCTGCTCAAAAACGCGGTTGTCCGCCGGCGCGGCCTCGTACATGGCGGCATTGGAGTTGACGACAAACACCGCGGCCTGGCGGGTCCATTCTTCGCCCGGATAGCGGTCGACCAGAAACTCGCCAATCAAAGCCGCATGCAGGTAGCGGCCGGCCGCCAAATGGCAAAACGCCTGCAGGTAACGGACATGATTCCGGTCCGCCCGCGGCGTGTCCTCGTTGACCATGCCGTTGGCGATCCGCAACATTGCGAGGGCTTTCGTGACGGCGGCTTTGAGGTCTGCGCCGTTGGTCACAAGGGCAGCTTCAACGCCGGCCCGATCCGCTTCGGCCGCGGACTTGAGCTTTTCCTTCAGCGCCAGGCCCTCGATCCGCAGGCTGTCGATTTCTCCAATCAGGTCGAGTGCCCGTGCGCGGGCGTCGTCGAACGATTCCGGCGGCAGCTCGGTCAAGGCACCGGCTTCATCGGCCGCATTGATCTCGATGTTCCAGGTCGCCAGCAGCTCCAGCGCCCGGGGCTGAATCGCGCCCGGAACGCGAGCCACGGTCTTGGCGAGCGAAGCAGCCGACTGATTGAGATCGCGGGCTTCGCTATTGGCCCCTCCGCTCGCCACCAGCGCGTCGGCCTTGGCTTTGAGCGCTATCGCGACTTCCAGCTGAACCGCCAGCCAGTCGGGGTCGCGCTGCTGCTGACGCGAGAGATTGGCCAGGACCGGCTGGAGCCGCTGGATCACCGGTTCGTAAGGATAGGGATTGGTCTTCCGCCACGATTCGATCGCCAGCAGCGCGGCCTTGAGCTTGATCGGCAGCAGCTCGGGCTTGTCGTCCATTGTCAACAGCTCGTCGAGCAGCTGCAGGGCCTCGGCATCGCGGCCCAGCTTCTGCCGGCAGCGAGCCGCGAACATGCAGGCGTCGACACCGGCGGCGTAGCGAAAGTACTTTTCCCAGACGACGAGGTAGTCTTTTTCGGCCTGCTCCAGCAGCTGTTTCTGCTCGGCAGAACCAGCGGGCCAGGTGTCGGCGAGGAACTCACCCGCGATCGGCATCCGCAGCAGAATCTGGGTGAAGGAATCCTTGAGCCGGTCGAGCGTCGCGCGGTCGATCGTGGCCGCGTCATTGCCCGGCTTGAGCAGCTCTTCCAGCCGGTCGTTGGTGATTTTCCGGGCCGTGGTGAAGGCGTTGATGCTCTGTTGCAGCAGTTCGCGGGCCCGGGCCCGCGAAGTTTCACGCTCCGTGTCCGAATGGGTCGGCTTTTCCATCTTGTTGAGATAGAAGCGGGCCTGCTTAAACCGCAGGCTGGCCAGCGTTTCGGCCGCGAAGCAACGGTCTTCCGGCGTGCTGGCGTTGGCCGCAAAGTCCTCGAGCAGCCTTTGGGCCTCGGCCATGCGGGCTTCCCAGACCGTCTCGTTCCTCAGATCTTCGATGCTCTTGATGATCGTCTCGGCCCGCAACAGCGGAATCCGCCTGCGGAAGGATGCCGGCGCCAGCGGGCTGGACTCCATCTGGGTGAGGTAGTCCAGCGCGAGATCGTAGTGACGCCGGTTGCAAAGCTCGGCCAGAAAGGCGTCGGCCGGCTCCTCCCCCGCGGCCGGTCCGGGTGACTGGGCCGCGACAAGAAACAGCAGTCCCGCGAATGCCAGCCAGTTGATCCATGACCGGCTTGTCGGTCCGCACGGCGCTCGATTCGTTTCGGCCTTTTGCACCCATGCGTGAGGCACAGCTCCGCTTTGCCAGTCCGCGCAACTGCACGCCGCTCGATTCGTTTCGGCCTGTTGCATGATTGGAGAGCCGGTAGGTGCGCGGTGCCTGGAAAGTCGCAAGCCTTGCCCGCCTGCCACTCGCTTCCGCGCCTGGGGTCGCGACATTATGCCAGAAAGCGGGCGGCTATGGCAAAGCACACACAACCACGCCGCCACATTGTTCTGCGATACACTTTCCCTTCTGGTTCACCACATTCCCGAAAAATCCGCCCAGCCAAACGATTGATCCTCCAACCAGCTGTTTCGCCCAAAGCGAAGGACGCGTTTCGATGACTCAACTTTCTTGGCCGTGCGGCACATGCCTTTTCACCCCAGCCATTGCCGTTCTCCTGGTCTTGCTGGGCTCCCGGACCCCCGCCCCGGCCCAGCAACTCGTCACTCGCCTCTCTCCAGAATCGGCCGGATCGGCGGCCGAAGTCTCGATCGCCATCAATCCGTTCAACATCGACAACATCGTCGCCGGCTGCATCATGGGGGGTTACCCCGACTCCGAAGCGCCGAATTTCAGCTTCGTCTCGCGCGATGGCGGCAAGACCTTTGCGACCGTTCCCGTCCCCAACCCTAACGCCCGCAGCCAGGGCGATGATGTGCTGCTCTTCTCCGGCGACGGTCTCTGCGTGCATGGCATGATCAGTTTCGCCGGCCTCTGGGAAGACCACCCCGCCAAAGCCGCCAACGGGATCGCCATCTCGCGCAGCAGCGACCAGGGGCTGACCTGGAGCGATCCGGTCTACGCCGCCGATCATCTCAACACCAAATCGCCGATGGAAGACAAGCCCTGGCTGGTCTTCGACCGCAACCGCCGCTCGCCGAACTTCGGCCATCTCTACTGCGCGTGGACCCGCTTCGACGTCTACGGCAGCGAAGACCCGCAGGACACGACGCAGATCATGTTCGCCCGCAGCATCGACGGCGGGGCCAGCTTCCAGCCCGTGATCCGAATCTCCGACCAGGGCGGCGACTGCCGCGACGATGACAACACGGTCGAAGGGGCCGTTCCTGCAATTGGACCGGATGGAACGGTCTACGTCGTCTGGGGCGGACCGCGCGGCATGGAACTCGACAAGTCCACCGATGGCGGGGTGACGTTTGGCAAAGACCGCGTTATCTCCGACATGCCCGGCGGCTGGGCCAGCGAAGTCGCCGGGGTCTCGCGCCACAACGGCATGCCCGTCACCGCGGTCGACCATTCCCACGGCTCGACTCGCGGGACGCTCTACGTCAACTGGATCGACGAGCGAAACGGCGACAAGGACGTCTTCCTGATCCACAGCCGCGATGCCGGCGAGACCTGGAGCCAGCCCGTCCGCGTCAACGCCGACCCGCTGAAAAACGGCCGCGACCAGTTCTTCACCTGGCTGTCAATCGATCCCAGCGACGGCTCGGTCAACATCGTCTACTACGACCGCGGCGAAACAGAAGGCACCCAAACACGGCTAACATTGGCCCGCAGCCTCGACGGCGAGACGTTCCAGCACTTCCCGCTCGACGTCCCCAAATTCGACTGTTCGGCCGACGCCTTCTTCGGCGACTACCTCGGCATCGACGCGATGCAGGGCCGGGTTGCAACTGCGTTCATGCACTTTGTCGATGGCGGCAAGCTCGCGGTCTCCTCCGCCATCCTCGACTTCAAACCAGGCACCTGCGAACTGGCCGAACTTGGCCACCGCATGGCCGGCCAGCCCGACCGGATGACAGTCCAGCACATCCTGATCGGCTTTGAAGGCTCCGTCCCCGAAAAAGATATCCCGCGGACAGTCGACGAGTCACGCAAGCTCGCCCAGGACCTGCTCGCGCGAGCCAAGGCGGGCGAAGACTTTGACGCCCTGGTCAAGGAATACACCAATGACCAGTACCCCGGCATCTACCAGATGTCGAACCTCAACATCCTCCCCGACATGGCTCCCGAAGCGACCGAAGAAAAACTCTTCCCCCGCGGCGGCATGGTCCGGGCCTTCGGCGATGTTTCGTTCAGCCTCGATGTCGGCGAAATCGGAATGACAGAGTACGAACTCGCGACCAGCAAATATGGATGGCACATTATCAAGAGGATCAAGTAGGTGGGGAAGAAAAGGAACGGGAAATCGGGCAGGATTACGAGCGCGAGCACGAACTGCAACGGGCCAACATCACTCAGGAGAGGGTCACGTTCCGGACGCTGAGCTGCTGGTAAAAGATTGGGGGTAAAGGATTTGCAGATTCCGATTTCCCATCTTTCACCCAGCATCTTTTACCTTCCCGGCGTCCTCACGAAGCAACTGCTTGATCACCCGGTTGATTGAGAATTGACTACGAGTTTTGCCCGCCACCATTGCCTCCCAGTTGCAGCTGATGCAGCAATGAACAGCGATACTCGTACTTGGCGAAGCGGTGCGCGAACCGGATGTCGTCCGGATGGCGATGAATCTGTTTGGCGTTGAGCAGTTGCAAGTCGATTCGTACTATCCCAGCCGGGTGCTGAGCGAGAGATTCGATGTCCCCGGCAAGGGCGGCTGGTGCGTGTTTCACGATGGCCGCAAGGGGATCATTCTTCAGTCATGGGACGCCGATGGCCGCGGCGAAACACGTACCGTCCAGACGCTTGACCCGGTCCGGATCTTTCCCCAGGAATATGACCAGCACCTCGCACGCGACATTGCCCGCTCGGGCTGCATTGGCCCTGACGCGAAATGGGTCGCCTTTGAAATCGGTGGCCAGCTGCATGTCGTTGACCCGGCGACCTCGGAACGGTTGTCGCTGAGCGAAGCCTTCGCTACCCGCACCATGATCGCGGCGGCCGACGGCATCCACATCGCCTTGATCGGCAAGGAGCGGGTCGAAGTCCGCGACGTTACGACCGGCGAAACCGTCTGGCAGCGCGACATCGAAGCAGCCATCGCCGCCTTCGCCCTGTCCGCCCCCCGTCTGCTTGTCGCTTCCAGCTCTGCCGACCAGCCTGCCTTCCTGCTCGACACAGAAACCTTTCAACTGCTCCGCCAGCGCCCCACCAGCCCCGCCGACCGCGCCGCCTGCACCCTCTCCCCCGACGGCACCCAAGCCGCCTTCAGCCTCGCCGATGGAAGACTGGAACTTTGGGATGTGGAGGCCATGAAGTAAGTGTTTGGGGTGATGCAGGAAAGGCCGGTTCAGCAAGGCATCGCGGGCGTCGGCTCTGTTTTCCGCTGCTTGCTGCCCGCTGTGACACGTCTCCGCAACAGGCAACAGCGGTGGTGCACAGTACGCTCGACAAACTTTCTGGCGGACTGCCGCTCGTGAGGTTGCCAGCCCATAGAATGGGAATGGCCAGTGAATCAGGCAAGCCGTCCAGCCGGCCGTAGCGAGGTCCATGGAACCCGACTTTTCAAAACCGGAATCAGAACCGATCCGATTTGGCCAACGGCCCCCGCGGCGGCAGGTGACCGATTGGTCCAGCCGCGGGATGAAGCGGCGGCTGTTTTTGCTGGTCGGCGGGTTGATGCTCGTGCTGGTGATGATGGAGCAGGTCCGCGATCCGGAACTGTGGCGGAAGATCGGTTTCACGGAACAGCCGGCTGGGATGGGACAGCCCAAAGACGCTGGCCAGCCCGGTGAATGGACCGAGATCAGGCTGGTGCCGGAGAAGGAGGAAGTGGGCGGCGAAAGCGCTCGACAGGATGGACAGGATTTGCAGGATGGCGAAGAGGAGACAGGGGACGATCGCCGTGGGACGGATGCCGCGCGAGCGGGTGCTGCTGATGGATCGAGCAATACGGTGGAGAGCGAAGCGGCCCTGCCCCAAGACGATGCTCACCTGGAACAGTTGATCCGGTCCGGGAAACATGACGAGGCCGTTGCCTGGAAGTTGCAGCAGCAAGACGAAGAAATCCGCCAGACCTTCTGGTATCCGCTGCTCAACCGGCTGGAGGCCGAGGAGCTCAAGGCAATTGCGGCGCGAAGCGTGGCTCGGGAACGGTTGCCAGATGAGCTGGCTGCCGTACTGACGGCCACTGTCGAGAAGCTCGATGTCCAGGTGCCACGGCTTTCCCTGGAAGCGCTGGACAAACTCTCGCGGGAGCAGGTGTCGGATGCCCGGACTGTCGCGGCTGAGGAAATGGTTTCAGGGCCTGAACGATGGACGGAAACGGTACGCCCCTGGCTTTTGGGCGATCCAGCCAGTGACAAAGGCAATTTTCCCAACCCCGAAACGACCGTCGGAGTTTTTCGTCTGGCACTTGACCTTGTCGCATGGAGCCGGGTGGTCGACCGCACAGGGCCTGCCAGGGCTGACGAAGCCGCCGCGACCATTCTCGCCAGGCCATTTTTATCGGTCATGTCCAGCGGATTGATGTCGTATCAGCCTGGTATGTACCGGTTAATGACGGAGCCTCAAAAGTACCGATTTCGACAGGGGGGGACGTTTGTTTGGCGGGGAACTCTTCGCGGCATCGAACCGGTGCCATCCCGCCCCGGTGTCCTGGACGTGGACCGAATTTGGGCGCTCTGGGTCGAACCAGAAGAAGGAGGTGTCGTTCCGCTTTGTGTCTATTCGACCGAAGTCCCGGAGGGAGTGGTTCCCAACCCCAACGCCTTTCAATCCTGCGAGCTGCCAGTCAATTTCAACGGCGAGTTCTTCAAGCTCCGCACCTACACCGACACGAACGGCAAACAGGCCGTTTGTCCGCTGATTTTTGCCAATTCGTTTTGGCCGGTTGAGCAATCGGACGAAGTTCCAGCGCCACTGCCCGACAAGGGTTACGCGTGGAACCGGATCGCCCTCTGGCTGATCCCGCTGGTGCTCTTGGCGGCATTGACCAGCTGGCTGGTGATGCGGTCGCTGCGGAAGGGCCGGCGTTTTGAACCGAAGGGACATCGCGAGGCCCTGCGGAAGCTTGAACTCGACCCGTCGATCATGACTGCCCGTGAACGAGTCGCGCGGCTGGAGAAAGACCGAACGTGATTCCAGGCCGCCCTGATATCCTGGCTCCCCTCTCCCCCGCAGGGTGCGGTCGTTGCGGAACCCCCGGGGGGGGGGGGGCG
>JANOFL010000016.1:0-6101 GCA_031405895.1 Planctomycetota bacterium
CCTACCTCCGCCGTTATGCCGCCGGCCAGTCGCATCCGATCTATGCGCGTACGCCGCGCGCGGGCGGGACGGAAGAAATCCTGTTCGACGCCAATCCGCTTGCCGAGGGCAAGTCGTTCTTCCGGGTGGGGCAGGCGGAACACTCGCCAGACCACAAGCTCTTCGCCTATGCCGTGGACGATCAGGGATCCGGCCGCTCGGAGCTGCTGGAGGCCGCTTCCGACTTCTACATCCAGGAAGCTGACAAGCTGGATGGCGTGACAGTTGCCTCGTACGGGGCAACGATCGATGGAACGGCCGTTTCGTTGATCAACTGCGAAAACCGGCTCGGTCAAAAGATGTCGTTGACCGACTATGGAGCGGCGATGGTCTCGCTGGAGTTGCCCGACCGGAGCGGCAAGCTGGCCAACGTGATATTAACCTGCCCCGACATCGCCGGCTTCGAAGCCTGCGGGATGTACTTCAACGCGATTGCAGGGCGGTATTGCAACCGGATCGCCAACGGCAAGTTTACGATTGACGGAACCGGGTACCAGCTGGCCCTGAACAATGGGCCCCATCACTTGCATGGTGGCGTCAGGGGCTTCGACAAATATGTCTGGAAGTTCGAGCCTTTCTCCGCTGCTGAAGGCGTTGGTGTCCGGTTTTCGAGAACCAGCCCGGATGGCGAAGAAGGCTATCCGGGAAGCGTCGAGGCGATGGCCAAATACACGCTGACGCACAGCGGCGAGCTGGTGGTTGAGCTGCAAGGGACGACTGACAAGCCGACCCATCTCAACATGACCAACCACAACTACTGGAACCTGCGCGGCAACGGCGAGATTCTGGGCCACGAGCTGCTGATCCATGGCTCGCGATACCTGCCAGTCGATGAGGGCGGGATTCCGACTGGCGATCTGGAAACTGTCGAGGGGACAGCCTTTGATTTCCGGACTGCCAAGACGATTGGGCTGGAGATTAACCAGCTGGCGGGTGAACCGGGCGGCTACGACCACTGCTACGCTGTCGAAGGCATCGTGGGCGAGCTTCGGCCGGCAGCCCGGCTGAGCGATCCCGAATCGGGCCGCTGGATGGAAATCCATACGACCGAGCCGGGTCTGCAGTTCTATTCCGGCAACTATCTCAACGGCGAGACGGCCGCCGGAGGTTACGCCCAGCGACACGGTTTGTGTCTGGAAACGCAACGCTTTCCCGATAGTCCGAACCATCCCGACTTCCCGACCTCCCTGCTCAGGCCGGGCGAGACTTATTTCCACAAGACCACGCACCGGTTTGGTGTGGACCAGTAGCGGTATGACTGGCGTGGGATCCTGCAATAGCGCAGGTGTTGGTTTCCCTCGTACTCAGTGAAACGGTACTCGTGCTCGACTTCCTGGCCCAATCTTCGATTACGACTACGAGTACCGTCCCAAGCGACTGAGTACGAGTACGAGTTGGTCCAGGCCGCATGGCCAGACTTTGCATTCTGCCAGGCCTCGAACTGCGACAGGCGTGACGGATTGACACGTCTATGCCGTTGCAAAGGAATGTGCCGGCCCTTCGATGGCCAATAGTGGCGTCCGGGGCGACTGACGGTCAAGGAGCTGGATTCGCTCGTTGACCGCCTGTCCGGGCGGAATAGACTGGTCAATTCCTGGCCTGTTGGACAGGTTTTCCCATGCCCGCCAGAGGAAGGCCTCCGCGCCTGTCAGCCAGCTCAAGCGGGCGACTTTCCTTGCTTTTTCACCGGTCCGGCCGGATTTTTGCCCTGCATGAGCATCGCCATTGTTACAGGTTCGGCCGGGTTGATCGGCTCCGAAGCCGCCCGCCACTTCGCCGGGTCCGGCCTGACGGTTGTCGGCATCGACAACAACATGCGGCGCGAGTTTTTTGGCGAGGAAGCCTCGACCCAGTGGCAGCGCGATACGCTGGAACTGGAACTGGGACCACGTTACATCCATTTCGACGCCGACATCCGCGATGCCGGACTGATGGAGAGCCTGTTCCGGCGCTATAGCCGCGATGTGGCGCTGATCATTCACGCCGCCGCGCAGCCCTCCCATGACTGGGCGGCGCGGGCACCACAAGTGGACTTCACGGTCAACGCCAACGGCACGCTCAACCTGCTGGAGGCGACGCGCCAGCATTGCCCGGATGCAGTGTTCATCTTCACATCGACGAACAAGGTCTACGGCGACGCGCCCAACCGCCTGCCCCTCCGCGAAATGGAGACACGCTGGGAGATCGACCCGGCCCACCCCTATCATCGCGGGATCGCCGAAAACCTCTCGATCGACCAGTGCCTGCACAGCCTGTTTGGGGCGAGCAAGGTCGCGGCCGACATTCTGGTCCAGGAATACGGACGCTATTTCGGACTCCAAACCGCAGTCTTTCGCGGGGGTTGCCTGACCGGCCCGAACCACAGCGGCACGCAACTGCATGGCTTTCTCGCCTACCTGATGAAGTGCGCCGTGACCGGCAGCCCCTACAAGGTTTTCGGTTATCGCGGCAAACAGGTTCGCGACAACATCCACAGCCACGACCTGATCATGGCTTTTGAACACTTTTTCCGCGCCCCGCGTTCAGCCGAGGTCTACAACATCGGCGGCGGCCGGTTCAGTCACTGCTCGATGCAGGAAGCGATCACGCAGTGTGAAGAGATCGCCGGCCGGCCGCTGGAGCGGACCTATGTTGACGACAACCGGATCGGCGACCACATCTGGTACGTCTCGGACCTGACCCGTTTCCAGTCGCACTATCCCGGCTGGCGGCTGACTCGCGACGTGCCGGGAATCCTGCGCGAAATCCACGAAGCCAACGTCGACCGATGGACCACCCTGACGGCGGCCACTTGAACGCGATCGCCCGCAAAAACCTGCTTGGGGTCGGGATTGCAGCGGCCAGCTACGACTCGGCAACGGCCGCAGTACTCGACGCCGCCCACCATCGCCGCCCGCTGGGGGTCAGTGCCCTCGCGGTTCACGGCGTGATGACCGGCGTCATGGACCCCGAGCACCGCTACCGGCTGAACCAGCTGGAGCTGCTGGTGCCGGATGGGCAGCCGGTCCGTTGGGCGTTGAACCTGTTGCATGGGACGGGCCTGAAGGACCGTGTCTACGGCCCGAACCTGATGTTGCGGGTGCTGGAAGCCGCCGCGGCCGAAGGCCTGCCAGTCTGCCTGTTTGGAGGCAAGCCCGAACTGCTCGAACAGTTGCAGGCCCGGCTACTGGAGAAATTCCCGAGGTTGAAAATCGCGGCGGCGATTCCCTCGCGTTTTCGCAAAATCTCGGCCGACGAGAAAGGGGACCTGGTCCGCCAGATCGTCGAGAGCGGCGCGCAGCTCACATTTGTCGGTCTTGGCTGCCCGCGCCAGGAAGTCTGGGCCTACGAGTTTCGCGAACAGCTTTCGATGCCAGTGCTCGCGGTGGGCGCGGCCTTTAACTTTCACGCCGGGGAACTGGCCCAGGCCCCCGCGTGGATGCAGCGATCCGGACTGGAATGGGCCTTTCGACTGTGGCGCGAGCCGAAGCGACTCTGGCAAAGGTACTTGCTGCTGAATCCGTACTACGCCGGCCTCGTCGCCTGCCAGTGGACGGGAATCAGAAAATTCGATTCCTCAAAACTGGCCCCTCCGCGCGAGGAAGTGCGGTACGGGTAGGGCAGATCGGTCGGATTTGTCTGATCCGGCGGATCTGGAAAACCTTTACCCCGCTTCAGCCGGCGGCAGGTGGTGCCCCAGTTTGTCGCGTTTGGTGTTGAGGTAGCGCCGGTTGAAATCGTTGGCTTCCGAAATGATCGGGACCTGATCGACGACTTCGAGGTCGAAACCGCGGAGATTGAAGGCTTCGGTTTTCTTCGGGTTGTTGGTCAGCAGCCGGATTTTCGTGAGGCCAAGGTCTTTCAGAATCTGGATGCCGACGCCGTAGTCCCGCATATCGGCGCGGAATCCCAGGGCGATGTTGGCGTCGACCGTGTCCATACCCTGGTCCTGGAGGTGATAGGCCTTGATCTTTTCGACCAGTCCGATTCCCCGGCCTTCCTGGGGCAAGTAAACGAGCACGCCGTTTCCTTCGGCCGCGATCATCCGCAAGGCGGTACCCAGCTGGTCGCCGCAATCGCAGCGGAGCGAGTCGATCAGATCGCCGGTAAAGCAGCTGCTGTGCATCCGGACCAGCGGCGGGTGCTGGGCGTTTTCCGGTTCACCCATCACAAGGGCAATTGGTTGCTGGTTTTCAAACTTGACGTCGTAGGCGACGATCCGGAACTCGCCGAATCGCGTCGGCAGTTTCGCCGAGGCCACCTGGGCGACCAGCTTTTCGTTCAGCCGCCGGTGCGCGATCAGGTCTTCGATCGTGATGATCGGCAAACCGTGCTGGCCGGCAATTTCCATCAGCCGGTCCCGCGTCGCCCGGTTGCCATCGTCGTCGAGAATTTCGCAGAGCACGCCGACGGGCTGAAGTCCCGCCATTCGCGCCAGGTCGACGGCGGCTTCCGTGTGGCCGGCGCGCCGCAGCACGCCCCCTTCCCTCGCCTGCAACAAATGGGCGTGTCCCGGCCGGACGAACTCATCCGCTGTACTTTCGGGATCGCAGATCCGTCGCACACAATGAGCCCTTTCGGCCGCCGTAATCCCGGTCTTGGCCGAGATATGGTCGATCGGCGTCATGAAGTTCGTTTCAAGACGGGTGGTGTTCCGCTGGACCAGCGGTTCGACATCCAGCCGCCGGGCCGTTTCAGCGAGAAGCGGGACACAAAAGTCCCCCCGCCCGCTGAGCACCAGGTTGATGGTCTCCGGCGTCGCCAGTTCGGCTGCACAGATGAAGTCGCCTTCGTTTTCACGATCCTCATCGTCGAGGACGATCACGACGCCACCCTGACGGATTTGCCGGACGGCGTCAGCGATCGAGGAAAACCCGCGGGAATGAACCTGCATGTTCGGTTGCCAGAAAAAAGGTTGCCGGTGGGCAATGTACCCGTTCCACGGCTCCCGCCATGGAACGAGGTGACCAAAGGCTCTGCCTTCTCAAGGCTGCCATGGCCCCACTTTCACGAGGCAGAAGCTCAGGTCGGTGCGTGCCGTGGAACGAGGGCCTGTTCGGGCCTGTTCCGGCTGACAGTATAACGTTGAGGCGGTCGCCAGCCCTACCGCAGGCCGCCCGTCAATCCGCTCCCGGCGCTCATTTGGAACCGCAAAAAGCCAGCCTGCAGCAACCGGAAGAGTACATCGAGCAGGCCCACCTGTTTCGGGCGCTGGCCGAGCGCACGAGTTCTGCCTTGCCGGTCCAGGAGTTGTTGCAAACCGTCCGGCAGGAGGTGCTGGTCACCACCCGCCTGCCGCACGCGATCGATTTTTTGCTCGCCGAACTGAACCATGCCGGAACGATGGGGACGGCGATGCGACGGTTGGGGCATTACTTCGCACCGTTCCAGACGTTCCTCGTTGAGGCGGCGGAATCGGACGAAGGCCGGTTCGACATGCAGCGGGCGATGGCGATTTTATCGCGCGAAGCCCGCTTTCGGGCGGAGCAGGCCCTGCCAGCCGGGCTGTTCTTTTTTCAGTTCGAGGCCGTCGCCCGTTGCCGCCTGAGTTACGACAAGGGGCTGGAGGCGATGGCCGGCGATCCGGTCTACGACGCCGACTGGTCGGCCTGGATTCTCGCCGTGCGGCACCGCCTGGGAATTGTCGACCTGGCGGACCTGGTTTATGTCTATAGCGAGTACGCCCGACAGCGCGGCCATGCTGAAGCGCCAGAAGGCAAGGACGTTGCGGTCTTGTTTGGCGAACGCGAAGGTCGCATCGCGCTCGCCAATCGCCGCCGCGAGCCGGCGTATTTCTTCAGTGCCCTCCAGCGGCAACTTGGCTATCCCAGCATCCCTGAACCGCCACGCCCCGACGCGGTGACCGAGCTGATTCCCAAGCTGACCCGGCAGATCGAAAAACTGGAGGTCCGCATGAAGCTGCTGGAAGACGAACAGCGGGAAAAGGGGATTGACCTGAGCAAGTTCTTCGGGCCCGGCCAGCCCGGCGGGTGAAACGCCGAATTGAAGGGGTCGGGAGTCGAAATCGGGATAGCGAATTCAGAATTGATCTTGGCGAGCGGCAGGGCGTCAGCCCTCCGTGT
>JANOFL010000056.1:0-11858 GCA_031405895.1 Planctomycetota bacterium
ACGGCCCCTGCCCTCGCGCAGTCATCCTTCGTCACATCGAGATGCGTCACTGCCCGCACGTGAACGCGGCTGAAGGGCAACATCCAGACGCCGCGGTCGACGGCCTGGCGGCAGAATTCGGCGGCGTCAGCACCTGGCCAGTCGAGCCGGAAGATCACAATGTTGGTGTCGACGGCTTCTGGTTCCAGCTTCAACCGGGGCGACTGCTGGATCACGCGGGCCAACGCCTGGGCTGTGGCGTGGTCGTCGGCCAGCCGCTCGACGTGATGATCGAGCGCGTACAGCGCGGCCGCCGCGATGATGCCCGACTGCCGCATCCCGCCACCGAACAGCTTGCGGTGCCGCCGCATCATCGGCAGCAGCTCGCGCGGACCGGCAAGGACGCTGCCGACCGGCGCGCCGAGCCCTTTGCTGAAGCAGAGGCTGACCGTGTCGAAATCCTGTGCCCAGCGGTCGGCCGGGATGCCCGTCGCCACCACGGCGTTCATCAGCCGCGCTCCGTCGAGGTGCCGGGCCAGACCGCGCGATTTGGCCCACGCGCAGACATCGTCGATCGACTCCAGCGGCAGGATTACGCCGCCGCCGCGGTTGTGGGTGTTCTCAAGGCAGACCAGCCGGGTCCGCGGGGCGTGTTCGTTGTCGGGGCGGACCAGCGGGTCCAGCTGTTCGCTCCGCAGGACGCTTCTTTGGCCGTGCACAGTCCGCGTCGCCACGCCGCTGAGCTGGGCCACGGCCCCTTGCTCGTAGTTGTAAATGTGGCAGCCTTCTTCGCAGATCAGCTCATCGCCCGCCCGGCAATGCAGGCGAACGGCTACCTGGTTGGTCATCGTCCCCGACGGCATGAACATCGCCGCTTCCTTGCCGAGCAAAGCCGCGACGCGCTCCTCCAGCCGCCTGACCGTCGGATCGACGCCGATCACATCATCATCCACCTCGGCCCCCGCCATCGCCGCCCGCATGGCAGCCGTCGGCCGGGTCACCGTATCACTTCGCAGGTCAATCATCGGGAAATGGCTCACAAATCACAGGCTGGAAGCCTATCCCACGTTGGAATCACAGCGTCGCGAACGCCGCCAGCGTCTGGTCGAGGTGGGCGTCGGTGAGGGCGGCGGAGACCTGGACGCGGAGGCGGGACTGGCCGCGGGGGACGACGGGGAAGCCGAATCCGATCACCATCACGCCCAGCTCGAAGAGGCGTTTGGACTTGCGGATCGCTTCGGCTTCGTCGCCGATCATGATCGGGATGATGGCTGTCGGACTGTCGTGCAGATCGAAGCCGAGTCCGGCCAGCCCCCTGCGAAGCGTGGCGACGTTCTGGTGCAGTCGGGCGACGATTGACGGATCGCGCTCGACGACTTCGATCGCGCGGCGGGCGCTGCAGGCCACGGTGGCCGGGAGGGCGTTGGAGAAGAGGCTCGGCCTTGCCCGCTGTTCCAGCAGCTCGACTGCTTTCTGTGATGCCGCGATGTAACCGCCCGCCGCGCCGCCAAGGGCCTTGCCGAGCGTTCCTGTCAGCACGTCGATCTTCCCCAGCAGCCCAAAGTGCTCGGGCGTGCCGCGACCCCCGTGCCCCAGCACTCCCACGCCATGCGAGTCATCCACAACCAGCATCGCGTCGTAACGCTCGCACAAATCGTGCAACTCGGGCAGCCGCGCGACGTCGCCTTCCATACTGAATACGCCATCGGTCACGACCCAGCGGACCGGGTTGGCGTGTGTCTCGCGCAGCTGCAGTTCCAGCTGTTCGAGGTCGCTGTGGCGGTAGACCTTTTTGGTGACCCCTTTGGCCATCAAACGCATGCCGTCGATGATGCTGGCGTGGTTCAGCTCGTCGGAAAGGATCGCGTCTTCGGGAGCGACGAGCGTCGGGAAGAGGGCTTCGTTGGCGTTCCAGCAGCTGACCCAGGTGAGCGCCGCGGGCGTGCCGACGAAGCGGGCGATGGCCGATTCAATCTGTCGGTGGCAGTCGAGCGTGCCGCAGATGAAGCGGACGGAAGCGGTGCCGGCTCCGTACTTTTTCAGGCCCTCGATTCCGGCTTCGATGACTTCGGGATGGTCGGCGAGGCCAAGGTAGTTGTTGGCGCAGAGCACCAGCAGATCGCCGTGGCCCTGGATCCGGACGATTGGCCGCATGGGCGACTGGAGGGCGTAGAAGGGCTTGCGCTGGCCGCTCGAGTCGAGCTGGCTGATGGTTTCGGAGGCGCGGCGGTCGAAGTGGGCGTTGGGCATGGAGGATCAGATCTGAAAATTTGAGATTTCCCAGGCAGTTTTCAGTGTGAACCGAAGGCGCTAGCCGCGGGCTCTCCGGGAGGCTCACGGTTGGCGCTGGGCTTCGAAGAGCCCGCGGCTAGCGCCTTCGGTTCACAGAGAAGGCCACCCCAAAAACCGACGTTGATGACGCTCTACGGTTGCGGGATTCGCAGCACGACCTTGATCGCTTCGCCAGTCTGCATCATCCGGAAGGCCGAATGGTAATCGGTCATCTCGATGGTGTGGGTGATGATCGGGGCGAGGTTAAGCCGGCCGGAGAGCAGCAGGCTTTCCATCTGGTACCAGGTCTCAAACATCTTGCGGCCGTTGATGCCGTAGACGGTTGCGCCCTTGAAAATGATGTGGTTCGAGAGGTCGATCGGCACGTCGTCGCCGGGAATGCCCAGCAAGGCGGCCGTCCCGCCGTTGCGGAGGGCTGAGAAGCCGTCGCGGATCGCCCGGGCGTTGCCGCTCATTTCGAGCAGAACCTGCGGGCCGCTATGGGTCGCCTTGCGAACGGCATCGACCCACGGCTGATCGGCCGGAAAGGCCTCGTCAGCGCCCAGTTCTTTTGCCAGTTTCAGCCGGTCGTGGTTGACGTCGGTCACGAAAATTCGTCCGGCGCCGGCGGCTCTCGCGACTGTGACTGCCATCAGGCCGATAATGCCGACGCCAGTAATAAGGACGGATTTGCCGCTGACGCCGGCAGTCATGACGGTGTGGACGGCATTGCCGAGCGGATCAAAGACGGCGGCGATTTCGTTCGAGATCCGCGGATGGACCGGCCAGATGTTTTCTTCAGGCACCGCGATCCAGGTCGCGAAGCAGCCGTTGGTGTCGATGCCGAGGATTTCAACCGAGCTGCAGATGTGGGCCTGGCCGGTGCGGCACTGTTCGCAGATGCTGCAGCTGACGTGACCCTCGGCGCTAACCCGCTGGCCGGGCTGGACGCGGGTGACGGCTTCACCGACCGAGTGGACCAGTCCGCAAAACTCGTGCCCGGTTGTGATCCCGATTTTTACGCGGCCCTGGCTCCAGCGGTCCCACTCGTAGATGTGCCGGTCAGTACCGCAAACTCCGGCATGGGTGACCT
The DNA here is from genome assembly GCA_031405895.1 of Planctomycetota bacterium. Taxonomy (GTDB): domain Bacteria; phylum Planctomycetota; class Planctomycetia; order Pirellulales; family Pirellulaceae; genus BJ22. Next base: position 3,344 of record JANOFL010000056.1, read on the forward strand.
GGACCAGGACCTGACGCGGTCCGATTTTCGGCAGTTCGATGGCCGGGCAATAGTCGAGTCCGGGGGCGCTCTTGAGCTTCCGCAGGGCGGGCATCGTGCCGGGCAGTGTGGCATTCATCGGTGTTGGCGGGAGAATCCAGGTCATGAACCGGTCTTTCCATTGCCCATCACGATAGCGAAACCGGCGGGCCACCGGCCAGATGACAGATTCTGGCGGGAGTCAGGGTTTCTGCTATAGTGGAACGGCGTTCAATATAGTGAAAATCGTTCGGGTCGCAACCGGGCGTGAAGAACCGGAAAACAGCTGTCGACTGACAAAGCGGAGCTATGTCACCACGTACAGAAATCATGAGTCCGAGACGACCTGTTGCCGAAGCCGACACCGAACCGCTGCACCAGTTTGTGTGCGGGCGGATCCGGCATTTGCGGCGCGAACGGGGCTGGACACTGGACCTGCTCGCAAGTCTGAGTGGCGTCAGCCGCTCGATGCTCAGCCAGGTCGAACGGGGCCAGGCCAATCCGACCCTGGCGGTGGCTTTCCGGATCGCGCGGGCGTTTGACTTGACGCTGGCCGACCTCGTGGCCGGGGCTTTCGCGCCGCGCGGCGTCGAGGTCATCCGTGCGGGAGATACGGCCTCGGTCTTTCGCGACGACAAGCAGTGCCGGATCCGGACGCTCAGCCCGTTGAACCTCGAAAAGGACGTCGAGTTTTACGAAGTCACGCTTTATGCCGGCCAGGAGCTGGCCAGCGCTGCTCACTTCGAGGGCACCCGCGAGTTTGTGACGGTCCAGCAGGGTTGCCTCGATGTGAGGAGCGGGACCTTCGCCCAGCGGCTCAACAAGGGCGATTCAGCCCAGTACCGGGCTGATGTCGAACATGCGCTGCGGAACCCGGGCAAGAGCAAAGCTGTGTTCTTCCTCGTTGACATCTACGTCAGTGGCCAACGGTGAGAGGCGACCGCTGACTTCGGAGAAGTCAGCGACAATGGAGAGGCGCGACTGCTGACTTCGGAGAAGTCAGCGACAAACGCGGAACGGACGACGCGCCGGATCAGGACTTGACCGCGATTCGGAAGCCGCCATACGCCATTTGTTTGAGGTCGAACGGCAGTTTCAGCTGCATCATCGCCTGGATCCGCGGGTCGCCCATGATCTTCTTGTTGACTTCGTCGCGATGCTTGCGCGACTTGTAGGTGATCCAGGCGAAGACAACGGTCTCACCATTTTTTGGCCTGAGCGACCTGGGGAAAGTTCACGGCGCCCTGGCTGGCCAGATCGTCACCGGTTGCTTCGCGATACTCCAGCGCACCAAGCTCGATCCAGATGCGGGCCGACTTTTCGGCCAGCTTGAGATAAGCGGCAAGGTGCCTGGTTGGGACAGGCAGAATGAAGCCGTCGACATAGTTCATTGGAACCGGTCCGGAAAAGGCGTTGCTGGCAATGCCACAATATGTTGATTTGGCGCGCATCGACCAGGCGGGAGCCTGGTCACCACGTCAGCCCCGTTGAAAAACGGGGCTGGCTGCACGAAAATGCGGCTGCTCTGTCCCCGGGGGGTATTGGCGGGCGACGGGCGGTCCTTGCATCGTAGTTTGCAAGGGGCCAATCGTGTTCGCGCGACTTGTGCCGCGGACAGATCCGGTGAGGGGTCATGCACGAACCTCTCTGTCGCCGGTTCACCGTTTGTTTCGCAGATCAGGTCAGCCGGCATGAAACACCAGTCCAGTACCCCGCCGCCGATGATAGTGGCCGCGGGGTTGAGCAAATTCTACGGCCAGTTCGCGGCCGTTGAGAATGTTTCGTTCGAGGTTCCGGCCCGGCAAGTCTGTGCCTTTCTCGGACCGAACGGGGCGGGCAAGTCGACGACGATGAAGCTTCTGACCGGCTACCTCGCGCCGACGCGGGGGGCGGTCGCCATCGCAGGCCACGACATGGAGACCGACCGGCTCGAAGGCAGCCGCCGGATTGGCTACCTCCCCGAAAACGGCCCGCTCTACACCGAGATGACACCGGCCAGTGCCCTGACTTTCATCGCCAAAGTCCGCGGGCTGGACGCCGGCCGCCGCAAGGACCGCCTCGACTGGGTCGCCGACCGCTGCCAGCTGGGTGAAGTCTGGAACAAGCCGATCGCCAAACTTTCGCGCGGCTTCCGCCAGCGTGTCGGGATGGCCCAGGCACTCGTGCACGATCCGGAAGTCCTGATCCTCGACGAGCCGACGAGCGGTCTCGACCCCAACCAGCTGGTAGGCATCCGCGAGCTGATCGTCGAGCTGGGCCGTTCGCGGACGGTGCTGCTGTCGACCCACATCCTGCAGGAAGTCGAAGTGCTTTGTGAGCGGGTGCTGTTGATCGATCGCGGGCAACTGGTCTTCGACGGCCCTGCGACCGGGCTCGGTGCCAATCGCGAGGCACTGGAGCGGCGCTTTCACGAACTGACCGGTTTCAGCCAGCGGGCGCGGAGTGCCTGATCCGGCAGCGGAGCGGCGGTTTTTGTTTGACAGGTCTGGACGGTTTTTTCTGGCCAAGGACATTTCAGCAACATGTTTCGACCCTATGTGATCTCCGCCTTTTTCTGGCGGAACCTGAAGCAGTACTTTGCTGGTGTGCTGGGCTATGTCGTGATCGTGGCCTTTGTCACGGTGAGCGCCGTGATGACTTTCAATCAGCAGTTTTTTGCCGACAATGTGGCGAACCTCGACCAGCTCAGTCGCTGGTTCCCGTTCCTGCTGCTGTTCCTCGCCCCGGCGATCACGATGGCGAGCTGGGCGGACGAGCGGCGTTCCGGCACCGACGCGATCCTGTTCACGCTGCCGGCGTCGGACCTCGAAATCACGCTGGGCAAGTATTTTGCTGCCGCTGCGGTTTACACGATCGCGCTGCTCTTTTCGCTCTCGCAGCTGATCTCGATCCAGATGCTCGGCACACCCGACTGGGGTGTCATGTTCGCGACTTATTTCGGCTACTGGCTGGCCGGGCTGGCGATGCTGGCGATCGGGATGTTCGCCTCGTCGCTGACGGACAGCACGACTGTGGCGTTCGTGTTGGGGGCGTTGTTCTGTGCGATCCCGGTGCTGATTGGTGTCTATTTTCGCGGTTCGGTCGGCCTCGAGCGGCTCGGCGTGGAATGGAACCTGCAGGATTTTCTGGCCGGCGTGATCTCGGTGCCGTCGCTGTTCTACTTCGCCAGCCTCACCGCGTTGATGCTCTACCTGAACCTCGTCGTGATTGGCCGGCGGCACTGGAGCCGCGGGCGGGAAGCGATGCAGAGCGGGCATTATCTGGTGCGCACACTGTCGCTGGTGGTTGGCCTCGTCGCGCTCAACTATCTCGCCGGGGCCTGGTCGAGCGGGCGCTGGTCGCAGGCCGATTTGACTGCCGAACGGCTCTACACGCTCAGCCCGACCACGGTCGCGACGCTGGCAGGCCTCGGTGAAGAGAAAAAGCAGGTGACGCTCAAGGCTTACGTCAGCAAGGACGTTCCGCGCGATTTTGTCCAGCCGCGCAAGAACCTGCTGAACCTGTTGCGCCAGTACGACAGCCAGGGCGGAAACAGCCTCTCAGTCGAAATCCGTGAAGTCGAACCCTACACCGATTCCGAGCGGGCGGCGCTCGCGGCCGGCGTTGAACCGCGGCGGGAACGCTCGGAAACGGGCGGCAAAATCGTCGAGCAGGAGGTCTTCATGGGGGCCGTGATCAGCGCCCCCGAGGGCGACGTCACGATCCCGGCCATCGATGGCGACACCGCGATCGAGTACGAGCTGACACGCGGGATTGCGTCAGCTTCGTCGAAGCAGAAGCGGATCACGCTTGGGATCGTCGACACCGACACCCATTTCGGAGGCCCTGAGTTCGAGGGCCAGCGGATTCCGTGGGCCTACGCCCGGACACTGGACGAGCTGGAAAAAATGTATCGCGTCCAGCAGATACCACAGTCCGAGCTGGCTTTGTACGTTCCGGGTTCGGCCCCGGAGCCGGCGGCCGACGCCGATCCGGCTGCACCCACGCCGGGACCATCGCCACCGGAGCGAACCGCCCCCGAGGTATTGCTCGTGGCGGACCCCTCCAGCCTCGATGACGCGGCCAATACGGCCCTCAAGACCTACATCGCGGCCGGCCATCCCGTGATCCTGTTGTGCGATCCCCTGCCGTTCTACTGGACGACGCAGAATCCGACCGCGATTGGTGTGCTTAACGCCCCGTTAATGCCTCGTGTCAACTCGCAGTCGCCCTATGCCCAGGTATTGACGAGTGCCATGTTTCCCAAGGCCGAAGGGGGAACCTGTTCGAGCCTGATGGACGCGCTTGGCGTGGAATGGAACGCAGGGGAAACTGCCTGGAACCTGCTCAACCCGCATCCCAACTTTTCCGGCAAGTGGCCCGAGTTCCTTGGCCCGACGTGGCCCGAGGACTACGGGCCGTTTGACTGCTGTTTCGTTTACTGCCGCAATGGTGGTGAAGCGGAAATGATCCGCAATCAGCCTGCGTCAGGAGGGCTGGACGAGCTGCTGTTCTTCTATCCTGGCTCAGTGCGTCAAAGGGAAGACGCCAAAGATCTCGAATTCGTCCCGCTGGTGTCGCTTGGAAAACAGTCGGGCACAATCCCGTGGGCGGAACTGACCGAGACGCCGATGGAAGTCCAGCCCGGTTTCAACCCGCGAACCGGCCGCGAAGAGGTGGTCGAACAGGCGGCCCGCAGCCAGATTACTGGCGACGACCTGATCGTCCTGAAGCGCAAGCCGGCTACGACGTTCGGTGAATCCGATCATGTAGTCGCCGCTCTGATTCAGGGTCAGCTGGTCGGGGACGATGCGAAAAAACCTGACAATGCCGCGAACGGGCCTGAAACTGCCCAACCGGAAAGGAAGCGTCCGGAACAGGTGATCATCATCTGCGACCTGGACTTCGTTTCCGACTTCTTCCACACCCAGCAGCGGGCGCTCGGGCAGCCACTCGACAACCTGCGGCTGTTGTTCAACTCGATTGAAACACTCGCGGGCGATCCGGAGTTCGTGGCGCTCCGCAATCGCCGGCCCCGCTCGCGGACGCTGGAAACGGTGGAGCAGCAGGTGCTGGGCTTCCGTGAGCTGGCCACCATCGAACAGCGGAAAATGGAGCAGAAGACAGACGACGAGATCCAGAAGCTGCAACAGGAACTTGACGAAGCGGCCCAGAAGATCAGCGAAGACGAGTCGCTCAATTTCATCCAGAAAAGCCAGCAGGCGTTCCAGAAGGAAACCGACGCCAACGCCCGCTTGAGCCGCAAGCGGGAACAGCTTGAAAACCAGCTGAAAGCGGATGTGGCCAACCTGCGGATCCGCGAACGCGAGCAAGTCTCCGGCCTGGAGAACCGCTACCGGACGTTGGCCATTCTGCTGGCCCCCCTGCCGGCTCTGTTGCTGGGCATCGGGGTCCTGATCAGCCGCGCCATCCGCGAGAACAGCGAGGTTCGGACGAAAAGGGACCCTGCAACGCCGGGCTATTCGACCGCCGAGGTGAAATCATGAAGAACGAACCCGCGAAGACAATTTCGTTTGCAGGCTCGGCCGTTGTGTTGGCTGCGCTGGCTGGCTGGACCTGGAGCGGTAGCCGCCCGCCGGCCGAATCACCGTTCAGCGACGAGGGCAAGCCGTTTTTCACCGAACTGGAAACAGCCAGCGCTGCCCCGGAGTCGCTGGAGGTGCTCGCGGTCGACGCCGACGGCAAGCCCCAGCAGTTCATGGTTCGCAAGAAGAACGGCGTCTGGTCGATCCCGACCCACTACGATTATCCGGCTGAAGCCGTGGACCGCCTGGCCAAATCCGCGACGGCGCTGATTGGCCTGACCAAACAGGCTGTGACCACCCGTTTGGTCGCCGATCACGAAAAGTACGGCGTGATCGACCCACGCGATCCGGGCAGCTCCGATCCGGAGGCTGTCGGCAAGCGGATCACGCTCAAGGCCGCTGGCGACGTGACGCTGGCCGACTTGATCATTGGAAAGGAAGCAACGGGTGCCGTTTCACGCGACGACGGGCGGCCCGAGTCCGGTCGCCGGCCGGCCAAACTCCGTTACGTCCGGGTAGCCGGGGAAAACGACGTCTACGCCATCCCGCTGGAACTCGACTTGTCGACCCGGTTCGCGGACTGGATCAAACCCGACCTGCTTGAGCTGACCGACCCGACGGCCGTTCGGGTGAAAGTCGACCGCTATGAGATCCTCGAAGAAAAAAACGCTCTCGGCCTGACGTTGGGGCTGACCAAAGTCCAGGGGGACCAGCTCGAACTCAAACGGCCCGACCCGGCTGGTCAGTGGACACTGGAAGGGCTGGATGTCGCGCAAGAGAAGTTGCAGACCTTCGAAATCGACGGCCTCGTCCGGACGGCCGATGCCCTGACGATCCGCGGCGTGCGGCCGAAATTCACGTTTCAGGGACAGCAGCTGATCACGCCGGAACTGAAGTTCAATCCGCTCGAGTCGCTCCGCGAAGACCCGGCCCGATTGCAACAGGCCGTCCGGCGCCTTCAGGCCGAACTGGCGTCTCGCGGATTCAATGTCCTGGCCAAGGACGAAAGTGGCGAGGAACTGTCCATTGTCGCCGAACAGGGCGAACTGGAACTCGCCTTCGACGATGGACTGGTCTACACGCTTTACCTTGGTCGCGAAGTCGCGGGCGACGAAAAGAGCATCGAGATTGGCGAAGCGGCCTCTGATCTCTCGGAAGATGAAATCCAGCCAGCGACCGACGCACCGGCAAGCGATGGGAGTCAGCCGCCTGTTTCTGACGCTGGGCAATCACCGGGAGCTGATGCTTCCGGTTCGCCCACGGCTGGTGCGGAATCGCCCGGCGACACCGACGATTCGCTGGCGGAAAAGAACCGCTACGTCATGATCCGCGTGACCTTCGACGAGTCGCTCTTGCCGCCGGCACCGGTTGCCCCATTTGAACCTGTCGCCCCACTCCAGCCCGATGGCTATGTTCCGCGGCCGGAGGCACCGGCCTTGGCCGGTGGCGAGACGCCTCCTGCCGAACCTCCAGCCGACACGCGTGATCCTTCGTTCATTGCGTATGACTTGCAGAAAATGGAGTACGAGGCAGCCAAGTCGGCTTGGGAAGGTGACAAGACCCGTTTTGGGGAGGAACTCAAGGATCATGAGGACAGGGTCAAGGCATCGAAGGACAAGGTCGCCGAACTGAACGAGCGGTTTGGCGTCTGGTACTACGTCGTGTCGACCAGCAACCTTGACAGCCTGCGGCCCCAGCGTGGAGATCTGGTTGAGGCTGTTGTGCCACCGCCGCCTGACCCGACAAACGAATTGCCGGCTGTGCCAGATATCAGTTTTGGGGATCAATAAGATCGGTCGGAGCAGGCAAATCGGCCGGATCCGTCAGATCGGACTGAACGGACAGATCTTGCGAGTCTGACAGCGCCGCCATCCGCCGTTCAAACCGGTTCCGCAATGCGACCAGGCAGAACTCGCGGCGATTGAATGCGAGCTGGCGAGTGCGGACGACGCCAAAGCCCCAGCCCCGGACCCGTTCGCGGATAGTGTCGAGGCCATCGAGCAGTTCCCATTCGGGCAGCTTCAGTGTGGCGATGACACCCCGGACTGGCAGCTGGCGTTGCTGGATGTAGTCCTCCAGCACATCCAGCGTGTACTGCGGCGGCATGTTGATGTCGACCAGCAACCAGCGCACGCCGGCCAGCTCGCGGTTGGGGACTTCCCGCGCCCGCCGCCGGATATGGTGCAAATGCTCGTGCCCGGCAATCGCTTCGTCCATTTCCGCCGGGTCGACGGCGATCACTTTCAGGCCGCGTTGCAACAGGTACTGCACAGCGCCGCCGGGAGCACTGCCAAGCTCCAGCGCAATGTCGCCGGCCCGCAACGGCACCTGGCCCCAAAGGACGGCTTCGCAAAGTTTGAGCCAGGCGCGACTGACCAGCGGCTCGGCCAATTCGACTTCCGGAACTCCGCCGGGCCAGGTCTGCGCGATGGTGTCAGCCAGATGCCAGCCGATCCACCACTGGTCGGGCTCGACCAGAACCACATCGAGCACCCGTTCATGCGGTTTGGCGCGGCGGTTGACGGCAAGCGTGCCTCCGCCAGCCTGATTCAGGGCTTCGGCGACCACCCGCCCGGCTTCGACGGCCAACGGAGTTGGGCCCGGCTCAAAGCCATCGTCGCCGGGCAGTTTTAAATCGCGTTGCCAGCTTTGAATCACCTGGGGCTGCACGGCAATGGCCAGCCGGGCCACTTCAACCGCCACTTCCCGCGCGTCGGTGCCCGTGGCTTTGCCCAGCGACCAGCCCCAGGTGCGGGCCAGCGTCGAGACCAGCTGAAACGACGGCGCGTCGATCCCTTGATCACACTTGAAGGTGATGAATCCAGGTCGGGAGAATGCGAGCTTGAGTTCCGGATGCCGCCCCGCCAGCTCCCGCTTGCAAGCTGTTTCGGCACCCGCCTGACAGCAAACGAACAGAAAGCGGGAGTCGGGAGTCATATTCTCTGCGCAGTCTGGACTGAGGGGTCTTGGCG
>JANOFL010000083.1:0-3447 GCA_031405895.1 Planctomycetota bacterium
GCGCCCCCAACGTTGTTTTTTTGGCGCGCGGCCGGGGTCACCCCCCCGGCTTTTTGGGCCGGCCCGGGTGGGCTGCCCCCCTGCCGCTCGCCAAGATCAAATCTGGCCCCGCGCGTTCTAAATCCTAAGTTTTGCCAGCACGACTCACAAGGCCGACTCGCCTGGCCGCGACCATCCGGCCAGCCGCTCCAGCTGAAACTCCAGAAAACAGTCATTGGCGATGGCCTCGCGCGCCTGCCGTACCAGCCGCTGGTAATAGGCCAGGTTGTGGAGGGACAGCAGCGTTGGCCCCAGCATCTCCCCCGCAAGGAACAAGTGCCGCAAGTAGGCCCGGCTCAAATGCGACCAGGGCGTTTTGACTTCCGCCTGCAGCGGGCGCGGATCAAGCCGGTGGCTTGCGTTCCGCAATTTGACCGGTCCCTCGTCCGTAAAGCCCCACGCGTTGCGGCCATTCCGGGTCGGCATGACACAATCGAACATGTCGACGCCCCGCAGGATGCCCTCCAGCAGGTCGGCTGGCGTTCCCACACCCATCAGGTATCGCGGCCGGTCGGACGGCAGGTGAGGAATCGTCGCCGTGATCGCGGCGTACATTTCTTCTGGCTTTTCGCCGACACTCAGCCCGCCAATGGCGTATCCGGGAAAATCCAGCGCGACCAGATCGCGGGCGTTGCGTTCCCGCAGCTGGTGATTGAGGCCACCCTGGACAATCGCAAACTGGACCTGGCCAGAGTGCGCGTGGGCCTTCTGGCAGCGGTCAGCCCAGCGGACCGTCCGCGCGGCGGCCTCTTCGATTTCAGGTGCCGGGGCCGGCAGCCGCACGACATGGTCGAGCACCATCGCGATGTCCGAGCCCAGCTGTTCCTGGATCCGGACGGCATCTTCAGGCGAAAGATCGAGCGTCTTGCCGTCGATGTGTGACTGAAACGTCGCCCGCTCCTCGCTGATCCGGACCCGGGCCGCGAGGCTGAAGAGCTGGAAGCCGCCGCTGTCGGTCAGGATGGGTCCCTGCCAGCCGCAAAAGGCGTGCAGCCCGCCGATGGCCGCTACCACTTCCGCACCGGGCCGCAGCGCCAGATGGTAGGTATTGGCGAGAACAACCTGGGCCCCGGTCGCTGCGACGAGATCAAACGTCACGCCCTTGACTGTGCCGCAGGTTCCCACCGGCATGAACGCGGGCAGGTCAATCGCACCCCGCGGCGTGGTCAGCCGCCCCAGCCGCGCGCCACAATGCCGGTCGATGTGAAGCAGCTCAAACTCGAATCCGGGCTTCATGAATCATCCCGCCGAAAGGCGCCGTCGCCGCGCCACCGACAGTTCCCCCACTGAACCGCAGGGCGCCAGCCGCGGGCTCTTCGCTACAATCAGCAAGGCGCCAGCCGCGGGCTCTTCGCTACAATCAGCAGGGCGCCAGCCGCGGGCATTTCGCCCCTTCAACTGCCCGCGCAGTCATCCAGGAGAGCCCGCTATCCATGAGAGCCCGCGGCTTGCGCCTGGCGGTTCACAGTGGAAGACCGCCGGCGGCCAAGCTCTCATTCGCCCCGCAGCTTCAGGCCGGCCTGGGTCAGTTTTTCGCGGACCTCGGTCAGGCTCGTCACGCCGAAGTTCTTGCATTCCAGCAGATCGTCGCCGCTCTTCCGCAACAGTTCCCCGATCGTGTGCAGGCCCAGTCGCGTCATGCACTTGCGGGCCCGGACGGAGAGGTTGAGGTCGCCAATCGGCCGTTCGAGCAATGCCTGTTCATCGGGCGACATGGCCGACGTGTCGACGACTTCGACTTCCGGAGCCGCGGTCACGGCGGCGAACTGGCCGATCGAAAGCCCGCGGTTGGCCAGCACTTCGCGAATCTCGGTCAGCGAAGTCTCGCCGAAATTCTTGCTCGCCAGCAGCTCCATCTCGGTGATCCGGGTCAAGTCGCCCAGTGTCATGATCCCCATTTTCTGCAAGCAGTTGCGGCTGCGGACGGACAACTCGAACTGGGCGATCGGCACGCTCATGACGTGCTGCATCCGCCGCTGCAACCGCTCGGCGTCTTCGTCCCAGCGTTCGCCGCCGTCCAGGCTCTCCATCGAGTCGCGGCGATAAAGGCGGGCCCGTTCATGAACCGGAAACGACTCCAGAATCCGGTCGTAGCAGCGGACCGCGCGCTGGAACTGCTGGTGGTCTTCGTAGAGCAGGCCGAGGTTGAGCAGCGCCCCGACGCTGGACGGAAAGACCGAACTCGCCCGGTGGTAAAGCTCCATCGCCCGGTCGTCGTTGCCGCGCCGGTCGTTTTCCAGCCCCAGCCCGAACAGCGCTCCTGCGTGCTTGTCGTCGATCTCGGCAGCGCGGGTGTAAAGGGCGATGACCTCGGCGGGATTCGTGCCGAGCGAAGCGATCGTCGCGGCCCGCTGGTAGAGGTACTCGGCCGTCTGCTCGACTGGCCCGAACAGGTTGTCGAGGATCGCCATCGAGCCCTCGAGGTCGCCGTTCAGCCGTTGGGCTTCAGCCACCGCGACACTGCACTCGTCGCCGTTGTAGCCGGCCTTCCGCGCCTGGTCGAAACATTCAATCGCCCGGCCCTGGTTTTCGAGCGCGATATGGGACTTGCCCTGATAGTAAAGGGCCAAGGCACCGCCATCGGCGTTTTCCAGCGTCAGCAATGCTGCCCGGTAACGACCGAGCAGATACTGACAGATGCCCAGCCGGACCGAAGTCGCGGGCGAACGCGAAGTCTGCGATTCCAGCTCGCTGGCCAGATCGCGCAACGTCGGGAACTGGGTGTAGTCGTCACAGATGGCCCGGGCGATGGTCCGCACATCGGCCGGCCCAAACGAACTGTTGGAAGTCAGGAACTCCCGGAGCGAAAACGCGGGGGCTTCAGCCATGGACTCTCACCAGTGGGAAAAACGGAAATCCGGTCGCCAGCCCGCTCCGGAAACAACAGTCATCCTCGTCCGCCAGGACGTGGCACCAAGCTCCCGCCCGGCAACTCAACCGCCCTACGCCTGAAAAAGACATCCTCGCCCGTCAGGACGGGCAAGCCGCGTCGGGCAGGACCCCGGACCGCAAACCGCGAATTATTGCCGAAATCGCGGCGATTGGCAATGACGGCGGCCATCACGCAACTGCCGGTAACACCCGGATCCAGTCGCCCGACAAGCCAGCGATGGGAGTCGAACCCATAACCCCCGCTTTACGAAAGCGGTGCTCTGCCAATTGAAGCTACGCTGGCGCATGGTTTTGCTTTGCCTCGGTCATCGTATCAGCCGCCATTTCGCCGGCCAATACCGCACGTCGGCCAGTGTCGGCGGACGCCCACCGCAAAAACCCCGCAACACCAACAATAGAGCAGGGGAACGGGAAACAGACAGACCCAGACAAACCCGCGCGCCGGTGAAATAATGCTGCCCATGGGCCGGGTCGATGACTGCGTGACCGATGACTGCCGTTTCATGCCGGCACCTC